>NZ_LR590469.1:2431151-2735045 GCF_901472495.1 Yersinia enterocolitica subsp. enterocolitica
ACTAAATCGGCGAAGCGCTGACGGAACTCATCAAATTTATCCTGTTCCAGCGATAACCCCGCCGCCATGGCATGACCGCCAAATTTCAACATCAATCCGGGGTTTAAGGTATCCAGGCGTTCAAGAGCATCGCGCATATGCAGGCCTGCCACACTCCGCCCCGAGCCTTTCAGTAAACCATCACCCGCTGGGGCAAAAGCAATAACCGGCCGATGAAAACGCTCTTTAATGCGTGAGGCCAGAATCCCGACCACCCCTTGGTGCCACTCTGGGTGAAACATCGCGATACCGTAAGGTAATTCAGTGCTGGTGCGCTCTAATTGGTCGCACAGTTGCAAGGCTTCAACTTGCATGCCCTGCTCTATCTCACGGCGCGTTTGATTTAGCGCGTCAAGATCGATTGCCAGCGCTCTGGCTTGAGCAATATCGTCACTCAGCAATAACGCCACGCCGATCGACATATCATCCAAACGGCCAGCTGCATTAAGCCGTGGGCCAAGGGAGAAACCCAGATCGTTGGCTGCCAGTTGGCGCGCATCACGGTTAGCAACTTCCAGTAATGCACGGATCCCCGGTCGACATTTTCCCGCCCGGATACGGCTTAACCCCTGATGCACCAAGATGCGGTTATTGGCATCCAATGGCACCACATCGGCTACCGTTCCCAGTGCAACCAAGTCCAGCAATTCAGCCAAATTAGGCACCGCCAGAGCACGCTGTTCAAACCAACCGCTGTCTCTAAGGCGAGCACGTAGCGCCAACATCAGATAAAAAGTAACGCCCACTCCGGCCAGTGATTTGGAGAGAAAATCACAACCCGCCAAATTCGGGTTGATGATAGCTTCGGCTGCTGGCAAGGTTTCACCCGGCAGGTGATGGTCGGTAACCAACACCTGGATACCCAGAGCATGAGCCAAATCCACTCCCGCATGAGAGGAAATACCGTTATCGACAGTGACGATCAGTTCTGCACCACGGGCAGCAACTTGCTCGACAACTTCGGGACTCAGCCCATAGCCATCTTCAAAACGATTTGGCACCAGATAATCAATATTACTGCCACCCATACTACGCAAAGCGAGCACTGCCAACGCCGTACTGGTTGCGCCATCAGCATCAAAATCACCGACAATCACAATACGACGCCTGTCAGCCAATGCTTGTTGCAACAGAGTAACACCGGCTTCAATACCGTCGAGTTGCTGCCAGGCAAGCAGGCCTTTTACACCGCGCTCCAGCTCCTCGGCACTTTTTACGCCACGGCTGGCATAAAGGCGGCGCAGCAATGGGTGTAACTGGGCGGGCAAATGGCTATCATCCACCGCCTCACGACGGCGAAGTTGAGTTTTCAATGTCACGGATGATTAACCCGCCGCTTTTGAGGAAGCCTGGTGCTTATTCAGCATCTGTAACATTTCTTTTGGCTCCAGATAACCTGGAACGATAGTGCCATTTTGCAACACGATAGCTGGAGTGCCCTGAATACCAAACTGCACACCTAACTTATAGTGCTCAGAAATATCGGTTTTACAGGTTGCAGGTGATATATCGACACCTTTCATCGCATCATCGAATGCTTTGTTGCGATCAGCCATACACCAGATTGAGCGCATGTCTTTTTCTGCCTGAGAGCTCAACCCTTGACGCGGGAAGGCCAAATAACGCACGGTTATCCCCAGTGCGTTATAGTCGCTCATTTGCTCATGCAATTTATGGCAGTAACCACAGGTGATATCAGTAAACACGGTAACAACGTGTTTTTCTTGTGGCGCCTTATACACAATCATTTCTTTGCTCAATGCTTCCAACTTTTTCACCAGCATCTGGTTGGTTACATTCACCGGTTGGCTACCGCTAACATCGTACAGCGGCCCTTGCAACAAGTGTTTACCATCGGCGGAAATATAAAGCACACCGCTCTCAGTCATCACGGTACTCAAGCCGGGGATAGGTGATGGTTGGATGTCAGCTTTCTGCATATCCAACTTTTTCAGTGTCTGTTGGATAGCGGCATCATCAGCATGAGCCAGCCCCGTGAATGCAGCGATAACGATCGGCAGCAGTAATAAACTTTTTTTCATTTATAAATCCTATCTTTTTCTACTCGGCATGGTTTTCATAAAAAACAATTATGCGCGCGGATGATGCTGTTGATGTAGCAACTTCAAACGCTCAGTTGCTACATGGGTATAAATCTGGGTCGTCGACAGATCACTGTGGCCCAATAACATTTGTACCACACGTAAATCCGCGCCGTGATTTAACAGGTGCGTGGCAAAAGCATGCCGCAATACGTGAGGTGACAGCCGTTCACTATCAATACCGGCAAGGATCGCATAGTGTTTGATTCGATGCCAGAAAGTCTGTCTTGTCATTTGCTGGCTGCGGTTGCTTGGGAACAATACATCTAATGACTGCCCATTGATAAGCCATGGGCGGCCATGTTCCATGTAATTCTCGATCCAGTACACCGCTTCTTCCCCCAAGGGGACCAGCCGCTCTTTATTCCCTTTACCGATAACTCGCACTACCCCTTGGCGCAAACTCACATCGCTGATGGTCAACCCAACCAGCTCAGACACCCGCAGACCGGTGGCATAGAGGACTTCCAGCATCGCTTTGTCGCGCAATTCTAGCGGGATATCGACATTGGGGGAGTTAAGTAATGCCTCAACCTGCGCCTCGCTTAAATCTTTTGGTAAGCGCTGCGGTAATTTAGGTGATGACAGTAGCGCTGTCGGGTCATCTTCGCGTAATTTTTCGCGGTATAAATATTGGAATAATCGGCGCATCGCACTGAGCAACCGGGCTGAACTGGTGGCTTTATAACCGCCCTCAATGCGCTCGGCAAGGAAAGACTGCAAGTCCTGCGAACCGGCGCGCAATAAATCACTGTCGTGATGCTCTAACCATCCGCTCAGCGCATGTAAATCCAAACGATATGATGCCAGTGTATTCTCTGCCAGATTCCGCTCCAGCCACAGGGCATCAAGAAACTGTTCAATCAGCGGGTTATTTTGCTGTTGCATGACTGTTTCTCTCTTTGATTGGATGGGCAGTCATTATGCCTGATGACGGGACAAATCTGGTACACTCGATGCTATTCCTTATTAGTAATGCTATGGCTATACATCATGAAGATAGGTCTCTTTTACGGCTCCAGCACCTGCTATACCGAAATGGTGGCAGAAAAAATCCGCGATATTCTCGGCGAAGATCTGGTTGATTTACATAACTTAAAAGATGTCAGCCCTCGCCTGATGGAAGAATATTCCATTCTGATTCTGGGGATCCCTACCTGGGATTTCGGCGAATTACAGGAAGATTGGGAAGCCGTTTGGCCACAATTAACTCAGTTGAATCTCAAAGGAAAGATTGTCGCCATGTATGGTATGGGCGATCAATTCGGTTATAGCGAATGGTTCCTTGATGCTCTTGGGATGCTGCATGACCATATTGCCCCGCTAGGGGTGAAATTTATTGGTTTTTGGCCGACAGAGGGCTTTGAGTTTACCAGCCCGAAACCGCTCAGTGCTGACGGTAAACACTTTGTGGGCCTGGCGTTAGATGAGGTTAATCAATACGATTTGAGTGAAGAGCGCATCGAACAGTGGTGTGAGCAAATTCTGCTTGAGATGGATGCCTTGCTTTAATTGGATAAACGGGCAGCCACAGTGCCCGTTTGCTATACCCGTTTCTACTTATGTAATTTTATTTCCATAACCGGAAAGAGTCTTGAGCACCGCCTCCCGCTGTTGCGACGTCGCTCGATATCTCTTCGGTTTTCGGTTCGCTATCCGTTGATTCTGCGCTTTTCTGCCCGGTCAAACGTTGTGGGGAAGCCACTTGATACCAGTCTAACCGCCGGGTCAGTAACATAACCGCCGCGAGAATAATAAACAGTAAACCCGCACCTAATAACAGAGCATTGTCTTCTGATTGCAATAGTCCAAACAATACGCCGTACAGTAGTAATAGCCCGCTTGCAAATAATGCGCCACGCAACCACCCGCCTAGCACTGCACTTAAATAGATGGTAATCAACATACTGCAACTCAAACTGGCGATAATATAAGCCAGCGTAAACCCTAAATGTTCAGAGAACGCCAGTAACATAAGGTAGAACAAAACCAATGCTGCGCCCACCAGCAGATACTGAATAGGGTGTACACGCAATGACGTCAGGCTCTCGAATAGAAAGAAGCTGAAGAAGGTTAAACCAATAAATAGAATGGCATATTTAATGGCTCGCTCGGTTAGCTGATAGTGGTCGACTGGCTCAATCAAGCTGGTGGTGAACGCAGGTAGTTGGTCAAAATCAAAACGCACATTATCACCGGCAAAGTTGATATTCATGCTGTTAGCCAGCCAGTTACTGCTCCAATGTGCACGGAAGCCTTTTTCATCTACTTTGCGTTGTAATGGCAAAAACTCACCGACAAAATTAGGATGCGGCCAGTTGCTCTGTAACGTCAGTTCACTGCTGCGCCCGACGGGCACAACTGAAAGGCTGTTGGTGCCTGCCAGTGTCAGTTTAAAATTAACATCAAATTTGCCCTGGCGAACCTGCTCGATAGTCAGCGGTGCATGCACCCCTTGCGCCGTGCGCCCCAAGAATGCCCCCGGTTCAAAATTAATTTTTGCATTACCCAGACTTAACGGCGAAATCTGCTGAATCCCTCGCGAATCACTCAGTGCCAACACTAATGACGGCATGCCGATGGTGACACCTTCCCGCTCTAAATCATCTAGCGAGGAAGATTCAAATTGACCGTGGAAATAGAGTTCCCCCTGATAGACCTGAGCCTGATAAATACCCAATTGGCGAACTTCAACATCCGGCGCACCAGTGACTGTCATTACCTCCGGCAATAAGTAGCGATGGCGGCTCACCCGTTGCCCCTGCTTCTTACCATCAACTTCAGTTTCAATCCATTCGCTGTAAGGCACGACAATCAGCGGGCCAAGGATCTTTTGCGCGCGGCTGGTGCTGTCACTGACTTTGTCGACCACACTTTGGCGATAGCCACTGCGTTCATTGATAACATTCAGCAGCATTTCTTTCGGAATCATCATCAAAAGAATGAGTCCCAATAACGCGGCTATTTTCCAAAACAGTACGGATTTGAACATGACGTGCTCTCCTTTAAGGTCAGGAGAGCAGCTTAAGCTCGTGAAGTGAAAGGAAAATGAGGTTATGTGAAGTGAAAGTGAAGTCAGCGACTTAAGTGATAGCTAGCGGTAAGGTCAAACGAGCGCATACCCCGTGCAGTTGGCGGTTTTCAAGGGAAATATTCCCTTGATGAATAGCGGCAACTTCGCGCACAAAATTCAGCCCCAATCCGGTACTTTTTGGGCTATTGGCCCGCGCTAGCGAATAAAAACGGTCAAAAATCTTCTCTTGGGCATAATCTGGGATGCCACTTCCGGTATCTTCAACGGTAATCAAATATTCATCCGTTTGCCTGGTGCCGCTTACTGTCACTTCGCCCCCCGCGGGAGTGAAATCTAGTGCATTATCAATCAGATTGGTCAACGCCTGACTCAGCAATAACCCGTCCCCGGTTAATGTCGCACTATCGGCGCGGATTAACCGCAAGTTAATACCTCGGCTGACGGCCTGAGCTTCTTTGGCTCCCATCGCTTGCTTGATGATGCTGCTTATTTCTATTGGGGACAGTTGCACGTCAACCCGACTTTCCAGCCGTGCCTGTATCAGCATCTTATCCACCAATTGCTGGATACGCGTACTTTGCTGCTCAATATTCATCAGAAAACGCTGAGCCGTGGCTGGCGGTGGAGATTCGCGTAATAGCTCGGCCGCACCAGTAATCGCTGCCAGCGGGCTTTTCAACTCATGGGTCAGCGTGTGAACATATTGCTCAATATAAGCTTTGCCATCTAATTTAAGCCGCATGCTTTCCAGTGCTCGCGCCAAATCATTCAGTTCGCTGCTGCCCATCGCGGGTAGCGCAACATTCTGCCCCTCGGAAACCCGTTCGGCATAATCGACCAGCTTGCCAATAGCCCGATTGATCCACCAGACAAACCCCAAGCCAATTAGCAGAGCAATCCCCAGTAACACCCCACCCGCCAGCAAGATTTTACGCTCACTGCGTTTGATGACCGGAGCCATAGAAATATTGGGTTTACCCACACTGAGCACCCCAATAATCTTATTCTCGACAATCACCGGAGCGGCCACATACATCACCGAACTTTGTTCGTCGGCAGGATCGGTGCGGGTGCTACGTGCGCCATAATTACCACGCAGTGTCAGCCAGACATCATTCCAGCGCGAATAGTCTTGCCCGACGGCTTTACCGGATGAATCAAAGATCACCCGTCCCTTAGCGTCAGTCAGATAAACCCGGTATTCATTGCGATCCTTACGGATACCTTCAATATTTGCGCCGATTGGCCGCAGATTGAGTGAAGCAAAAGCTTGTGCCAACTGACCACCGGCGACTTTATTTTGCAACATATCCTGACGGGCGAATTGCGCCAGCAAGGTGGCGGTATCGACCAATGTTCCTTCCGTCGCGCGCCGCACCCCGGGCTTAACTTCCTGCACGAAAATACGAATGACAAAATAACCGGCGATGGCGACTATCAGAAAATAGCCCAGCAACAAACGCACACCTATTTTCATCGGAAATGGCTCATGTTCGATACGTCAGGCTGTAACCCAGCCCACGATGGGTGCGAATTGGCGACTCTTCATCGTAAGTCATACGCAGCTTTGAGCGCAGAGTTTTGATGTGGGTATCGACGGTACGATCCTGGCTCTCTTCTGCTTGCGCCCAGACAATATCCATCAATTGCTGGCGTGAAAATACACGATCAGGTGCCAGTAATAAGGTTTTCAGTAGCAGATATTCATAGCGGGTGAGCCATAAAACCTGTTGATGATAAGTGACTCTCGCCCCCGCTTCGTCCAGAGTGAAATTGCCGACCTGATGCAAGGTGGCAGAAGTAGCCAAGGATTGAGATTTTTGCAGCCGCCGTAACACGGTGCGAACTCTGGCGCTCACCTCACGCGGTGAGAATGGTTTAGCGATATAGTCGTCAGCGCCGATTTCCAAGCCGACAATCCGATCCAGCTCTTCGCTACGTGCAGTTAAAAAAACCACAGGAAGTTCCGGTACTTGGGCCAATATACGGCGGCACAGGTCAAAACCGTTAATATCAGGTAAGCCCACGTCAACTATTGCCAGTGCTGGCGGGCCATTGGCCAAAGCAGCCAGAGCGGGTTCCCCCCGGTCAAACCACCGGAGGGTAAAACCTTCACTTTCCAAGGTATAAATTAAGGTGTCAGCGATACTCGGTTCATCTTCCACCAGCCAGATTAAGGGCTTCATTAATTAATACCTTCATCGGAGCCAAATGAATGGCGCAGCAGGAGACACAATTGCCGCCATTCCTCTTCAGACATGCTATCAGCCGCTAGCCATAAACGCTTACGGGTTGAGCGACTGCTTGTCTGTTGTAAACTCAATAATACGCCATAACGGGTGATCCACGGCTGCTTAATGACGACCCACTCATGCCGTTTCCATAGCACTATATTGCCGGGTTTCAGCCTGATCTCACCTTGGCAAGACGTAATATTTTTCTGGCTGCGGATACACTCAAACACCACTAACGTCAGTAATACCAACCACAGCGCGGTATAGCCCTGAGGCCAAGGCGCAACCAGCGTCAATGTGACCAGGACGCCATGAGCTAATAGAGAGAAGAGTTGAGTGTGCCAGGATATCCGCAGGTCACATCGCCACTGGGCCACGGGCTTTATTTCGTGTTTGAATCAGTTTGACCATTTGACGCAGCTCACTATCCTGCGGTTCCCCGTGATTCATCAACCAGTTAAATAAATCTGGATCATCACACTCAAGCAAGCGGATAAAAACCTGTTTCTCGTTATCGCTCAAGCCATCATATTCATGTTCAAAAAACGGCATGATAGAGATATCCAGTTCACGCATACCCCGACGGCACGCCCAGTGAATACGGGCTTTATTATCGATTTCCATGTCCTGATTGACTCCTCAAAAAAAGGATACTGATAGGCTAAGGACGGGATTATGCTGTTTTTTCAATCATATTCAGCACTCCGCCATAGAATCTGTGGCTATTGTACCTCAGATATCGTCGAATTCAGATATTGAATAATAATGGTCATTCCGTGGAATTACTGCTTGCAAAGCTACCCGACTATTTTACCATTGGAGCATCAGTTCACTGTGCCGCGCTGATAGGTACCACTTATCCGCAGGTACTTACTCTACCCAAAATAATTCGAGTGGCAGGAAGGCGGTAAGCGAGAAAACTCCGATGAGCTTACATGAGTAAGTGATTCGGGTTAGTGAGCGTAGCCAACGCACATGCAGCTTGAAGTATGACGGGTATATTTATTTTAGGTAAGCCATGGCTAATAACACTCCATTTGCTGCACAACCACTGGTCGCCTCTTCTGAGCTGCCACTAACATTAATCTCTCTTGATGACTGGGCGCTGGTAACCTTAACGGGCGCAGACCGCGTAAAATATCTGCAAGGGCAAGTCACGGCAGATATTGATGCACTGCCCACAGATCAGCATGTGCTGTGTGCCCACTGTGATGCCAAAGGGAAAATGTGGAGCAACCTGCGATTATTTTATCGTGGCGAAGGGTTAGCCTTTATCGAACGCCGTAGTGTGCTTGATAACCAGTTGAGCGAGCTGAAGAAATATGCGGTGTTCTCCAAAGTGGTGATTGCCGCACAACCTGATGTCGTTTTACTCGGTGTGGCGGGCACACAGGCAAAAGCTGCGCTAGCGGAGGTTTTCGCCGAGTTACCTAATGCCGATCACCCGGTAGTACAGCAAGGTGATAGCACACTGTTGTATTTCTCTCTGCCCGCCGAGCGCTTCCTGCTGGTGACAGATACCGGGCAAGCGCAACAGTTAGTGGAAAAACTGGCTGATCGCGCGCAGTTTAATAACAGCAAACAGTGGCTGGCGCTGGATATCGAAGCAGGTTTTCCTATCATTGATACCGATAGCAGCGCGCAATTTATTCCACAAGCAACAAACATTCAGGCGTTGAATGGCATCAGTTTCAGCAAGGGGTGTTATACCGGGCAAGAAATGGTCGCCAGAGCAAAATACCGTGGTGCTAATAAGCGCGCACTCTACTGGTTGGCAGGTCACGCCAACCGAGTGCCAGCAGCCGGCGAAGATTTAGAGTGGCAATTAGGTGAAAACTGGCGTCGTACCGGTAGCGTATTGGCAGCCGTTGCGCTCAGTGATGGCACGGTGTGGGTTCAAGCGGTGCTGAATAATGACTTGGCGGCAGACAGTGTGCTGCGCGTGCGTGATGATGCAGAAAGCGTGCTCACTATTCAGCCGTTACCCTATTCACTGACTGAAGATAAATAATATTCGTCGGTAACACCATAAGGCCGGTTTTCCGGCCTTCTTAAAACCAACGATTAGACGTACAGATAAATTGCCATAAAGTGGCAAACACTGCCGCCCAACACAAAACCGTGCCAAATGGCGTGGCCGAAGCGAATGCGCTTAGAGGCATAGAAAATCACCCCCAACGTGTATAACAAGCCGCCAATCGCCAATAATGCTAACCCACCAATCTCAAGCTTTACCGCCAGTTGATAAATCACAATCAATGAAAGCCAGCCCATCGTCAGGTAAGTCACCAGCGACAACACCTCAAAGCGATGTGCAAAGGCCAATTTGAAAATGACGCCCACCAGTGCCAATCCCCATATTACCGCCATCAAGCCACGGGCTAACGGGGAGTCCAACCCCACCAATAGAAATGGTGTATATGTCCCAGCGATTAAGATGTAAATGGCACAATGGTCAAACTTCTGTAGCCAGAGTTTCGCCTTGCGATGTGGGATGGCGTGATACAACGTCGAGGCTAAAAACAGCAGAATAATACTGCCGCCATACAAACTATAACTGGTTAATGCTTTGGTATCGGCCCCATTATCTAACGCCTGCACCAATAGCAAAACCAAACCGATAATGCCAAACACCACGCCAATACCATGACTGATGCTATTGGCTATTTCTTCTGCCCACGGATAAGACGGTGTTGCCGCTACGGTGGGAGTGACCGAGGTCGTAGGTACAGCTGATTTATTCTTCAATACTAATTATCCTGAAAATGAATCGTTATCTCATCCGATGAGCGCAATAGTTATTCTAAAGTTGTACAAAAAGAGTGCGCACAGATTAACTGAGAATAATTCCAGTGTACACGTGTACGCTTAAATATTCTGTCAGTACATGTAACCCGCCGTGTCTGTGGTTCAAATTAGGGTGACAAATCGAGCCTGAGCAGCAATTATTGCTCAGCGCCAAAAACAAAGGGTAATTTATGTCATTAGCAGTCTTGGATTTTGGTCCACTGACAGAGA
This sequence comes from Yersinia enterocolitica subsp. enterocolitica, assembly GCF_901472495.1. Taxonomy (NCBI): domain Bacteria; kingdom Pseudomonadati; phylum Pseudomonadota; class Gammaproteobacteria; order Enterobacterales; family Yersiniaceae; genus Yersinia; species Yersinia enterocolitica. The sequence continues at coordinate 2,441,579 of NZ_LR590469.1, forward strand.
CTATTCAGTTTCTGATGGAAATCGATAAGCTAAAAGATATTCAGCGGCGCACCAAAGTGATTGCCAGCTTGCGTCAGGAAAATTCAGCCGAGCACAGTTGGCATTTTGCCGTAGCGGCAATGAGTCTGGCTCCCTATGCTGGCCCAGACATCGATATCAATCGCGTGATAAAAATGACGCTGCTGCATGATATTGTCGAAATCGATGCCGGTGATGTCATTGTTTATGATTTGGCGGCCAGAGCCGCTATTCATGAGCAAGAGGTCGCTGCCGCCAGGCGCTTATTTGGCCTACTGCCACCTGCATTAGGCGCACAATTTACTGCGCTGTGGAATGAGTATGAAGCGGAAGAAACTGCCGAGGCGCGCTTTGCGACAGTGCTGGATCGCATTCTGCCCATGCTTATTAACCTGCATACCGAGGGACAAAGTTGGATAGAAAATGGTATTCAGCTACAGCAGGTACTGGAGCGTAACCAATTGGTTGCCGAATGCTATCCTGAGATTTGGCAGCATTTGCTGCCGCAGTTGCAGGCAGCACAGCAAAAAGGTTGGCTGAAGTAACTGAATACTCGCTTATTTCCCGCCGGCTAAATCCAATACACTGCCAGTGACATAAGAGGCATGGTCTGACAGCAACCAGACGATTGCCTCTGCCACTTCTTGTGGATGCCCGCCGCGTTTCATTGGCAGTAAGCTTTTTACCCGGTCACTAATGCCACATTCTTATGCATATCTCAGTCCCTTATTCAGCCGTGAATTTTTTGCCAAATTAACACCCCAACCAGCACAGAATTATTCATTTGCAGTGGCGGGGTGCGCAGTGTCAAACGGTCTTCCTCAAATTGATAATAGCGAACCTGCTGACTTCCTACCCAATTGGGAAATAAACTGCCTTCGACAATATGTGTGACGGTCGCAAGCTGTTCATCAATTTCATATCGGCCAAAATAGGTCAATGCACTGAGAAAGGCATTTTTTATTTCAGTATCATTACCTTGCAACCAATCTTCAGAGGCAAACTTTGTTCTGCCGCTACTGTACAGTTGGGCAGCCATCGTGCCTTGTTTTTCATAATTAATCCGACCAGACATCGCCTGCCCCATCGGATAATGAATGCTGTTATCGGGTAAAACAAAGTGCTGCGATACCAGTGACCAACTACCGATAAATTGAGTACTTACCATAAATAATCACGCTTACTATTTGTATAACGAAAAATAAGCGTAGTCATTGATAAGAGTAGATACCAATTATCGCCATGATATAAACAGCAAAAGGGCCGCTTGCGCGACCCTTTAAGATTAATAACAAAGTGCCCGTAGAGGTGAAAACAGGCAGATCGTAAAGACGCCGTATTTCTTTTGTTAGAACAAGCATCCTTGTAGGCTCGACCCGCGCCGTCCCTGGCGCGGACGCTTTACTCTTCTGCCTGCCCTCACCTTGTAAGATCGAGTTATTGGGGTTTATCAGCAGCCTGTATTATTTGCTGCAAGAATTATTCGTAGTCACTGATAGGTACGCATGAGCAGAACAAATTACGGTCACCGTACACATCATCCAGACGTTTCACGCTCGGCCAGTATTTATTCTCCATCACACCTGCCACCGGGAATACCGCTAGCTCACGACTGTACGGATGCTGCCACTCATCGACCAGCTCAGCTTGAGTATGCGGCGCATTCACCAACGGGTTGTCTTCCAGTGGCCATTCACCACGAGCCACTTTCTCGATTTCCGCGCGGATAGCCAGCATGGCGTCGATAAAGCGGTCTAACTCAACTTTACCTTCTGATTCAGTCGGTTCCACCATCAGCGTGCCCGCCACCGGGAAGGACATGGTTGGCGCATGGAAGCCGAAGTCGATTAAGCGCTTGGCGATATCCATCTCACTGATTCCGGTCGCTTCTTTCAGCGGGCGAATATCCAGAATACATTCATGCGCCACCCGGCCATCATGGCCGGTATACAGCACCGGATAGGCCTCTTTCAGGCGAGTTGCAATGTAGTTGGCATTCAGAATCGCGACCTGACTGGCTTGTTTCAGCCCATCAGCCCCCATCATACGGATGTACATCCAGCTGATAGGCAAGATTGACGCACTACCAAATGGGGCCGCCGAAACCGCGCCCTGTTGGGTCGTCATACCATCAATTTGCACCACACTGTGGCCCGGAACAAACGGCGCTAAATGTGCTTTAACACCAATCGGCCCCATACCTGGGCCACCACCGCCGTGTGGAATACAGAAGGTTTTATGTAAGTTCAGGTGAGAAACATCCGCGCCAATATAGCCCGGAGTGGTTATTCCCACCTGCGCATTCATGTTTGCGCCATCGAGGTAAACCTGACCACCAAACTGATGCACAATCTGGCAAACTTCGCGGATGGTTTCTTCGTACACGCCGTGAGTCGACGGGTAAGTCACCATAATACAAGAGAGTTCATCACCTGCTTCACCCGCCTTCTGGCGCAGGTCGTGCAAATCGATATTCCCTTGCTTATCACAGGCCACCACCACTACGGACATACCGGCCATTTGTGCCGATGCCGGGTTGGTGCCGTGAGCCGAGCTTGGGATCAAACAGATATGACGGCTCGCCTGATTGCGGCTTTCATGATAACGGCGAATCGCCAGTAACCCTGCATATTCGCCTTGCGCGCCAGAGTTTGGCTGCATACAAACCGCATCATAACCGGTCAGTTGCACCAACCATTGTGACAGTTGACCAATCATTTGCTGATAACCCGCAGCTTGTTCCGGCGGGCAGAATGGGTGCAATTCAGCGAATTCCGGCCAGGTTATCGGGATCATCTCGGCGGCAGCATTCAGCTTCATGGTGCAAGAGCCCAGCGGGATCATCGCCTGATTCAGTGCTAAATCTTTGCGTTCTAAACGATGCATATAACGCATCATTTCGGTTTCGCTGTGGTAACGATTAAATACCGGGTGAGTCAGAATTGGCTCCTGGCGCAGCATGCCCGTTTGAATCGACTGACTATTCTGGCTGACTTTGGCATCAAGCAGGTCAATATCGAGACCGTGGTTATCACCAACTAACAAGGTGAAGAGAATTTGAAGATCTTCACGCGAGGTAGTTTCATCCAGCGTGATACCTACTGCACCATGAATATCAGTTCGCAGATTAATACCAAAACTCAATGCGCGAGCCAATACAGCAGCTTTATCTTTCACTTCGACAGTCAATGTATCGAACCAATGGGTGAAACGCAGTGCCAGACCAGCTTGTTGCAAGCCCGCCGCCAGAATATCAGTCATGCGGTGAATGCGACCCGCGATGCGCTGCAAGCCTTGTGGGCCATGATAAACCGCATACAAGCTGGCGATATTGGCCAGTAAAACCTGAGAAGTACAGATATTGGAGTTGGCTTTCTCGCGACGGATATGTTGCTCGCGAGTTTGCATCGCCATTCGCAACGCGGTGTTACCAGCGGCATCACGGGAAACACCGATAATCCGCCCCGGCATGGAGCGTTTAAACTCGTCGCGGCAGGCAAAGAATGCCGCGTGTGGGCCACCGTAGCCCATAGGGACACCAAAGCGCTGAGCCGAGCCAAACACCACATCAGCACCTTGCTTACCCGGTGCGGTCAACAGCACTAACGCCATAATATCGGCGGCAACACTGGTAATGATTTTGCGTTTTTTCAGCTCAGCCAACAGCGCGCTGTAATCATGTAGTTCACCCGTGGTGCCCACTTGTTGCAGCAACACACCGAACACGCCGTCTAACTCCAGCACTTTTTCTGCGCGGTCAACAATCACTTCGAAACCAAAGGTTTCTGCGCGGGTCAGGACGACATCCAGTGTTTGTGGATGGACATCATCGGCGACGAAGAAACGATTGGCGTCTTTGAGTTTACTGGCTCGTTTCGCCAACGCCATGGATTCTGCGGCTGCGGTGGCTTCATCCAATAAAGAAGCAGAAGCCAGATCCAGGCCAGTCAAGTCTTGGGTAAGTTGCTGGAAATTCAGTAATGCCTCAAGGCGACCCTGTGAAACTTCTGGCTGATACGGAGTGTAAGCCGTGTACCAACCGGGGTTTTCCAGCATATTACGTAGAATAACCGGCGGCGTCAGAACCGGGCTGTAGCCCATGCCGATATAGGATTTATAGCGCTGATTCTGGCTGGCGATCCCTTTAAGTTCCGCCAACGCCTGATGTTCTGTGGCGGCTTCCCCCACCGGGGGCGGGCTTGGCAATTGGATATCTGCCGGAACAATCTGCTGGATCAATGTACTTAACGAGTTGGCACCAACAGCGGCCAACATCTGTTGCTGTTGTTCAGCAGAGGAGCCGATATGGCGCTGAATAAAAGCATCGTTATGTTCAAGCTGGCTGAGATTCTGAGTCATTTGCTACACATTCCTGAATAGGGCATGGGACGGGAGATATTTGAGATTAACCGCGCCTTGGAGAGGTTTTAGAAATACTCACAAAGCCGAACTAAGGGGAAACACGTCGTTCGGGTCGTAGTGGCGTGAGCCACCGGTGCGCCCGCAGACGTGGTCAACCCTTAGCTCATTGCACTTCACTCACCTCAGGCTTTTTTCATTTATTCTTCAATGGTCGCCAGATACGCCTCAGCATCTAACAAACTATCCAACTCACTTTCATCAGAAGCTTTGATGCTAAATAGCCAGCCATCGGTATAAGGCGCGCTGTTCACCAGCTCTGGGGAGCTTTCCAGTTCAGCATTCACAGCGATGATTTCACCACTGATTGGCGCATAAATGTCAGAAGCAGCTTTAACGGATTCGGCAACAGCGCAATCGCTGCCAGCGGAAACTTCACTGCCCACTTCAGGCAAATCAACAAACACCATGTCACCCAGTAGCTCTTGTGCATGCTCGGTGATCCCGACGCTGTACACGCCATCACCATCGGCACGAACCCACTCATGAGATGACGCATATTTCAAATCTGCTGGTACATTGCTCATTGCTGCTCCTTAAAAAGGGTAGAGCCAAAAAGGTGTGGCTCGTAGAATTCGGAATACTCTAAATAATTACAGCGCGACCGGTTTACCCGCCCGCACAAAACCCGGTTTTGTGACCCGCACCGGCATTTCACGGTTGCGGATTTGCACTACTGCATTTTCACCTATCCCCGCAGGGACACGGGCCAGTGCAATACTAAAACCCAGTGTAGGAGAGAATGAACCGCTGGTTATCACGCCCACATGCTGATTGCCCGAATCATCAGAAAAATGCACCGGCAACTCATTACGTAATACACCTTTTTCGGTCATGATCAAACCTACCAATTGCTCAGTTCCGTTAGCACGTTGCTGCTCAAGTGCTTCGCGGCCGATAAACTGGCGGTCTTCTGGCAACCAGGCCACTGTCCAGCCCATATTGGCGGCGAGCGGCGAAACGCCTTCGTCCATCTCCTGACCGTAGAGATTCATACCGGCTTCCAGACGCAAAGTGTCTCGTGCACCAAGGCCAGCAGGTTTCACACCAGCAGCCAACAACTGTTGCCAAAATTCGACAACCCGTTCTTTAGGTAGCGCAATTTCGTAACCTGCTTCGCCGGTATAGCCGGTGGTGGCGATAAACAAATCATCAGCCTGAATACCAAAGAACGGCTTCATTCCTGCGATCGCTTGTTGCTGCTCAGGAGTTAGTAAGGTCGCGACTTTCTGTTGTGCTGTTGGGCCTTGCACTGCTACCAGCGCCAAATCATCACGTACAGTGACATCAACCTGATACGGCTCAGCATTCTGAATGATCCAGTTCAGATCTTTTTCGCGGGTAGCAGAGTTAACCACTAAACGGAAATAGTCTTCGCGTAGGAAATAGACAATCAAATCATCGATAACACCGCCGGAGGCATTCAGCATTGCGGTATAAAGGGCTTTGCCCGGTTGGGTCAGTTTGGCAACATCATTAGCTAATAGATAACGCAGGAATTCACGGGTACGAGCACCGTGTAAGTCGACAATAGTCATGTGCGAGACATCAAACATACCGGCATCCTGGCGCACGATATGGTGCTCATCGATTTGGGAACCATAATGCAATGGCATCATCCAGCCATGAAAATCTACCATGCGCGCACCGCACGCCACGTGTTGGTCATACAGCGGGGTCTGCTTAGCCATCTACTCTCCCTCAATATACCCTTCGCACTTGAAGCCGTAGGGGCGTTGGCTACGTTCATTCACCCGAATCACTTACCGGTGTAAGCTTATCGGGAATTCATTCGCTTGCCGCCTACCTACAACGCCAATTGCTTTGGCTATAACATGTCATGAGTGTTTTATACCGGCTTCATCCCCCAATAAAAATAGGCATGAACACCGTTACGCAAACAATACCTTTTACCCAACGTTATCACTGAATCCATCAGGTAACCATAAGCTAAAATAGGCGATAACCAGAGTTAGGACGACAAAAGGCAGGGGTATTGTGCAGAGTTTTCCACTGTAAAAATGCGCCCAGAGGCACATAATTAACAATTAAAGCGTAAAAATAGCGATGTTATATAACGAAACAACCAAAACCCTGTCAGAATCAACTTATCAGGCTTTGGTTGTACATAAAAAAACTAATGCGAAAAGTGGGCTGAAATTAGATTATTTCAACTGAGGCGGGTTTTATACCCTGGATTATTCATCGAGCCAATCGGGCAAATCATTTAACCCCATCGCCTGACGCACTAACTGTGGTTTGATACCCGGTAAGTTATCAGCCAATGTTAACCCAATATCACGCAGCAGTTTTTTAGCGGGATTATTTCCGGCAAATAAATCACGAAACCCCTGCATACTGGCTAGCATCACCGCAGCACGGTGTTTACGGCGACGTTCATAGCGGCGTAAATAAAGGTGTTGGCCAATATCTTTGCCCTGACGCTGCAAGCGCCGGAGTTCTGAAACCAATTCAGCAGCATCCATAAAGCCTAAATTCACCCCCTGCCCAGCCAATGGATGCACGGTATGGGCAGCATCACCGACCAAAGCCAACCGGTGAGCGGCAAAACTGCGCGCATATCGCCCGGTCAGTGGGAAGGTTTGGCGCTCGCTTTCAAGTTGGCATTGCCCCAGTCGCATATCAAATGCCATTCCCAACTCGCGGTTAAACTGCTCTGCGGGCAGTGCGGTTAACTCAGCGGCGCGATCAGGTGAGACTGACCAAACAATCGAGCTAAGATGCGGGTCGCTAAATGGCAGGAATGCTAAAATGCCGTCGCCATGAAACACCTGTCTGGCCGTGGCCTGATGGGCTTCTTCAGTGCGAATAGTGGCCACCAGCGCGTGATGGGCATAATCCCAAAATGTCAGAGGGATATCAGCATGTTGGCGCAACCAAGAGTTGGCCCCATCGGCCCCGACCACCAGTTTGGTGCTCAGCATCCGGTCATCTGTCAGCGTGATAAATGCCTCACTTTCGCCCCAAGCTACCTGTTTGATACTGGCGGGGGCCAGCAAGGTGACATCAGCCAATTGGCTTGCTCGTTGCCAGAGTGCCTGCTGAATGACCTGATTTTCAATAATATGTCCCAGATGGCTGAAACCATACTCATCGGCGTGGAAAGCAATTTTGCCAAAACTGTCTTGATCCCACACTTCCATGCCACTATAAGGGCTGGCGCGTAGAGCCAGGATGTTCTCCCACACACCAATTTTTTGCAGTAAGCGCTCACTGGCTGCATTGATCGCCGAGACCCGAAGCGCCAGCTCACCGCTCACTGGCGCAGGTAGCGGCTCTTGTTCTGGCTGGTGTTCCAGAATGGCGATACGCAGACCGCTGCCTTGCAACCCGCAAGCCAGTGCCAGGCCGACCATTCCGCCACCAGCGATTACCACGTCATATGATTGCATACCGAGATATATCCCATGAAAATATGAACTTTATTTACCCGATAGATTTCTCGATGCAGGAAGCAACGTGAAAGATGACGGGTAAAACTAGCGACCGCCCCATCCCAGCGTGCGCCGCGCGAAAGTATCACGGATTGCAGGTATCTGTTCCATCGACATCAAAGCAAGATTGCGGCCAACCACCAACGGCCCATAGCGGTTGGCAAACAGGCGAATTAACCCATCAGTGATGCCAATAGTTGCCTGTTGATCAGGTTCCCGCCACCGTTGATATTGACTGAGTACCTTATAATCACCGGGATCATCCCCCGCCCGCGCGATAGTTTCTGCTAATGTCATCACATCACGCAGACCGAGATTAAACCCCTGACCGGCAATCGGATGCAATGTTTGGGCGGCATTACCGACTAATGCCAGACGATGGCTAACATGGCGCGTGGCCGTGAGCAATTGCAGTGGGTAACTATGGCGTTTGCCAGCATGGAGCATTTTCCCCAAACGCCAGCCAAAAGCGCGCTGTAATTCCGCCAGAAAACGGACATCATCCCAGCTATCAACCTGTGCTCTATCTTCTTTGGCATGACACCACACCAACGAACTGCGCCCCTGAGACATCGGCAGCAGCGCCAACGGCCCATTACGGGTAAAGCGCTCAAAAGCACGCCCGTTGGGTAGCTCAGAAGTCGTGACATTAGCGATCACTGCAATCTGTTGATAATCCTGCTGCTGCCACTGAATGTTACAGGCCTGAGCCAATGCGGAATGAGAGCCATCCGCCGCCACCAACAGTTTAGCGTGAAGCTGTTGGCCTTTATCCAATGTCACCGTGGCAGATTCAGCCGTGCGAACCACATCAACCATTTTGGCCGGGCAATGTAGGGTCACTCCCGGTGCTTTCTGCAATAAGGCAAATAGCCGCTTACCCGCATCAAACAACTCGATAACCTGGCCCAGTGCCGGAACCCGATAATCTTGCGCCCGAAGGTTCACAAAACCGGAATGGCCACTATCACTGACGTGAACATGTTCTATGGCGGTGGCGCAATCGGCCAGCGCCGACCAGAGGCCAATACTATCCAATTGCTGACAGGTGCCGTGCGCCAAAGCAATGGCACGGGCATCAAAACCCGGATGCTGCCTGCTATCAGGACGTTGCGCTTCAACCAGCGCCACCGGCATCTTCCCATGCGTAAGGGATGAAATAGCCAGCGCCAATGTTGCACCGGCCATACCGCCACCGACAATTATCACGCTCATCAGTTATCTCGCTGCTGCCATAAGGGCTTCAATCTCATCGGGATCTTTTACCACACTGGCGGTCAGATTTTCATTACCCTCTGCGGTAATCACGATGTCATCTTCAATCCGAATACCAATACCACGATATTGCGGTGGAACATCGGCATCTGGCGCAATATATAAGCCCGGCTCAATGGTCAGCACCATACCAGGTTCAAGAATACGACCACGGTCACTGTTGATATAATCGCCGACATCATGCACATCCAACCCCAGCCAGTGGCTCAGGCCGTGCATAAAGAATGGCTTGTGTGCCTGTTCGGCAATAAGCTGCTCGATATCTCCTTTCAGGATGCCCAAATCAACCAAGCCGGTGATCATAATCCGCACAACCTGCTCAGTGACTTCGCGGATACTGGTGCCTGGCCGGAACAGCTCCAGTGCTTTGTTAATGGAGGCCAGCACGATGTCATAAATCTCGCGTTGCGCGGGAGTGAATTTGCCATTAACCGGGAAAGTACGCGTAATATCACCGGCATAGCCCTGATATTCACAACCCGCATCAATCAGCACCAATTCACCATCCCGCAGTTCGCACTCATTTTCGGTGTAATGCAGAATGCAGCCGTTCTCACCGCCGCCGACAATGGTGTTATAGGCCGGATAACGCGCACCATAACGGGTAAACTCATGCAGAATTTCCCCTTCCAACTGGTATTCGAACATTCCTGGGCGGCATTTCTCCATCGCACGGGTATGGGCTAACGCGCTGATTTCACCGGCTCGACGCAGCACAGCAATTTCTTCCTCTGACTTAAACAGACGCATCTCATGCAGCCATGGCCGCCAGTCAGTCAACGTTGCGGGTGCGCGTAGATTTTTACGAAAACCGTTACGTAACTTTTCCAGCGCCGCAAAAACAATTTTATCTGCATAATCATATTGCCCCTGCGCGTGATAAATCACATCAAGGCGATTAAGCAGCAAATAGAGTTGCTCGTCGATTTCATCGAAAGGTAATGCGCGATCAACACCCAACTTCTCAGGTGCGGCCTCTTGCCCTAAACGGCGGCCAAACCAGATTTCAGCGGTTAAATCCCGCACCCGGTTAAACAGCACGCTGTGGTTGTGAGTCTCATCGCTTTTCACCAGAATCAGCACCGCTTGCGGCTCATTAAAGCCCGTCAGATAGCTGAAATCGCTATTCTGCCGATATGGATATTCGGAATCCGCGCTGCGCGTGGCCTCTGGTGCGGCAAAAATAATAGCAGCACTGCCCGGGGCCATCTTCGCCAACAGCGCTTGACGGCGGTTCTGGTATTCTTGCTGAGTCATTACACTCTCCTGAAATATCCGATTTTTATCATTTAACGCATAACACTGATTCGTCTAGTGTAATGTCGGCTTGCGTATTTCCGGTGCAGTCGGTTTTTCTTGGGTAAATTCGATATGACACAAGATAGCCGCGACACGGACATACTCAATGACTTCTTCCAGCGATTGAGCCAATTCTTCCTGATCTTCATCTTCGTCATACCCTAACTGAGCGATATTCCGTAAATCATCAATGGCCTCACCCACTTCATCTTTCACTTGCGCCAACTTCGGTTGCAGCATTCCAAGCCCTAACAGGAAATGGTTTACCCAGCCGGATAATGCATCAGCACGGTCAAAAACAGTCACTTCTTCCCCTTCAGGAATCAGCAACTGGAACATAAAACCTTCGTTTTCCAGCGCTTCTTGTGTTGCTTCATGTAACTGTTGTAACGGCAAACCCAGGGCTTGTGAGAAGGCAATACCCTCATTGGTCAAGTCATGCACCAGTGCGCGCCAGCCATCGTCTTTACTGCCTCCGCACAGCATGCCGCTGATCAGGCCATGCATTTCAGCCGGGGTTAATGCCACTGCTTGCTGGTTCAATGCCAGGGCCAGTGATTGGTAAGTTGGTAATGTATTCTCTATAGACATGCGTATTGGTCATCGTTGGCAGGATAAGTTCGTGTTATGCTACCACCAAGAAAGGTCGCTATACCAGAAAACGCAATGCACTATATCCTATAGATTTCAAGATGCAGGAAGCGGCAAAGCCTCTTGTCACTTGAAAAATAATGGATATATACCCTAAATAATTCGAGTTGCAGGAAAGCGGCAATTGAGTGAATCCCGCTGAGTTGACGCCAGTCAATGATTCGGGCGAGCGAGAGCAGCCACCGCATATGCAGCTTGAAGGATGACGGGTATAAAGGGGTTGTATCTTGGTATTGAGATATATATAGTGACGCCCGCTTTGCAGCTACGAGCATTTTGCCTCTGGTTTTCAGGGCTGGCGCGAAATTAGTCAGGAAGGTGGCATGTCTGCACAACCAGTAGATATTCAAATTTTTGGTCGCTCGTTAAGAGTTAATTGTCCGCCAGAACAACAAGACGCGTTGAACATGGCCGCAGAAGATCTTAACCAACGGTTGCAAGATCTGAAAGTTCGCACTAGAGTCACCAATACTGAGCAGTTAGTTTTCATCGCGGCATTGAACGTATGTCACGAATTAGCTCAGGAAAGGTTGAAAACCCGTGACTATGCATCCAATATGGAGCAACGTATTCGGATGCTACAACAGACCATTGAACAGGCATTGCTTGAACAAGGTCGCATCTCTGAACGTCAGGATGCACAGTTTGAATAAATCTCTGTTGAATGATAGATTCAGCAGAGAGTAAAGAATTTCTCTGAGGTGTTCGTCAGCGGGTCAGTCCCCTGAGCCGATATTTAATACCAACAGAATGTAGTGCCTCCGTAACCGGTGCGCATGCTCGGTCCGCCGAGAAGCCTTAAGGTTGCGACGCTGCGTTCACCTTGAACCATGGGTTCAAGGGTTACAGCCTGCGGCGGCATCTCGGAGATCCCTTTCTTATCGTGTAACACGTATTTACGGTTATCACGTTCGTTCTGATACAGGCAATTTTCCTCTCACTTACCTCAGCTGCATATCTTTTATACCCTCAATAATTCGAGTTTCAGGAAGGCGGCAAGAGAGTGAGTCCAAATGAACTTACATAAGTAAGTGATTCGGGTAATTGAGCGTAGCCAACGCATATGCAACTTGAAGTATGATGGGTATAACATGCCTCTAAATCCGCAGCATGCCCTTGAGCGGCAAAAAATTCGCAGTGAAATCCGTGAGCGTCGGCGTCTTTTGACTCCTGAGCAACAACAACAATCCGCCAATCTCGCCGCCAGACAAATCGCTTCCCACGACAAAATTCAGCAAGCCAATACTATTGCACTCTTTCTCTCTTTCGATGGCGAGTTAGATACCGCTCCTGTTATCGAATTATTGTGGCAGCAGAAAAAACAGATTTATCTGCCGGTACTTCATCCTTTCTGTCCCGGCCATTTGTTGTTTCTCCACTATCGTCCTGATAGCCAGCTCATTCGTAATCGCCTGAACATTCTGGAGCCTCAATTAGATGTGCGCGATGTCTTGCCATTAAAACGACTGGATGTCGTGATAACTCCGCTGGTGGCGTTTGATCAAGATGGACAACGTTTAGGTATGGGGGGCGGATTCTATGACCGTACGCTACAAAACTGGCAGCAGGGTGGCCCCTATCCTATTGGTTTGGCTCATGATTGCCAGCAGGTAGAGCACTTACCGAGTGAACATTGGGATGTGCCGTTACCAGAGATTGTGACACCGACAAAGGTGTGGCAGTGGTAAGGTGGCCTACGCAACGATATAAAAAATAACAACAAACCCGGCATCAGCAGATACCGGGTTGTCGGTTACTATTCGCGCTACCAATATAATAAATATCAGTACAATAGGCGCGAGCGAATAGTCCCCGGAATCGCTTTCATTGCCTGCAAGGCTTTTTCTGCATTTTCCGCATCATCAGTCTCAACGTCGATAACGACATAACCAATATCAGCGCTGGTTTGCAAATACTGCGCGGCAATGTTGACATTCTGCTCAGCAAAGATTTTGTTGATGCTGGTCAGGATGCCTGGGCGGTTCTCATGGATATGCAGCAAGCGGCGAGTGTTATCACCGTGCGCTGGCAGAGAAACTTCCGGGAAGTTAACCGCAGACAGCGTTGAGCCGTTGTCGGAATACTTCGCCAGTTTACCGGCGACTTCATCACCGATATTTTCCTGCGCTTCTTGAGTTGAACCACCAATGTGTGGGGTCAATAGCACATTATCAAACTCGCACAATGGTGAATTGAACGGGTCTTTATTGGTTGCTGGTTCTTCAGGGAAAACGTCGATTGCCGCCCCTGCCAGATGATTGCTCGCCAGCGCATCACAGAGTGCCGGGATATCAACCACCGTTCCGCGTGAGGCATTGATCAACATCGCGCCCGGTTTCATCAGAGCTAACTGCTCAGGGCCAATCATATTTTTGGTGGAGTGGTTTTCTGGCACATGCAAGCTAATCACATCACTCATATTCAGCAAGTCAGACAGATGACGTACCTGCTGTGCATTCCCCAACGACAGTTTATTTTCAATATCGTAGAAGAACACTTTCATGCCGACACTTTCAGCCAAAATACCTAACTGAGTCCCGATATGACCATAGCCGATAATACCCAGTTTTTTACCACGGGCTTCATAGGAACCGACTGCCAGTTTGTTCCACTCGCCACGGTGCGCTTTGGCGTTGGCGGATGGAATACCACGGAACATCAGCAGTAACTCGCCCAGTACCATTTCGGCTACCGAACGGGTATTGGAGAAAGGTGCATTGAATACCGGCACACCACGTTTAGTCGCCGCTTTTAAATCAACCTGATTGGTACCGATACAGAAACAACCGACTGCAACCAACTTTTCTGCTGCAGCAAAGACTTCTTCGGACAGATGCGTGCGCGATCGAATCCCGATGAAATGGGCATCACGAATAGATTCTTTCAGTGATTCGGTGTCTAAGGCACCTTTATGATATTCAATATTGCTATAACCGGCTGCACGCAGATTATCAACCGTGCTCTGGTGCACCCCTTCCACTAACAGAAACTTAATTCTGTCTTTCTCCAGTGATACTTTTGCCATGTCCCCGACCCTATTTTCAGACTTCAGATGTGGCTGCCGATATCGAATGAATCCGGTCAGCACCCAGTCAACATAACAAATATTTCGCTGGCAGCAATACAAACGATTGCCTTGCTGTCAGCATAACAAACAGTGCAAATGTTAATTTATGGAATAAAAAACTGGCAGGAAGTGAGTTAATGGCAGGTTAAGAAAATGAAATGAGTAAATGTGATATATATCACCAAATTTAACCATTTTAAGAAAAGAGTTTTAAAGGCAAAAATTATCAGGATGAAGCAACCAAACCTCATCCTGAATACATATTAGCTGATCACTTAAGTTCTACGGTTTTAACACCATCGGCAGTGCCAATTAGTGCAACATCAGCACCTCGGTTGGCAAATAGCCCCACAGTGACAACACCGGCAATATTATTAATTTTATTTTCAAGCGCAATGGCATCCAAAATAGTCAGATTATGGACATCCAAAATAACATTGCCGTTATCAGTCAAAACATTCTGGCGATATTCAGGTAACCCGCCTAATTTCACCAGTTCACGCGCCACATAAGAACGCGCCATTGGGATAACTTCGACCGGCAACGGGAATTTACCCAGCACATCAACCTGTTTGGAAGCATCGGCAATACAGATGAATTTACGCGCAATGGCCGCAATGATTTTCTCGCGGGTCAGAGCCGCACCGCCGCCTTTGATCATCTGCATTTGGCTGTTAATTTCATCAGCACCGTCGACATAAATGTCCAGCTCGTCCACTTCGTTGCAATCAAATACCTGAATGCCATAACTTTTCAGTTTAGCGGTAGAGGCATCAGAGCTAGAAACAGCCCCTTCGATCTGGCCTTTAATGGAAGCAAGAGCATCGATAAAATGTGCCGCAGTTGAGCCAGTACCGACCCCAACGATAGTGCCAGGTTTGACATATTCTAATGCTGCCCAGCCCACTGCTTTTTTAAGTTCATCCTGAGTCATGGTAAGTTCACGCCTTGATGTGAAAGAAAACCTGACGTCATTATAGAGCATATTAAGTGATAAAACGTCGCAATAAAGCCAACTCGTGTGATGGTTAATTTTAGCTGGATCACAGTTATGCCGGTTTATTTGTGGCGAGCCCCGCGGCATTCCGACATAGATAAATGATCAAAATGTGGCATAGTGCGGTATTAACTTAATATTTGGAGAGATGACTCCGATGAAACGCCCAGACTACCGTACGCTACAAGCGCTGGACGCGGTGATCCGTGAACGCGGTTTTGAACGCGCTGCACAAAAACTTTGCATCACCCAATCGGCGGTATCTCAACGCATTAAGCAGTTGGAGAATCTGTTCGGTCAACCACTGTTGGTGCGCACTGTGCCCCCCCGTCCAACTGAGCAAGGGCAGAAACTGCTCGCCTTGCTGCATCAGGTCGAATTGCTGGAAGAAGAGTGGCTCGGCAATGATAACGGCGGCGATACACCGCTGCTGCTGTCATTGGCGGTCAACGCCGACAGCCTGGCAACCTGGCTCCTGCCAGCCTTAAAACCGGTGTTGGCCGACTCCCCTATCCGGCTAAATTTACAAGTCGAAGATGAAACTCGAACTCAAGAACGGTTACGTCGTGGCGAAGTGGTAGGTGCGGTCAGTATCCAACCTCAGCCGCTGCCAAGCTGCCTGGTTGATCAGCTCGGCGCACTGGATTACCTGTTTGTTGCTTCAAAACCCTTTGCAGAACGTTATTTCCCCAATGGCGTGACCCGCTCGGCATTGCTGAAAGCACCTGCGGTGGCCTTTGACCATTTGGATGATATGCATCAGGCGTTTTTACAGCAGAATTTCGATTTGTCGCCGGGCAGCGTGCCCTGCCATATCGTTAACTCGTCAGAAGCGTTTGTACAGTTAGCAAGACAAGGCACTACCTGCTGTATGATCCCGCATCTGCAAATTGAAAAAGAGTTGGCATCCGGTGAATTAATTAATCTGACGCCGGGATTATTGCAACGGAGAATGCTGTTCTGGCATCGATTCGCGCCAGAAAGCCGGACGATGAGAAAAGTAACTGACGCCCTATTATCTTACGGGCGTCAGGTATTACGGCAAGACTAGCTTATTTGACGGCAGTGGCTGGCGTGTTAGAGCTGGTTTTTAGCTCAAATACCACATCAACCTGATCATCAAAATGAATGGTCTGTTGTTCGTAAGTTTGGGCGGCATCATTGGCTGGTGCAGCTTCGGCACTCTTGAACATACGCGCTACTGGCATTGGCTGGTAGTTAGCAACATGGTAACGAATGCTGTATACCGGCCCTAATTTCACCTTAAAACCATCTGCCAATGCACCCGCCTGACTAATGGCATTTTCAATAGCCTTTTTACGCGCCTGTTCACGGTAAGTGTCCGGATTGGCAACACCCAATTCCACGGCACGAATCTCATTCAGACCTGATTTTAACGCACCATCCAGCAACTCATTTAACTTATCCAGTTGGCGCAGTGTCACCTGAACCTGACGTACCGCACGGTAGCCCTTCAAGACAGCTTCACCGGTTTTTTGATAATCGTATTCAGGTTGAGTACGAATATTGGCAGCATTGATATCTTTTTTCTCAATGCCACTCTTACGCAGAAAATCAAAATATTGTGCGACGCGGGTATCTGCCTGTTTTTTGGCATCTGCGGCGTCTTTGGCAGATACACTCACTTCAATGGCAATAGTAGCGATATCCGGTGTTGCATCAACACTGGCGGTGCCGGAGGTAACAACATGCGGCCCTTCTGGCACTTCGGCGGCTTGAACTTGTAGCGCCAAAGGTAACGTCCCTAATCCCATCATTGCGGCCAAAGCCAATGTCTTCAACTTCACGGAAGCCTCCTAAGATAATCATAATAAAACTATGCACTAAATAATTCGAGTTGCATGAAGGCGGCAACTGAGCGAGTCCCCAGAAGCTTACACAAGTCAGTGACTGGGGTGAACGAAGGCAGCCAACATACATGCAGCTTGAAGTATGACGGGTATAAGACAACCGTAGCATATCTTACTAAATTAGGGATTCGGATTAATGATAAAAACTTACAGGTTCAATCCCTGTCGCGCTAACTGAAAAGCGATAAACCACATCACTCCCCCCACCAGCAAATTGATTACCCGCTGTGAGCCAGGCCGATTAAGCCACGGCGATAGCCACGCAGCCAACAATGCCAGAGCAAAAAACCAGGCAACTGAAGCGCTCACGGCACCAAAAGCAAACCAGGGCCGAACATCCGGTAATAACTGGCCTCCCAAGCTACCCAGCACCACAAAAGTATCCAGATAGACATGCGGGTTAAGTCAGGTCACCGCCAATAATGTCACGATAATGCGCCAGCGCCCTTGTGTACCAGCGGCAACCGCAGCAGATGAGCTATCTCCACGCCATGCGGCCATCAGCGCTCCCCAGCCATACCATAACAAAAATGCCACGCCGCCCCAGGTGACCAGTGCCAGCAGCAGGGGAGAGCGGTTCAGTAAGGCGCTACCGCCAAAAATACCGGCGCAAATTAAGATAATGTCACTAAGGGCACACAATGATGCACTCATCAAATGATGCTGCCGCTTAATTCCCTGATTCATCACAAAAGCATTTTGCGGCCCAAGGGGGAGGATCATGGCTGCACTCAGGGCAAAACCTTGCAAAAATACGGCTAACATACTGTTACCTTTAAATAATACTCAAAACTGATTGAGAGAATTGGGGAGGAATTAGCAGCATAGTACGGGGATAAAACCATCAGAGGAAATTGATATTTCTTATCTACTATAAGAAAAACTAATAATTAATAAACTGAAGCTCGCGCGGGAGAAAAATAAATGAAAAAGAGAAAAAACGGGCTAAAAATAGCCCGTCAGACCGCTGACAAACCCCAACGACTCGATCTTGCAAGGTGAAGGCAAGTAGAAGAGTAAAGCGTCCGCGCCACGGATGGCGCGGGTCGAGCCCCCAGGGAAGGGTTTACGGCGTCTTTACGATCTGCCTGTTTTCACCGTTACGGGCACTTTGTCATTAACCTCAAACGGGCTAAAAATAGCCCGTATTGACCGCTGGCAAAGTCAACTGAAGGGGAATCGTGCCATTGGGGTCGTAGCGACGGAGTTGCCGGAGCGCCCCTGGGTGCGGTAACCCCTTCACTCACTCGCTATCAGCAGCTATGCTGTCGGAGCAGATTCTGCTTTATCAACCTGATGCAAATGCACATCCATCTGTGGATATGGAATGCCGATTTTGTGAGCATCCAATGCACGTTTGAAGTTTTCCATCAAATCCCAATACACTTCCATCGCATCGCCATTAGTAGTCCAAACGCGCACCGTGAAGTTGAGAGAAGAAGCAGCCATCTCATTCAGACGCACGGTAACCCCTTTGTCATGCATAATGCGTGAATCGGCTGCAATGATGTCACCCAGCACTTTCTTCACCACATCAATATCTGCATCATAAGAGACACCGATTACCATATCTGTACGGCGGTTCGGTTCACGGCTGGTATTGATTATATTGTTGGCAATAATTTTACCGTTCGGTACAACAATGATTTTGTCGTCAACCGTCCGTAGCGTGGTTGAGAAAATTTGCACTTGCACCACGGTACCGGCTACGCCACCCAGATCGACGTACTCACCCGCTTTAAATGGACGGAAGGCCACCAGCAACACACCTGCGGCAAAGTTGGACAGTGAGCCTTGCAGCGCCAAACCAACAGCTAAACCAGCAGCACCGATGACCGCAATCACTGACGCGGTTTGCACCCCAAGACGCCCCAGAACCGCCACAATAGTGAACGCCAGAATGCTGTAACGCACCATTGCTGCCAAAAAATCCGCAACAGTGATATCAATTCCGCGCAATTTCATCACTCGGCCAAGCATGCCAGAAACCACTTTGGCAATAATCGAACCCACAATCAGAATCAATAAGGCTGCGATAAGATTAACTGCATACTGAATCAGTAATTCCTGATTATTCACCAACCAAGTACTCGCTTCATTGATTCCATCAACTACGTTTAATTCTTCCATTTAAACCACCCTACAAAAAAGTCCCCGCTGGGGAGATTACGCAAAAATTACCGCCATTGTTAACCCCATGACAGCCATGCCTGTTTAGGGTAACCAACAATAGGCCGTGTTGCCAATTTTGATAGCAGGTGAACGGACGCAAATAGATAGCTCACTATCACTTCGCCATTACCTCTATGCAGCCAGCGCAATAAACGGAAAAAGGCCCCGCAGGGCCTTTTCAATCAGTCAAAATGAGACTGAATTACAGTACGTCAATTGCGTTCAGTTCTTTGAATGCCAGTTCCAGACGGGCAATCATTGAAGTCTGAGCAGCACGCAGCCATACGCGTGGATCGTAGTATTTCTTGTTCGGCTTGTCAGCACCTTCAGGGTTACCCAGTTGGCCTTGCAGATAGCCTTCGTTCTTTTTGTAGTAGTTCAGAATACCTTCCCATGTTGCCCATTGGGTATCGGTGTCGATATTCATTTTCACTACGCCGTAGCTAACTGCTTCTTTGATTTCAGCAGCAGTTGAACCTGAACCACCGTGGAACACGAAGTTCAGGCTGTTGTGCGGCAAATTGTGTTTCTTAGAAACATAATCCTGAGAATCACGCAGAATAGTTGGGGTCAGTTTCACGTTACCTGGTTTGTAAACACCGTGCACGTTACCGAAAGAGGCCGCGATAGTGAAACGTGGGCTGATTGCGTTCAGTTTTTCGTAAGCGTAATCAACATCTTGTGGCTGAGTGTACAGAGAAGAAGCGTCCATGTGGCTGTTGTCCACGCCATCTTCTTCACCACCGGTGCAACCCAGTTCGATTTCCAGCGTCATACCCAGTTTTGACATACGAGTCAGGTACTTGCTACAAATTTCGATGTTTTCTTCCAGGGACTCTTCAGACAGGTCGATCATGTGAGAAGAGAACAGGGGTTTGCCAGTGGCAGCAAAGTGTTTTTCGCCTGCATCCAACAAGCCGTCTAACCACGGCAGCAATTTCTTGGCGCAATGGTCGGTATGCAGAATGACTGGAACACCGTAGTGTTCAGCCATCTGATGCACATGGTGCGCACCAGAGATAGCGCCCAAGATTGCCGCACCTTGTGGCACGTCAGTCTTCACGCCTTTACCTGCGATAAATGCTGCACCACCGTTAGAGAACTGAACGATAACTGGCGCACCCACTTTAGCTGCTGTTTCCAGCACTGCGTTGATAGAGTCGGTGCCTACACAGTTAACCGCTGGCAGAGCAAATTTGTTTTCTTTTGCTACTGCGAACACTTTCTGAACGTCATCACCTGTGATGACACCTGGTTTTACGAAATCAAAAATTTTAGACATGTAAGTTGTCCTGTTTCGTCGACTGAAGATAGCAGCTATCCGGTGAGGATAGGCCCTAAATGTAAATCGCCTATACCCGTCATACTTCAAACTGCATGTGCGTTGGCTGCCATCATTCACTCAAGTCATTGAGTTATCTCAACTCCTTGAGTTCATTTCGTTGCCGCCTTCCTGCAACTCGAATTATTTAGGGTATAAAGCCCGCGAGCTTCATTAGCTAAAAGCGAAACGGGCGGCTCTCGCCCCCCGTTATCTAAATTACTGCTTAGCGCGCTCTTCCAGCATCACAACTGCTGGCAGTTTTTTCCCTTCTACGAACTCAAGGAAAGCACCGCCGCCGGTAGAGATGTAGGAGATTTGATCAGCAATACCGAACAGATCGATTGCTGCCAGAGTGTCACCACCGCCCGCGATTGAGAATGCTTCACTCTCTGCGATGGCGCGAGCCACGATTTCGGTTCCTTTACGGAAGTTAGGGAACTCGAACACACCAACCGGGCCATTCCACAGAATGGTTTTGGCGTTTTTCAGGATCTCAGCCAGACGCTCCGCAGATTCGTCGCCCAAGTCCAGAATTTGTTCGTCATCTTTGATTTGGTTAGCTGGTTTCAGCGTTGCCGTCGCAGTTTCAGAGAACTCGGTCGCAACACGCACATCAGTAGGTACTGGGATATCACAAGTTTCCAGCAGACGTTTTGCTTCTGGAATCAGGTCGGCTTCATACAGAGATTTACCGACGTTATTGCCTTGAGCGGCAACGAAGGTATTGGCGATACCGCCACCAACAATCAGTTGGTCTGCAATTTTAGACAGAGCACCCAATACCGTCAGTTTGGTTGAAACTTTAGAACCACCTACGATGGCAACCATTGGACGCGCTGGGTTACCCAGAGCTTTACCCAAGGCTTCCAGTTCTGCTGACAACAGCGGGCCAGCACACGCGATAGGAGCAAATTTACCCACGCCGTGAGTAGAAGCCTGTGCGCGGTGAGCAGTACCAAAAGCATCCATCACATAGACATCACACAGTGCTGCATATTTTTTGGACAGAGTTTCGTCGTCTTTCTTTTCGCCTTTGTTAAAGCGAACGTTTTCCAGAACAACCAACTCGCCAGCTGCAATTTCAACGCCATCCAGATAATCTTTCGCCAAACGTACCGGAGCAGACAATTTGTCTTTCAGGTAGTTAACCACTGGCAGCAAGGAGAACTCTTCGTTGTACTCGCCTTCGGTCGGACGACCCAAGTGAGAAGTAACCATTACTTTAGCGCCTTGCTTCAGTGCCGCTTCAATTGTCGGCAGAGATGCACGGATACGCGCATCAGAAGTCACTTTGCCCTCTTTTACCGGAACATTGAGGTCCGCACGGATCAGCACGCGTTTGCCAGCCAGATCCAGATCGGTCATCTTAATTACAGACATGGTGAATCCTCTTGTTGATTCTCTTTAAAGTTGCATAAGCTACACATCAACGCTGATATAACCGTAGTAAATTACGGAAAAACAATACGTTAGCATGCCATACTAGAAACCACTTTTGGCCATCGCCAATGTCGTATCCAACATTCTATTGGCGAAACCCCATTCGTTATCGCACCATACCAGCGTCTTAATCAGGTGCTGCCCGCTGACCCGCGTCTGGGTGCAATCGACAATCGCACTGTGCGGATCATGGTTAAAATCGGTCGACACCAATGGTAATTCCGTATAGTCAACTATACCACGAAATGAACCTCTTGCTGCCTTTTGCAAAAGCTGGTTAACCTCAGCCACGCCAACCGGGCTTGTAACACTGACACTTAAATCGATAGCCGTGACATTGATGGTTGGCACCCGTACCGAGATAGCTTCAAACCGGTCGCAAAACTTCGGAAAAATACGGGTAATCCCTGCCGCCAATTTGGTATCAACCGGAATAATTGACTGACTTGCGGCTCGGGTGCGGCGTAAATCCTGATGATAAGCATCAATCACAGGCTGGTCATTCATTGATGAATGAATGGTGGTGACAGTGCCGGATTCGATGCCAAAGGCCACATCCAACAACTGAATAATAGGAATAATACAGTTCGTAGTACAGGAGGCGTTGGAAACAATTCGGTGATCCGCCTGTAAATCCTGATGGTTAACACCATAAACCACCGTGGCATCCAAATCATGTCCGCCGGGATGGGCAAACAGCACCTTTTTGGCACCGGAGGCTAAATGTGCCTCGCCATCTGCACGGCTACCATAAACGCCGCTACAATCCAGAACTACATCAACTCCTAACTCACCCCAGGGTAACTGCCCAATTTCTGGCTGATGTATCAACCGGATAATATCGTCCCCGACGTATAATTTGTCACATTCCTGACGAACATCCCAGGCAAACCGGCCATGGCTGGAGTCATACTTCAACAGATGGGCCATCCCTTCTGCATTAGCCAACTCATTAATTGCCACCACTGAAATCTCTGCCCGACGACCTGATTCATATAATGCGCGTAAAACGCTACGGCCAATTCGGCCAAAGCCATTTATCGCTATGCGGATTGTCATGTTACTCCCTGCTTCTGGTTATTATCATGCAACCTCATAGCGTACTGCAGCGCACCCTAAGATGTTAATCGTCTTATCACAATTGGGCCAGAATACTTCCGACTTTTTCCTCAGCAACATGGCCTGAAACGGAAGGCAAATTATGACTGAAACGCTTCAGCCAGAATAAACCAAACTAATCATAAAAGGAATATCTGCCTGATAAAGGGCACAATTCACCCATCAATTGGCGAAAAAAAAGACCGCCTTGGCGGTCTCAGACTGCTGACAAAGTCCTGGCCTCCTGGCCGGGACTTTGATCTAATAGGGACAGGCTAAAAAACGAGCTTATTCCTATGCTAAAAGAATCTGCCCCTCAACAATATCAACTCGAAATGGTCACCCTCGAAGAGCTGGTGCCGCAACATCATTTAGTCCGCAAAGTCGATGCCGCCATCGATTTCGAGTTTATCCGCGACGAAGTCGCCCACCTTTATTGCCACGATAATGGCCGACCCGCCATTGACCCCGTCGTTCTGTTCAAAATGATGCTCCTCGGTTATCTGTTTGGCATCCCCAGTGAGCGCAGGCTGGTGCAGGAAATCCAGGTCAATGTCGCCTACCGCTGGTTCCTGCGGATGGGGCTGACCGACAAGGTGCCCGATGCCTCAACGCTCAGCCAGAACCGCATTCGCCGCTTCAATGGCACCGATATTTTTCAGCGTATTTTCGACAATATCGTCGAACAGGCCATCACCAAAGGCATGGTCGGCGGGCGGGTACTCTACACCGACAGCACGCATCTCAAGGCCAATGCCAATCCGCTCAAAGCCAAAAACCTGCCCCAACCGGTCAAAGCCAGCGCGTATATTGATGCGCTGAATGCCGCCATTGATGAAGACCGGGCTGCCACCGGAAAAAAGCCGTTAGCGCCGTCGACGACGGTGAAAATGAAGGACACCAAAGTCAGCACCACTGACCCGGAAAGCGGTTTTATGCACCGGGATAACAAGCCGAAAGGCTTCTTCTGGCTTGACCACCGTACCGTGGATGGCAAACACGGAATTATCACCGACACCTATACCACGCCCGGCAATGTGCACGACAGCCAGCCCTATATCGCCCGGCTGGAACGGCAACTCAGCCGTTTCAAACTTAATCCCATCGCGGTAGGTCTGGACGCCGGTTACTTCACTGCACCGGTGTGCCATCTGACGGAAAAGATTGATATCATTCCAGTTATTGGGTATCGGCGGCCCAATAAAGGCCAGAATGCCCTGCAGAAAAAACACTTTCGCTACGATGCAAAACAGGATGTTTATCATTGCCCGGAAGGGCAGCAACTTCTCTACAAAACCACCTCGCGTGAAGGCTATCGCCACTATCACTCGTCGCCTGAGGTCTGTGCGCAATGCCCACGCTTAAGTGACTGTACGCAAAGCAAAAACAGTCAGAAAGTGGTGACACGACATGTGTGGGAGGGGAGTAAAGAGCGGGCGAATCAGATGCGGCTGACGGCGTGGGGCAAAAAAGTGTACGCGCGACGAAAAGAGACGGTGGAGAGAAGCTTCGCGGATGCAAAGCAGCATCATGGCCATCGCTATGCGCGGTTCCGTGGGCTGATGAAAGTGCAAATGCAGTGCCTGCTTGCAGCGGCAGCGCAAAATATGAAGAAGATAGCGCTGCTGGCGCTATTTTATTGTTTATTAATGATATATCGGGTTCAAAACAGGGGTGTGGGATACGAAAAGATGTTGATGGCGTTACTGAAACATCTGACAGACGGGCAGGAAAAAAATATCGCGAACGCGACCTTCGGTCGCTAATAAGACAGAACCCCACAAAAAAGTGGGGTTCGTCAGCAGTCTGAGACCGCCTTGGCGGTCTTTTAACAGGTGCATTACCGAGATTCTCATCACCGTTTACAGTGATTCATCGCATTGGCAACGTCATACTGTTTTAACAAAAATTATTTCAACAACGCCTGCGCTTTCGCCACCACGTTTTCTACGGTGAAACCAAACTCTTTGAACAGCAATTCAGCCGGAGCAGATTCACCAAAGGTGTGCATACCCACCACGGCACCATTCAGGCCGACGTATTTGTACCAGTAATCAGCAATACCGGCTTCAACGGCAACACGCGCACTAACCGCAGATGGCAATACAGATTCACGGTAAGCCGCGTCTTGTTTGTCGAATGCATCAGTTGATGGCATAGACACAACACGCACTTTGTGGCCAGTAGCAGTCAGTTGGTCAGCAGCAGCAACCGCCAATTCAACTTCAGAACCGGTAGCAATAAAGATCAGTTCAGGCTGGCCGGTACAATCTTTCAGCACATATGCGCCTTTAGAGATATTGGCTAACTGCTCAGCAGTACGTGGCTGTTGCGCCAGGTTCTGACGAGAGAAGATAAGTGCGCTTGGGCCGTCTTTACGTTCCAGCGCATATTGCCACGCTACCGCAGACTCAACCTGGTCACATGGGCGCCAGGTGCTCATATTTGGTGTCACACGCAAGCTGGCCATCTGCTCAACTGGCTGATGGGTTGGGCCATCTTCGCCCAGACCGATAGAGTCATGGGTGTAAACAAAGATGCTGCGGATTTTCATCAGCGCGGCCATGCGTACCGCATTACGGGCATATTCCACAAACATCAGGAAGGTTGCGCCGTAAGGGATGAAACCACCGTGCAGAGCAATACCATTCATGATGGCGGACATACCAAACTCACGCACACCGTAGTGAATGTAGTTACCCGCGTGGTCTTCGCTCAGAGATTTAGAGCCAGACCAGATAGTCAGGTTACTTGGTGCCAGGTCAGCAGAGCCACCCAAGAATTCAGGCAACACTTTACCGAAAGCTTCCAGCGCATTTTGTGATGCTTTACGGCTGGCAATTTTGGCCGGGTTTGCTTGTAATTCTTCGATGAATTTCTTGGATTCAGTTGCCCAGTTGGCTGGCAACTCACCGCTGACGCGGCGTTTGAATTCAGCGGCCAGCTCCGGATACGCTTTAGCGTAAGCAGCGAACTTCTCATTCCAGGCAGCTTCTTTTGCCTTACCAGCTTCTTTAGCATCCCACGCGGCATAAATATCCTGTGGAATTTCGAATGCTGCGTATTTCCAACCCAATGCTTCACGGGTAGCGGCAACTTCGTCAGCGCCTAATGGTGCGCCATGTGAATCGTGGGTGCCGGCTTTCTTCGGTGAACCAAAACCGATAATGGTTTTGCACATCAGCAGTGATGGTTTGTCGGTAACTTTGTGGGCTTCTTCGATGGCCGCTTTGATGGAGTCAGCGTTATGACCATCAACACCACGAACCACATGCCAACCGTAAGCTTCGAAACGAGCAGCGGTGTCATCAGTGAACCAGCCTTCAACATGGCCGTCGATAGAGATACCGTTGTCATCATAGAATGCAGTCAGTTTACCCAGCTTCATGGTACCAGCCAGTGAGCAAACTTCATGAGAGATGCCTTCCATCATGCAGCCATCACCCATAAAGGCATAAGTGTGGTGATTAACGATATCATGGCCTGGGCGGTTAAACTGCGCGCCCAGTGTGCGTTCTGCAATCGCAAAACCCACTGCGTTGGCAATGCCCTGACCCAATGGGCCAGTGGTGGTTTCTACGCCAGCGGTATAACCATATTCAGGGTGACCTGGCGTTTTAGAGTGTAACTGACGGAAGTTTTTCAGTTCTTCCATTGGCAGATCATAACCAGTGAGATGCAGCAGGCTATAGATCAACATGGAGCCGTGACCATTCGACAAGACGAAACGGTCGCGGTCAGCCCAGTGTGGATTAGTTGGATTATGGTTCAGGTAATCACGCCACAGTACTTCGGCAATATCTGCCATGCCCATAGGGGCACCGGGGTGGCCGGAATTCGCTTTTTGCACTGCGTCCATGCTTAATGCGCGGATCGCGTTGGCAAGCTCTTTACGAGAGGACATGTTTTACTCCAGGTCGGATTAAAAAAAGCGTTCAAGGTTACCATTTTCTCAGACTCAGCATTGAAACGGCAATCACTAAAACCAAATGAGCTATAACTTCCATATTTATAACCAATGGAATCTGCTGATTTTCAGAATAAAGCTATAGTACTCACGCTGACAGAGCATTAATCTCCACTACCCATTGTCAGTCATAGTGCGCAAGAGTAGTGGAAGTCGCGCTGACGCAATAGCTATTAATGCAATTGCTGTAATGTAGCAATAAATACCACATAACCACAGGAAGAAAGTGTTATGAAAATTCGTACATCAATGATTGCACTGAGCCTTACAGCATTACTTAGCGGCTGCCAAAATATGAATACCGATGGCTTGATGCTGTCCGGTGCTCAGGCCTTTCAGGCAGCAACCCTGAGTGATGCTGATGTCAAAAACCTCAGTGAGAAATCATGTGCGGAAATGGATCAAAAAGCCCAAATCGCCTCCGCTAATAGCGATTATGGTAAACGTCTGGCTAAAATCTCGGCCGCATTGGGTGATAACATCAATGGTACCCCAGCAAACTATAAGGTTTACGTCACTAAAGATGTGAATGCCTGGGCGATGGCAAATGGCTGTATCCGTGTTTACAGCGGCCTGATGGATATGATGACCGACAATGAAGTGGAAGGCGTACTCGGTCATGAAATGGGCCATGTGGCATTAGGGCATACCCGCAAAGCCATGCAAGTGGCCTACGGTACAACAGCGCTGCGCACTGCGGCTGCCTCTGCTGGTGGTATTGCCGGGCAACTGTCGCAGTCTCAATTGGCCGATATTGGCGAGAAACTGGTGAGTGCCCAATTCTCACAAAAACAAGAGAGTGAAGCAGATGATTACTCATTCGATCTGCTGAAAAAGCGCGGCATCGATCCAAACGGTTTAGTCACCAGCTTCGAAAAATTGGCGACTATGGAGGCAGGCCGTACTAGCAGCATGTTTGACGATCACCCATCCTCACAGGCGCGCGCCGACCATATCCGCCAGCGTATTGCCGCCGAAAAATAAAAGTTACACCAAATAAATACTCACGCCCCACAGCAGGGGCGTTAGTTCTATAACTCATATATATGAAAGTGGCTACTCGCTATCCCCAGCCAGATTAATCTCGATCTGATCACCATTGATCCGTACGGGATAGGTGTTCAGATCGCGATCCCCCGGTTCGCGTAAGCATTGCCCGGTTCGAATATCAAACAGTGCGCCATGCAATGGGCACTCGATGGTTTCTCCATCCATAAAACCCTGACTTAACAATGCATTGGCGTGGGGACAAATATCTTCCATTGCGAAATATTCCCCCTCCACCAGATAGATACCTATCCTTTTACCATCAGCCTGAGCGGAGAAAGGAAAGTCCGGCTTGACGTAATTGACCTTACAAACAGTTAACCACCCCATTGAATCGCCTCCACCAACACAGCACAGATAAAATCACTTCTATCAGTGTGGTTGAGATTGAGCCAATCGCCAGTAGGTATAGAAACAAAAAGGGCAAACCTGAGTTTGCCCTCAGACTGCTGACAAACCTCGATAACTCGATCTTGCAAGGTGAAGGCAGGTAGAAGAGTAAAGCGTCCGCGCCAGGGACGGCGCGGCTCGAGCCCCCAGGGAAGGGTTTACGGCGTCTTTACGATCTGCCTGTTTTCACCGTTACGGGCACTTTGTCATTAACCTCAGGGCAAACCTGAGTTTGCCCTTAAAGTGATGTTAATCAGCAGCTAATGCTTATTCATCTTCAAGATAAGTATAACCATACAGACCGGCTTCAAACTCTTCCATAAACTGAGCTTGTAACTCAGTGTCCAGATCCGTTTCTTTCACTTGATCGGAGAACTGTTTTAGCAACTTCTCAGGGTTCAACTGAACGTATTCCAGCATATCTGCGACGGTATCACCTTCGTCGGTCTGTTCAAACTCAACCGTACCATCCGGGAAGACAAACACATCGACTGCCGCGGTATCGCCGAACAAGTTGTGCATATTGCCCAGGATTTCCTGATAGGCTCCGACCATAAAGAAGCCCAGCAGCGGTGGGTTTTCTGCATCATACGGTGGCATTGGCATGGTGGTTGCCACACCATCGCCATCGATATAATGATCGATAGTCCCGTCGGAATCACAGGTGATATCCAATAACACCGCACGGCGCTCTGGCGGCTTATCTAACCCCTCCAATGGCAACACTGGGAAGAGTTGATCGATACCCCACGCATCCGGCATTGACTGGAACAACGAGAAATTGACATACAGCTTGTCAGCCATACGTTCTTGCAGCTCATCAATGATTGGTCGGTGTGCACGGTTGCTCGGATCCAACTGCTTTTGGATCTCGTTGCAAATACTCAAATACAGTTCTTCAGCCCATGCCCGTTGCGTCAGTTCCAACATGCCATGAGCATACTGGGTATGAACATCGTGCAAGTCCATCTGGCTATCGTGCAGCCATTCGCGCAGAGAGCGACGATTTTCTGGCTCTTGCATTTCCAACCAGGTGTCCCACAAGCTTTCCAGTGCGCGTGGCGCATCGGCTGCTGGCGGTTGTGGCTCATTAAACTCATTACGTTCCACGCCGATAACATTGGAAACCAGCACGGTATGATGTGCGGTGACTGCACGGCCCGACTCAGTAATCACGGTTGGGTGCGGCAAACCATGTTCATTACAAGCATCACCAATCCCCCAGATAACGTTATTGGCATATTCATTCAAGCCATAGTTAACTGAGCAATCCGATTGGGAACGGGTCCCTTCGTAATCCACACCTAAACCGCCGCCGACATCGAAACACTGGATATTGACGCCCAGTTTGTGGAGTTCCACATAGAAACGGGCAGATTCACGTACGCCAGTGGAGATATCACGGATGTTGGACAGTTGAGAGCCTAAATGGAAATGCAGCAGTTGCAGGCTTTCCAGACTATTGGCGTCACGTAGCATATCAACCAATTGCAGCACCTGAGTCGCGGACAAACCGAATTTGGATTTCTCACCGCCGCTTGCCTGCCATTTACCGGAGCCTTGTGAAGCCAGACGCGCGCGGACACCCAAGCGCGGGACGACGTTCAGGCGCTCGGCCTCTTCCAGTACCATTTTGATTTCTGACATTTTTTCAATGACCAGATAAACCTTATGGCCCAGTTTTTCACCGATCAATGCCAGGCGGATATATTCACGGTCTTTATAGCCATTACAAACGATGACCGAGCGAGTCATACCGGCATGTGCCAAAACCGCCATCATTTCGGCTTTAGAACCGGCTTCCAGCCCTAATGGCTCACCGGAATTAACCAGTGACTCAATAACCCGGCGATGCTGATTGACTTTAATTGGGTAAACCAGGAAGTAATCGCCTTCATAGCCAAATGACTCACGTGCACGTTTAAATGCGCCATTAATTGAGCGCAGGCGATGCTGTAAAATTTGCGGGAAACAGAATAACGCAGGCAGGCGTTGCCCCTGCTCAAGCTGCATCTTTTTGACCAATTCAGCTAGATCGACACGTGCCTCACGAACATCCGGATCAGGACAAACACTGATATGACCGAGTTCATTGACGTCATAATAGTTACCCCCCCAGTAGGCGACGTTATACGTGCTCAGCATCTTGCTGGCATTACGATCATTCATGGCAACCTCCTGCATGGAGCGTAAAGAAACATGTGCGCCCGCAGCTGACGGACGGCCAATCAAGTTATCATCAGACATAATTCGCCTCTATTGCGATACTGACGATAAAGTCAGCCACTATCGCAGCTACAACCAACAAGGACAACCCGCGTGAATGCCAAATTGGCAGAATATTACGCTGGAAAGCGCGATCCACGAACGGTTTATCTCAGCTATTCATTACCCAAAACAGGGTAAAACACGTTTAAATGAAAAATACGTTTGACTGTAAATACGTATTGAGATTTTGTGAATCGGATTAGCCGCAAAGTCCTCAAGCTAGCCAGACTCAGTGCTGTAGGCGGTAATTAACCGGCCCGCGAATCCTGCGTCGCACCCATGTGGGTGTAACATCGCCTTGATGGTGTATAAGAAAGGGAGGTTGCAAAAGGGGATTGAACGTCAGAACGACGCAGCTGTTGATGTGCAGCAACCAGTAGACAACGGATCATTAATCCAACCACCTCCACGCATGCCGTTCGTGATGAACGGACAAGACTCAATATAATAGACATAGGTAACAGTACGATGACGCTGCCATTTTAGTGATCATCGTGATGATGCGCTCATAAGATTGAGTGCCATCACTAAGTGCGAAACACTAAAAATCTCACAATGCGCTAATGTCATCTTCTGCCATCTTCATCATTGCGTATCAAATAAGCTGCGCGCGCAGTTTATACCTATAACGCGAGTAAAATGCAAAATGAAAATGGCCTGCAAGTGTATCAAGCGGTAAATAAATCAACTGACAACCAAAGTAAGAAATATCTTGATGCAAAAAGGGCTGGCATTAATGGCAAAAGCTGACCTAAAATAGACGTCCAGATGTTAATACATCCATTCATTTTAATTGCTAGAATGTCTGTGTCGTTATAATAATTATGACGGACTTCTAAAAGGATAGACTGCTAAAGGCTTTGCCTAAAGGGGCGTTGTAAAGCGCAATGCAACAAAAAGCCCATTCAAACAACGGCTTTGGTTGCTTGACTTCAATGCTATGCAGTGACATTTCACTTGTATTCAAGGTAAAGAAAACAAATGGCTAAACACCTATTTACGTCGGAATCGGTTTCCGAAGGACATCCTGACAAAGTTGCCGATCAGATTTCCGATGCCGTACTTGACGCAATTCTTGAACAAGATCCAAAAGCACGAGTTGCCTGCGAGACTTATGTCAAAACGGGTATGGTATTGGTTGGTGGTGAAGTCACCACTAACGCGTGGGTAGATATCGAAGAGATCACCCGTCGTACTGTGCGCGAAATCGGCTATGTTAATTCTGAGATGGGTTTTGACGCTAACTCTTGTGCCGTTTTGAGCGCAATTGGTAAACAGTCTCCTGATATCAACCAAGGTGTTGACCGTGCCGATCCACTGGAGCAAGGCGCAGGTGACCAAGGTTTAATGTTCGGTTACGCCACCAACGAAACCAGCGTTTTGATGCCAGCGCCCATTACTTATGCTCACCGTTTGGTCGAACGCCAGGCTGAGGTACGTAAAAATGGCACTTTGCCGTGGCTACGCCCAGATGCAAAAAGCCAGATTACCTTCCAATATGATGACGGCAAAATTGTTGGCATTGATGCGGTAGTTCTGTCAACTCAGCATTCAGATGATATTAGCCTGACAGATTTACAAGAAGCGGTGATGGAAGAAATCATCAAGCCGGTTCTGCCAGCCGAGTGGCTCACCAAAGAGACCAAATATCACATCAACCCAACTGGCCGTTTTGTTATCGGTGGCCCAATGGGGGACTGTGGTCTAACTGGCCGTAAAATTATCGTTGATACCTACGGCGGCATGGCACGTCATGGTGGCGGCGCATTCTCTGGTAAAGATCCATCCAAAGTGGACCGTTCTGCTGCCTATGCTGCTCGCTATGTGGCAAAAAATATCGTTGCAGCGGGTCTGGCTGATCGTTGCGAAATTCAGGTTTCTTACGCTATCGGTGTTGCAGAGCCAACTTCCATCATGGTGGAAACATTTGGCACCGGCAAGATAGCGGAAGATAGATTGGTCGCTCTGGTGCGTGAGTTCTTCGAACTACGCCCTTATGGCCTGATTCAGATGCTGGATCTGTTGCATCCTATCTATCGCAAAACCGCCGCTTATGGTCACTTTGGTCGTGAAGAATTCCCTTGGGAAAAAACCGACAAAGCTGCCTTATTGCGTGATGCTGCTGGCCTGAAATAACTTTCAGACGGTAAGAACTCAAGAACAAAAACCCCCGCCAGCCGGGGTTTTTTTATGCTTGATTTTTATGACTGCCGATAACGCTCAATCAAGCTTAATATTGCCATTCCTGCCACCATCGCGGCGGCAAAGATAATACCTTTGTACATCCCCGCGCCCAGTAGTACCAATGCCGGCCCTGGGCATATCCCCGCCAGCCCCCAGCCAATACCAAATAACATACTGCCACCTATTAAACGGCGATCAATGCGGGTGGATGTTGGTAATTGGAGCGGATATCCAAATAAACTGGTTTGGCGCTTTTTAGCCCAACCAAAACCGAGAGTCGCGACCATCACTGCTGCGGCCATCACCAGCGCCAGTGATGGGTCCCACAAGCCACCAATATCCAAAAAACTAAGTACTTTCGCGGGATTCGCCATACCTGCGACTATCAACCCCAGACCAAAAACCAGCCCGGCAAGCAATGAGAAAAGTAAATTCATATTCCCTTCCTGACGTCTAAGCGAATAGATGGCGAACAAGCCACACTGTTGCAAAACCGGTAAACATAAAGCTCAGTGTCGCCAGCAATGAACGCGGTGAGAAACGCGCTAAGCCACAGACACCATGTCCACTGGTGCAACCTGCCCCATAACGAGTTCCGATCCCGACCAATAATCCGGCCACGATCAGAACCGGCAAATCAGCATCAATCTGGATCACCGGCAGATCCGTAAAAATTGAATAAATGATAGGGGCCATAATCAAACCGAGGAGGAAAGCAACGCGCCAGGAAATATTCCCCGCCTTTGGTGGCAATAATCCGCCTAAAATGCCGCTAATACCGGCAATACGGCCATTACAAAGCCATAAAATTATCACGGCAATACCCAATAGCACGCCACCAGTCAGTGCACTGAAGGGAGTGAAATTAGCCCAATCGATAGTCATGCGCCCTCCTTCTCTTGTGGGCAATAAAGCTGATACAGCACTTCAAGCAGTGCCAATACTTTACTATCAGCGATCGAATAAAATATGCGTTTCCCTTCTCGGCGGGTATTCACCAGCCCATCACTACGCAGTACAGCAAGTTGTTGCGAGAGTGTCGGTTGGTGAATACCCAGAGCCTCTTCCAGTTCACCGACCGCCTTTTCTCCCTGACTCAGTTGGCACAGCAACAACAACCGATCTTCATTTGCTAATATTTTCAGCACATCACAAGCCTGCCCTGCCGCATATCTCATCAGATCCATGCTGATGGTTTTATCGTTATTCATATGCATCTCTAATGTTTATATTTCATTATGTATTTTTATATTATATATATTTGCATAATGATCAATTGAAAATTGTCCGGCCTACTGGCTTGCATCTGGCTATCTGCCGTTTTATTCTTCCGCGATATGAGTTCATTAAGAATCCCCATCGCGCTACAGCAAGCAGTTATGCGCTGTTTGCGCCATAAATTGCAGCTGGCGAACCAGCACCTTGGCACCGACTATCCGGAGCCAAAAATCAACTATCATCAACGTGGTACCAGCGCGGGCAGCGCCTATCTGCAATCCTTCGAAATACGTCTCAATCCAGTATTATTACTGGAAAATCAACAACCTTTTATTGATGAGGTTGTGCCTCACGAATTGGCCCATTTACTGGTTTATCGCCAATTTGGTCGCGTTCCTCCGCATGGTAAAGAGTGGCGTTGGATGATGGAGCATGTCTTGCAAGTCCCAGCCAGCCGTACGCATCAGTTTGCAGTCACCTCTGTGCGCAGTAAGACTTTTAATTATCAATGCAAATGCCAGCAACACGCCTTAACTATTCGCCGCCACAATAAAGTTCAGCGCGGTGAGAGCGAATACCGCTGTCGCGAATGCGGTGAAAAACTGCAATTTGTCGCGAAAAAAACCTGTTAGAAATTAACGTTAATTGTTATAAAACAGCAAGTTAATTTGCCATTCATAACTATTATCTATAACCTGCCTATTTTCATTATCAGGCTGTTTTGAGATATGTTACGCAAACTTGTATTCCTGCTGGTTTTGTCCTCGCCACTACTGCCACTCTCCGGTTACAGCCAAAGCATTAATAACTTTTCTCAGGCTAAAGCCGTTGCTGCGAAAATTAATCAGGATGCACCCGGCAGTTTTTATTGTGGTTGCAAAATTGACTGGCAAGGTAAAAAAGGGGTTCCGGATCTGAAAAGTTGCGGCTATCAACCTCGTAAAAATGCTCAACGTGCCGCGCGGATTGAATGGGAGCATGTCGTCCCAGCTTGGCAATTTGGCCACCAGCGTCAGTGCTGGCAGCAAGGCGGGCGGAAAAATTGCATCAAAGATCCGGTCTATCGCCAAATAGAAACTGACCTGCATAATCTGCAACCCGCTATTGGCGAAGTGAATGGTGACCGCAATAACTTCATGTATTCCCAGTGGAATGGCGGCAACGGTCAATATGGTCACTGCGAGATGAAAGTCGACTTCAAAAATAAGCTGGCTGACCCCCCTGCACGCTCACGTGGTGCAATTGCCCGTACCTACTTTTATATGCGCGACCAATATCAGCTGCGGCTTTCCAGCCAACAAAGCAAACTGTTCGAGATTTGGAATCGTCAATATCCGGTGACAAGCTGGGAATGTCTACGTGATGAACGGGTGGCAAAAGCACAAGGGAATCATAACCCTTATGTACAACGCGCTTGCCAGCAGCAAAAAGGCTAATCTAGTATACTGGTCAAAGTTTTCGTTTCAGGGCTCAAACAACTCATGCGCATACCTCGCATTTATCACCCGCAGCCTTTGCAGGCAAATTCCGAATTGGCGCTCAGTGATGAAGCAGCCAATCATGTCGGCCGCGTGCTGCGAATGACTGAAGGCCAAAGTTTGCAATTATTTGATGGCAGTAATCAGGTTTTCGCAGCTGAAATTATCCGTGTGGATAAAAAAAACCTGATTGTCCGGTTGGCCGAAGGGCAGTTGGAAGACCGTGAATCCCCGTTAAATCTACATTTAGGCCAGGTCATTTCCCGTGGGGAAAAGATGGAGTTTACGGTCCAGAAATCCATTGAGCTGGGTGTCGATGTGATTACTCCGCTGTTTTCCGAGCGCTGCGGCGTTAAGCTGGATGGCGAACGTCTGGCAAAGAAAATTCAGCAGTGGCAGAAGATTGCTATTGCGGCTTGTGAGCAATGCGGGCGCAATAAGATCCCGGAGATCCGCGAAGCAATGCAGCTATCTGAATGGTGTGCAGCGCAAGATGATAGCCTTAAGTTGAATCTGCATCCGCGTGCCAGCAACAGCATTAACACCCTCCCCTCGTCACTCAACAAAGTACGTCTGTTGATTGGCCCGGAAGGCGGCCTTTCTGCTGATGAAATTGCCATGACCTCACGCCTTGGATTTACTGATATCCTGCTAGGGCCGCGAGTGCTGCGTACCGAAACTACCGCTCTTACCGCTATCACTGCTTTACAGGTGCGGTTTGGCGATCTGGGATAAAATGAGTTCCCATTAGGAGAGAAGAATGATCAAGCTCGGCATCGTAATGGACCCAATCTCGTCCATCAATATCAAGAAAGACTCCAGCTTCGCTATGCTGTTGGAAGCACAGCGCCGTGGTTGGGAACTGCATTATATGGAGATGGGTGATCTTTACCTGCGTGGTGGTGATGGCCGTGCCCGTACCCGCCTGCTGAGTGTAAAACAGGATAAAAACGACTGGTTCAGTTTTGGTACAGAGCAAGACATCCCACTGCATGATCTTGATGTCATTCTGATGCGTAAAGATCCGCCGTTTGATACTGAATTCATCTACGCCACCTATATTCTGGAACGTGCGGAAGATAAAGGCACGCTGGTGGTGAATAAACCACAGAGCCTACGCGACTGTAACGAGAAGTTATTTACTGCGTGGTTCCCTGAATTAACCCCAGATACACTGGTCAGCCGTAGCAAAGACCATATCCGCAAGTTCCATCAGGAACATGGCGATATCATCCTAAAACCTCTGGATGGTATGGGCGGCACCTCAATATTCCGCGTAAAACAGGATGATCCTAACCTGTCGGTTATTATTGAAACGCTGACCGAGTTGGGCAGCCGATTCTGCATGGCGCAAAACTTCCTGCCCGCGATTAAAGAAGGCGATAAACGCGTGTTGGTGGTAGACGGCGAACCGGTGCCTTACTGCCTGGCACGTATTCCGGCGCAAGGTGAAACTCGCGGTAACTTGGCAGCCGGTGGCCGTGGCGAAGCCCGCCCACTGAGTGAAAGTGATTGGAAAATTGCCCGCGCTGTTGCACCGGTACTGAAGCAAAAAGGCTTAATTTTTGTCGGCCTGGATATCATCGGCGATCGCCTGACTGAAATTAACGTTACTAGCCCGACCTGCATACGCGAAATTGAAGCCGCTTTCCCGGATGTGTCGATTACCGGCATGCTGATGGATGCAATCGAAGTGCGGTTAGCAAACAAATAACCCAAAAATGACTTGAGCGCTACTTACCGCGGCCTCATAGAAGTAAGGCCCAGGGATGGGCCTAGTCATGAACACAGCGAACAACCCTGCGGCTTCAAGGGCGAAGAGAAATCCCCAAAGTCATTGACGTTGCAGGTAGGCAGCAAGAGAGCAAATCCCGATGAGCTTACTCAAGTAAGTGATTCGGGTGCGCGAACACAGCTAACAACCCTGCAACTTCAAGGACAAAGGGGAGCCGTGACTTTATTCGCATTTATCCGCATACTAACAAGAGTTTATCCCTTAACTCAGCGAATCCTCTATATAACATAATGAATTTACAGCATCATTTTCTTATAGCTATGCCTTCACTTCAGGACCCACACTTTATGCGCTCGGTTATCTATATCTGTGAGCATAACAAAGAGGGTGCCATGGGTTTGGTGATTAACAAGCCGATGGAACAGTTCACTGTAGAAACTGTACTGAAAAAACTAAAAATCAGCCCAACGCCACGAGATCCCTCTATTCGGCTGGATAAAGCGGTATTGGCCGGTGGCCCACTGGCTGAAGATCGTGGGTTTATCCTGCATTCGCCACAGGAAGGTTTTGGCTCCAGTATTCCTATTTCACCAGATACCATGATAACGACCTCTAAAGATGTACTGGAGACGTTAGGAACACCTGAACAGCCGAAAAACTTGTTGGTAGCGCTGGGGTATGCGGGTTGGCAGCAGGGGCAGTTAGAACAAGAACTGCTGGATAACGCCTGGCTGACCATTGAAGCAGATACGCATATCCTGTTTAACACCCCGATTGCTGAGCGCTGGCAAGCTGCGGCCAATAAGCTGGGTATCAATATCTTTAATATCGCTCCGCAAGCAGGACACGCCTGATGGCTAATCGCACGATTGTCGCCTTTGATTTTGGTACTAAAAGTATCGGCGTCGCTATTGGTCAGGAAGTCACTGGCACCGCACGCGCGCTAACCTCTTTTAAAGCTCAGGACGGCACGCCGGACTGGCAGAAAGTTGAAAAATTGCTGAAAGAGTGGCAACCAGATTTAGTCGTCGTTGGACTGCCACTGAATATGGATGGCACTGAGCAGCCGCTAACAGCGCGCGCCCGCAGGTTTGCCAACCGCCTGCATGGCCGTTTTGGTGTACAGATTGCCTTACAGGATGAACGCCTCAGTACTGTCGAGGCTCGTGCTAATTTGTTTGACAGTGGCGGCTATCGCGCGCTGGACAAAGGCAGTGTCGACGCCGCCTCTGCGGTCATCATTCTGGAAAGTTGGTTTGATGAGCAAGCGGGCTAAGTCCGCTGCGCTTGGCTTCTACAAACAACTTCCTACGTTCTGTTTCCACAATCCTACCCAGCATTCCCTACGTGGCATGGCACCCATGCCCGCACAATTGTATACTGGATGGATGCCAATCAGCGGCTCAAAATATTGCACACCTTTCGCGGGTGTTTTTTACATTTATTGAGGTTTTCTCATGACAAAAGTAACTGTTGCTGCGACTCAAATGGCCTGTTCCTGGGACCTGCCTAAGAACATTGAAAATGCCGAGAAACTGGTACGTCAGGCTCATGCCAAGGGTGCACAAATCATCCTGATTCAGGAGCTGTTTGCCGCGCCTTATTTCTGCATTGATCAAAGCCCTGAGCACTATGCACTGGCCCAAGAGCTGGACAATAGCCCACTTATCCAACATTTCTCCAAGCTGGCAGCCGAGCTGGAAGTGGTATTGCCATTGAGTTTCTTTGAGAAAGCCAATAATGCCTATTACAACTCGCTGGTCATGATTGATGCTGATGGTTCCGTTCTGGATGTGTACCGCAAAACTCACATTCCTAATGGCCCGGCTTATCAGGAAAAACAGTTCTTTATCCCAGGCGACACCGGCTTTAAAGTCTGGCAGACCCGCTATGCCAAAGTCGGTGTCGGTATCTGTTGGGATCAGTGGTTCCCAGAAACTGCCCGTAGCCTGACATTACTGGGGGCAGAAATCATTTTCTACCCAACCGCTATTGGATCTGAGCCTGCTTATCCTGACATCGATAGCCAGCCGCACTGGACTCGTGTTCAGCAAGGCCATGCTGCCGCGAACCTGGTACCAGTGATTGCTTCTAACCGCATTGGTACTGAGAAAAGCAAATATATCGATGGTTTGGAAATGACCTTCTACGGCTCTTCATTTATTGCAGACCAAACCGGCGCTCTGTTGGCTCAGGCCAACAAAACCGACGAAGCTGTGTTGGTTCACCAGTTCGATTTGCAGGAAATCGCTGCTCAGCGCGCGTCATGGGGCTTATTCCGCGATCGCCGTCCAGAAATGTATCAGGTACTTGCCACTTCTGACGGCAAAACCCGGAGATAATGTATGTCTGTTAAAGACCCCGTGTTACAAAGCGCTGCGTCACAAGCCCTGCCGGGTACTCCGCAGCAGGATGGTTTCTTTATGCCAGCCGAATGGGCAAAGCAAGATGCAGTCTGGATGTTATGGCCATATCGCCAAGACAACTGGCGCGGTAAGGGTATTCCCGCTCAGCAGACTTTTGCAAAAGTAGCGGAAGCCATCAGCCGAACAACTCCAGTATTTATGGGAGTTCCCGCCGAGTTTATGGCGCAGGCCAAAGCAACCCTACCGGCCAGTGTCACACTGGTAGAAATGGCCAGCGATGATGCCTGGATGCGTGACACTGGCC
Organism: Yersinia enterocolitica subsp. enterocolitica; assembly: GCF_901472495.1. NCBI lineage: Bacteria > Pseudomonadati > Pseudomonadota > Gammaproteobacteria > Enterobacterales > Yersiniaceae > Yersinia > Yersinia enterocolitica. Next base: position 2,481,622 of record NZ_LR590469.1, read on the forward strand.
CGACTATGGTCATCAATGGTGCTGGCGAACGCCGCGCAGTTGACTGGCAGTTCAATGCCTGGGGCGGTCTTAACGGCGGTTTGTATGCTAATTGGCAGCAAGATGAAAAAATTGCCGTTCAAGTGAGTGACTTCTTGAATAATGCCCATTACAGCGCACCATTAGTGCTGGAAGGTGGCTCTATTCATACCGATGGTGAAGGCACTTTACTGACTACCGCAGAGTGTTTGTTGAATCCTAACCGCAACCCGCACCTTAATCAGGTGCAGATTGAACAGTTGCTGCGTGAATACCTTGGTGTCACACATTTCATCTGGTTACAAGACGGCGTTTATAACGATGAGACCGATGGCCACATCGACAATATGTGCTGTTTTGTCCGCCCTGGTGAAGTCGCTCTGCATTGGACTGACGATCAGCAGGATCCGCAATACGCGCGTTCTGTTGCCGCCTTTGAAGTTTTATCCAATGCAGTTGATGCCAAAGGCCGTAAACTAAAAATCTGGAAGCTACCTGCGCCAGGCCCGCTGTATAACACCGAAGCCGAGACTTTCGATGTGCTGTCTAGCGATGCCGTGCCACGCACCGCCGGTGAGCGGTTAGCCGGGTCTTACGTCAACTTCCTGATCAGCAATCAACAGATTATTTATCCGCTGTTGGATAGCAGCACTGATGGGCTGGCGCATGATCTGTTGCAGCAGATATTCCCTGGCTATGCAATTGTTGGTGTCCCTGCTCGCGAGATCCTCTTAGGAGGCGGTAATATTCATTGTATTACCCAGCAGATCCCAGCCGCCTAGTTTACTCTTCGTACTTGGAGCCGCAGCGGTGTTAGCGGCTCTCACTTACCCGAATCACTTACCGTTGTAAGCTCATCGGGATGCATTCGCTTGCTGCCTTGCTGCAACACCAATTACTTTGGGTATCATCTTTTTTAATAAGAGCCGTAGCGGTGTTAGCGGCTCTATATCCATTGACGACTAACATGCTTCATTGACTAACATGACGCTCAGCCAATACACCCTGCTTTTGTCGCTGCGCCATACCCTGCTCAAAAGTTTGCATCCCCCATTGTCTACCGCTCTGTATCACCGAGGAGAGTTGGTAGGTTTTACCTTCACGAATCAAATGACTAGCCGCCGTGGTTTGCGTCAATATCTCAAATACAGCGATACGTCCTCCGCCCACTTTATGACACAATTTTTGTGCGATAACTGCGCGCAGGCTGGCCGCTAATTGCGCCTGAATTACCGCTTTTTCTGCCACAGGAAAAACATCCACCAGCCGATCGATGGCTTGAGTCGCGGTGCGAGTATGTAATGTCGCTAAGACCAAGTGCCCGGTTTCAGCAGCAGTCAGTGCTAAACGAATTGTCTCTTGATCCCGCAACTCTCCCAATAGAATAATATCGGGATCCTGGCGCAATGCCCCAGTGAGCGCGCTACTGAAAGAATGAGTGTGACGGCCCAACTCCCGCTGCTGAATCAAACATGATTTACTTTTATGCAGAAACTCGATCGGATCCTCCAGCGTGATGATATGACGCGCCTGCTTTTGATTCATCGCACTGATCATCGCGCTCAAAGTGGTGGATTTCCCACTGCCTGTCGCCCCGGTAACCAGAATTAAACCATTATCTTGTTTGATTATCTGACTAATAATGTCTGGAGCATCCAATTCATCTAGCGAGGGGTTAATTGCTGAAATCACACGAAAAGCTATCGATTGCCCCTGCTGTTGCTGAAAAACATTCGCCCGTAGTCGCTGTCCGGCACTTGTGGTACAAGCACAATCCACCTGCCCACTTTGCTGTAATTGCCGTTGTTGATCCTCACTCAAGAAATGTTGGCTTAAGCCGTTAAGCCAACTGGCATTGACGCGCGGCCAGTGAGTAAAGGTTTTCAGTTCACCATCAATGCGCAATACCGGATGATAACCGGTACAAAGGTGCAGATCCGATGCATTATGATTTACACTATCCGCCACCTTATTAGCAAAATCCTGTTCGTTGAAGCCACCATCGGCATGTTCAGGTTTTTCCAACTCAATGTATTTGGTGGAAACACCATTAAATTCAGGGTTATCCGAGTCTGTGTTTTTATCATCCAGACAGGTGAAATCCATATCAAACTCCTGGGTCCATATGAGCATAATTGAGCAGAATCTACAGGATGTCAGAGCGAAAATCGCAGCCGCTGCACGCAACTGCGGGCGCTCTCCAGAAGAAGTGACGTTGCTTGCAGTCAGTAAAACCAAGCCTGTGAGCGCTATCGAAGAAGCCATCGCCGCGGGGCAATACGCTTTTGGCGAAAACTATGTGCAGGAAGGGGTGGATAAAATCCACTATTTCGCAGAAAGCGCCCATGCCTCCCAGCTTGAATGGCACTTTATCGGCCCGCTGCAATCCAATAAAAGCAGATTAGTCGCAGAAAATTTTGCCTGGTGCCATACCGTCGATAGGCTCAAGATTGCCCAGCGCCTAAGTGCGCAACGCCCGCCAGAAATGCCAGCACTGAATATCCTCATTCAGGTCAATATCAGTGATGAGCAGAGTAAGTCCGGTATTGCACTGGCGGAGCTGCCCGCTTTGGCGGCTAGTATCAGTGAACTGCCTCATCTGCATTTACGTGGGCTGATGGCTATTCCGGCACCTGAAACAGATTATCAACGGCAACTGGCGGTATTTGAGCAAATGAATCAGGCCTTCTTGACTTTAAAAACCAGCTACCCTCAGATGGATACGCTTTCCATGGGGATGACGGATGATATGGCCGCAGCTATTGCGGCGGGTAGTACTTTGGTGCGCATTGGTACCGCGATTTTTGGCTCCCGCGCTTAAACACCTAAAACCATTGGTTTAGGAGAACTAATTTAATGAAATATCGCAATATTACATTCATTGGTGCGGGCAATATGGCACGCGCAATTATCGCGGGTTTAGTGGCAGGTGGTTACCCCGCTAAAATGATCAGCGTTTGTGCACCTTCAGCTAAAAACCGTGATGCACTTGCTGCCGAGTTTGGCGTTATCAGTAGCGACGACAATATTGCCGAAGCGAAAACAGCAGAAGTCATTGTTTTAGCCGTTAAGCCGCAATTAATGGCTGCGGTATGCCAACCCTTGCAGGAAAATATCGATTTCACCGGTAAGCTGGTGCTGTCTATTGCCGCTGGTGTGCAGGTAGAGCGTTTCTATGCGCTGTTGGGCGATAATCTCAATCTGGTGCGAATCATGCCTAACACACCATCGCTGGTGGGGAAAGGGATGAGCGGCCTTTATGCGCCTCAACAAGTCTCGCAAGATGACCGTGATTTCACGGCTTCACTGATGAGCTCAGTGGGCAAGGTTTGTTGGGTAGATAATGAAAACGGCATCAACAGCGTTATCGCCGCCGCAGGTAGCGCACCGGCCTATTTCTTCCTGTTTATGGAAGCGATGCAGCAAGAAACAGAACGTTTAGGTTTTGACAGTGAAACCGCCCGTATGCTGGTGCAGCAAGCGGCATCTGGTGCAACAGCATTAGTGGAAGCCAACCCGCAATTACCGCTTTCAACATTGCGTGAACAGGTAACATCTAAAGGGGGGACGACGGCCGAAGCAATCCGGGTATTTAACGAACAACACTTACCTCAGATTGTTTCCAGTGCTATGCAAGCTGCCATTTTGCGAGCAAAAGAAATGGAAAAGCTGTTCTAACAGCGGCAAAATTTACAAAACCCGACACTGGCCCTGACACTTTCCCGTTAAGATAGGGGCCGAGAAAGTAGGTAAATAGGCAGGTCTATTTATCTGCATACCATATTGAATAAAGGATTAAGGCAACTCATGCTAACGCTGACTTTTCTGGCCAAAACGGTCATTGACCTGTATGTGATGGTACTGCTGTTGCGCATCTGGATGCAGTGGGTTCACAGCGATTTCTACAACCCATTCTCACAATTTGTGGTGAAAATAACCCAACCGATTGTCGGCCCGTTGCGCCGGGTCATCCCTTCTCTGGGGCCGATTGACAGTGCATCGCTGCTACTGGCGTTCTTGCTGATGACTATCAAGTATCCGCTGCTAGTACTGATTCAGAGCGGTTCGATGTCACTCAGCCTGTATAACTTGCTGTTTGGTATTATTTCATTAGTGAAAGCGGCCGGTTATCTGATTTTCTGGGTGATGATCATTCGTGCGCTAATGAGCTGGGTCAGTCAGGGGCGTAGCCCAATGGACTACCTGCTGTATCAGTTAACCGAACCTTTAATGGCACCGATTCGTCGCATTTTGCCCGCCATGGGCGGCATCGATTTCTCGGCGATGGTGGTTATTCTGATCCTGTATCTGATCAACTATTTAGGTATGGATCTGCTAGGCGAGCTTTGGTTCGTGCTGTGAGTGCAGTTACCCCATTGCTGGACGGGCTGGCTCTCAGGCTATATATTCAGCCGAAAGCCAGCCGTGACCAGATAGTCGGTTTACACGGCGATGAACTTAAAGTCGCCATTACCGCCCCACCCGTTGATGGTCAAGCTAATGCTCATTTGATCAAATTTATCGCTAAACAGTTCCGGGTAGCAAAAAGCCAGGTGATTATTGAAAAGGGCGAGTTGGGGCGGCATAAACAGATCAAAATAGTTAACCCGCAACAGATCCCCCCCGAAGTTGCGACACTGCTCGAATGACATACCCTAAATAATTCGAGTTACAGGAAGGCGGCAACTAAGAGACAAATTGGTTGTAAACCATTTTGAACAGCGCTTGCGCTGGCCCGTAGGGGAGCCTCAGGTGAGGCTCATAATCCCCAAGAGCTTGCATCAGTAAGTGACTGGGGTGAACGAAGGCAGTCAACGCACATGCAACTTGAAGTATGACGGGTATAAATACTTCCCGCTAGAATAATGAAATTCAGGACTCTTCCATGCAAAAAGTAGTATTAGCCACCGGTAATCCCGGCAAAGTGCGCGAGCTGGCAACCTTGCTGGCCGATTTTGGTTTGGATGTCGTCGCGCAAACCGAACTGGGCGTCGAATCTGCCGAAGAGACCGGCTTAACCTTTATCGAAAATGCCATATTGAAAGCGCGCCATGCCGCACAAACCACCGGCTTACCGGCTATCGCTGATGACTCAGGTTTGGCCGTTGATGCTTTGGGTGGAGCGCCTGGGATTTACTCCGCCCGCTACGCCGGTGCTGATGCCAGTGATCAACAAAATCTTGAGAAGCTGCTGGTCGCGTTGAAAGATATTCCTGATGAGCAGCGCGGTGCCCAATTCCATTGTGTGCTGGTCTATATGCGTCATGCGGAAGACCCAACGCCGTTGGTATTCCATGGTCAATGGCCGGGTGTGATTGCTCGCCAACCTTCTGGCACGGCTGGATTCGGTTATGACCCTATTTTTTATGTCCCGGAACTGGGTAAAACAGCCGCAGAATTGACTCGTGAAGAAAAACACGCGGTTTCCCATCGTGGTCAGGCACTGAAACTGATGTTGGATGCCCTGCGCAATGCTTAAATTACCCCCGCTGAGTCTCTACATTCACATTCCCTGGTGTGTGCAGAAATGCCCTTACTGTGACTTTAATTCCCATGCACTGAAAGGCGATGTTCCCCACCAGGAATATGTAGAGCACTTGCTAGCGGATCTCGATGTCGACGTGCCTCTGGTCAGTGGTCGTGAGATTAGCACCATTTTTATTGGTGGCGGCACGCCAAGCTTGCTCAGCGCCGAGGCAATGCAACAGTTACTTGATGGCGTTCGAGCCAGATTGCCACTGGCAATTGATGCCGAAATCACTATGGAAGCCAACCCCGGTGCTGTGGAAGCGGATCGCTTTAGCGGCTATCAGCGCGCCGGTATCAATCGTATCTCCATTGGGGTGCAAAGCTTCAGTGCCGAGAAATTAACACGGCTGGGGCGGATACACGGGCCGGATGAGGCCAAGCGTGCTGCAGAACTGGCAACCTCACTGGAGCTGCGCAGTTTTAATCTGGACTTAATGCACGGTTTGCCGGATCAGTCACTGGAAGAAGCACTGGATGATTTGCGCCAGGCCATTGCTTTAAATCCACCACACCTGTCTTGGTATCAGTTGACGATTGAGCAAAACACTGGCTTTAGTTCGCGCCCACCGACACTGCCAGATGACGACGCGCTGTGGGATATCTTCCAGCAAGGGCATCAGTTATTAAGTACCGCCGGGTATCAGCAATATGAAACCTCCGCCTATGCCAAACCGGGTTATCAATGCCAACATAACCTAAACTACTGGCGCTTTGGCGATTATCTGGGAATTGGCTGTGGTGCACACGGTAAAATCACTTTCCGTGATGGACGAATCCTACGCACGATAAAAACCAAACACCCGCGTGGTTTTATGCAGGGTAAATATCTCGATAAGCAGTACGAGGTAGAAGCCGCAGATCGGCCTTTTGAGTTCTTTATGAACCGTTTCCGCTTACTGGAAGCTGCGCCACGGGCAGATTTCACCCATTTGACCGGATTAGCTGAAAGCACAATTCGCCCACAATTGGACGAGGCATTAGCGAAAGAATATTTAATCGAAACAGAGGAATACTGGCAGATCACCGAGAAAGGGAAGTTATTCCTTAACTCACTGTTAGAACTGTTCTTGTAACGCTACCTGTTTTATTGAGATAAATGAGAAGAACAGGTTCAGACGATATTCACAATCTGAACCTGTTAAATCCGGATCATGTAATTAGTTTAATGCTTTGAGTAAATCCTTACGCTGCTGCTCCAGAGCCGTCACACGCCCACAGACTTCGTGCCCAAATTGCTGGAAATCTTGCTCCTGATTATTCCATTCGTTTTGGATAGCCTGCTGCAACCCACCCAGATTGCCCATAATGGCCTGCAATGGATTATTACCGCCACTGCCGCTGGTCGCCTGCTTAACACCCATTTCATTAAGACTGTCTTGCAACACACCGCCCATGCTCTGTTGCACCAACTGACGACCGTCTTTTTCAACCTCATCAATAGCTTTATGATGGAAAGTTAAGCCGTCGCTGCGTTTCTCTATGATGCGACTCATTTGTTGTTTAAGTTGATCATTCAGTGTTGTCAGCCGGTTACGCACATTGCTGCTGCTACCCAGTTGCTGAACAATCACTTTATCCAATGAAACCCGTGCTTTCTCCAGGCGCTGCTGTGCCCCTTGGTCTATCCACGGTAAATCTTTGCGCAAGGCCGTCTGATAGCGGAAAGCCTGCTGGCGCTGCGCATCGGTCAGAGTTAATGTCTTGCCATTACGGGTAATATCACCGTCGGGCGAAATCTGCAAATTACCGCTGGCACCCACCACCTGTACAGAGTGTGGGCTGATAATCACATCATCCTGCGGCTTTACGCTGCACTGATAATCAGCCTGTGCCTGCCAGGCAGTCAGCATCAATACTGCCAGGCCGACCGTACGTAATGCTTTCATTTTAAGTAACATAAGACTCCTGAGAAGCTGTGCCATCCTGTATTTCTATGGCTATTTATAACCTGCTAATCCCCACCCTGCCAGAATTTACTTTAGGCATGAAGGGGAGCTGTCCTAAAAAATGGAGCGGCCAATCCGCTGTGCCAGTAGCTCTAAGGCAGCCGTTCCGGCCAGAGAGTTCCCGGCATGATCTAATTCCGGTGACCAAACCGCAATACATAACTCGTCAGGCACAATGGCGATAATCCCGCCTCCGACCCCCGATTTACCCGGCATACCCACGCGGAAGGCAAATTCACCGGCTCCATCATACATACCGCTGGTAATCATCAGAGCATTGATTTGCCGCGCTTGCATGGGTGTGATAAGCGAGCCATGCCCACTAATACTGCGCCCCTGATTTGCCAGATAGACAAAGCAGCGAGCCAGTTCGACACAACTCATGCGCATGGCACAATAGTGGAAATAGGTCTGAAGTACTGTCAGAACATCGTTGTTGAAATTACCAAAAGACTTCATTAGATAGGCAATAGCAGCATTGCGATCTGAATGCTCAAATTCCGAGCGCGCCACTCGCGGGTCGTAGCTAATGTTGTCGTCATTCACTAACTGACGCACCACTTCTAACATCCTTTGCTTCGGAGCACTTAGGCGGCTTTGTAGCATATCGCACACCACCAGCGCCCCAGGATTAATAAACGGGTTGCGCGGTTTGCCCTTTTCTAACTCTAACTGCACCAGAGAGTTAAATGGCTGGCCTGATGGCTCTTTACCCACTCGCTGCCATATTTCCTGCTCGCCATAACGAGATAATGCCAGCGTCAAACTTAATACTTTTGAAATCGATTGAATAGAAAAGCGCTCATTAGCATCTCCGGCCTGATATATCGAGCCATCTAGTGTACAGACCGCGATACCCAATTTGTCAGCCGAAACTTCGGCCAAGGCGGGGATATAATCCGCCACTTTCCCTTGACCAATCAGCGGGCGTACCTGCTGCAAGATATCCGCCAGCAAGGTATTATCTAAACCTGTTGTTACCCCTAAAGCTGCTACCACAACAATGCTCCCAATCAATCTCCGGTAACCGTTTCCGCTAACTGCGTCTGATAAAAACAAAGGCGCCTGCATTAGGCGCCCTTATCAATTATCTACCGTTAAAACGGAAGATCAATCCCACCAGATATCAAACAGCTCACTGGTTTCTACATTTTTCAATTTGCGAGCTTCCAGCCATTTAGTCACTAGCGCACGGTGTTCATCAGTGCAATGACCAATCTCTTGCAGGCAAATCAGGCCTTCCCACTGCAAATAACCGCTGCCATCAAATGCCAGGCCGTTTGCTTCAATGACCTCATCGATAAAAGCATCGACAGTTTCATCAATAACATCAACACCAGTGCCTTCTGGGAAGGTCCACTGTACAGAAAAACCTAACTCCTGAAACTCGTCGATATGCATTTTTTTGCGTAAACGACGACTACGATTCTTAGCCATTATTCTTTCCTCTCAAACATCAGATCCCAAACGCCATGTCCCAGGCGCTGGCCGCGTAATTCAAATTTTGTCAGCGGACGTGAGTCCGGACGGGGCACATAATCATTCTGCTCTGAAAGGTTGCGGTACCCGTTCGCACCTGACATCACCTCCAGCATATGTTCCGCATAATGCTGCCAGTCGGTCGCCATATGGAACACGCCACCCACTTTTAATTTACTTTTTACTAATTCGACAAAAGGTGCCTGGACGATACGACGTTTATTATGGCGCGCTTTGTGCCAAGGGTCAGGGAAAAACAGCTGAACCATGTCCAGTGAAGAATCCGGGATCATATTTTCCAGCACTTCGACCGCATCATGACACATAACTCGCAAGTTATTCAGGCCCGCTTCATGTGCTGAAGCCAGGCATGCGCCAACGCCTGGGGAATGTACTTCTATCCCGAGAAAATTCTGCTGTGGATTGCTGGCAGCCATAGTGACCAGTGAGGTTCCCATGCCAAAACCGATTTCCAATACCACTGGCGCTTCACGGCCAAACAAGGCAGTGAAATCAACAGGGGTTGGCTGATATTCTACGCCCATCACCGGCCAATAGTTATCGAGCGCCAGCTGTTGGCCTTTGGTCAGGCGCCCCTGACGGCGGACAAAACTACGAATACGGCGCATCGCGCGGCCGTTTTCATCAAATTCCGGAGATATGACGTCATTTATCATGGTGCTTTCTGTCTGTTGGTTGCGTATACGAACGCGCATTATGCAAAGATACGCCAGTTTATCAACTCTGGCGGCCATAAGTACAAAATTAAGCTGTAAATAACCTATTTATGCGCATTAAAAGCAGCTAACGCCGGTGTAGCGCCAAGAACTAAAGCCCCCCCAAAGTTATTGGGGTTACAGCCAGACTGCAAGTGAACAAATCCCAATGAGCTTACTCAAGTAAGTGATTTGGGTGGGTGAATGCCGCTAACGCCGCTGTAGCGCCAAGAACGAAGGGGGTTTACAGTCTGAAGAGTCTATGCTGCAATCCAGCCCTAATTTATTCTCTGCCGGATATCGATACCTGCTTATGATGCAAGCGCAACAATTCGCGCACATGGTACTTGAGTGGTACCAACGCTTTGGCCGCAAAACATTGCCATGGCAATTGGATAAAACACCGTATCAAGTCTGGCTATCAGAAGTGATGTTGCAACAAACGCAGGTTGCAACGGTCATTCCTTATTTCCAACGCTTTATGCTGCGTTTCCCTGATATTCGTGCTTTAGCCGCTGCTCCGTTGGATGAAGTTCTGCATTTATGGACTGGCTTGGGTTACTACGCCCGCGCCAGAAATCTACATAAAGCCGCCCAAACAGTTGTTGAACGCCATCAGGGGGAATTCCCGACAACTTTTGACGAGATACTCGCATTACCCGGCATAGGCCGCTCCACGGCTGGTGCGATTTTATCGCTCTCTTTGGGGCAGCATTTCCCTATTTTGGACGGTAATGTTAAGCGAGTTCTGGCTCGTTGCTATGCCGTTGAGGGATGGCCGGGTAAAAAAGATGTCGAAGGGCGACTGTGGCAAATTAGTGAGGATGTCACCCCTGCTAAGGGAGTCGGCCAATTTAATCAGGCAATGATGGATTTAGGCGCTACTGTCTGCACCCGCTCCAAGCCCAAGTGCGAACTTTGCCCATTGAATATAGGGTGTCTCGCTTATGCTAACCATAGTTGGGCGCGCTATCCAGGTAAAAAACCCAAGCAGACGATACCGGAAAAAACGGCCTATTTTCTATTGCTGCAAAACGGCCCTCAGGTGTGGCTCGAACAGCGCCCACCCGTTGGGCTATGGGGCGGGTTATTCTGTTTCCCACAATTTGCCGAGCAAGATGATTTGGATAGTTGGTTGCAACAGCGGGGTATGGCCGCCAGTGAGTTGCAGCAGTTAACCGCTTTTCGTCACACCTTCAGCCACTTCCATCTGGATATTGTTCCAATGTGGCTGGATACTGCATCAGCTCGTGGATGCATGGATGATGGGGCAGGTCTCTGGTATAACTTAGCACAACCACCGTCGGTAGGATTGGCCGCCCCAGTTGAGCGTTTATTACTTCAGTTAGCAAAAGAAGAGCTAGCAAAAGAAGAATTGGCAAAAACTAAGTTAGCGAAACCATAACGGGCAACACCGCCGTCTACCCAAACAGTTTTATTTGACTGTCAGTCATAAAAGAGGATTTAGCATGAGCAGAACGATTTTTTGTACGTTTTTAAAAAAGGAAGCTGAAGGACAAGATTTTCAGCTGTATCCAGGCGAAATCGGTAAACGTATCTATAACGAAATCTCGAAAGAAGCCTGGTCACAATGGATAACTAAACAAACCATGCTGATTAATGAGAAGAAGCTCAGCATGATGAATGTCGAAGACCGTAAATTGCTGGAACAAGAAATGGTCAATTTCCTGTTTGAAGGGCAGGATGTTCATATTGAAGGTTATACTCCGCCGAGTCAGTAACCACTCGGGGCCAACACACTGGTAACGTACCGTATGACGAGTATTACCCTAAATAGCTCGAGTTACAAAAAGGCAGCTAACGCACTGGTAACTTGAAATATGACGGGTAAATTCCTCATCAAGATATGGCTTGTAAGATGAAGAAAATTTTAGCTTTGTTGGTCATTGCACCTTTGTTAGTGTCTTGCTCAGGCAATAAAAATCAGGCAGATAACGAAGCCTTTATCAAAGACACGAACGGTTTTGAAATTTTAATGGGTCAGTTTGCCCATAACATTGAAAATATTTGGGGATTAAAAGAAGTCTTGATCGCGGGCCCAAAAGATTACGTTAAGTATACGGATCAATATCAAACCCGCAGCCATATCAACTTTGATGCCGGTACTATTACGGTTGAAACTATTGCCACGACCGATCCGGCGGTTCACTTACGTCAGGCGATCATTACCACATTATTAATGGGCGATGACCCAGGCTCTATCGATCTCTATTCTGATGCCAACGATATCCAAATCAGCAAAGAACCGTTCCTTTATGGGCAGGTACTGGATAACAATGGCGAGCCTATTCGTTGGGAATGGCGAGCTGCACATTTCGCCGATTATTTACTGCAAAACAAAATGCAAAAACGCACGTCTGGTTTGCATGTTATCTGGTCGGTGACCCTGCAATTAGTGCCTAACCATCTGGATAAACGAGCTCACAAATATCTGCCGCTGGTGCGCCAATCAGCCGAAAAATATGGTGTAGAAGAATCACTGATTCTGGCAATTATGCAAACAGAATCGAGCTTCAACCCTTATGCAGTCAGTGGCTCTGATGCGCTAGGTCTGATGCAGGTTGTTCAGCACACTGCCGGACGAGATGTGTTTAAAATGAAAGGTAAAAGTGGTCAACCTAGCCGCAGTTATCTATTTGACCCTGCTAATAATATCGATGCAGGCACAGCCTATCTATCCATTTTGCAAAATACCTATTTAGGCGGTATTCAAAATGCCACTTCACGCCGTTATGCAGTCATTACTTCCTATAATGGCGGTGCTGGGAGCGTGTTGCGGGTATTCTCCAGCGACAAGAACCAGGCAGTAAATATTATTAACAATATGGCACCAGGCGATGTATTCCAAACGCTAACCACTAAACACCCATCTGGTGAATCTCGCCGTTATCTGGTGAAAGTGAATAGCGCTCAGAAGAGCTACCGCCGCCACTAATACCGCTGCAACCTTAGTCTAAAAGATATCAATGGCACAGTTCGCTGTGCCATTTTTTATGACTAAAATTGTGATCAGCGGATAACTGCGTACATTTGAATAACAACCATTCGCAATAAACGATTATAGTATGCCCACTATTTTCGATCCACTACTGGCAGATTGAACAAATGGACTTTGGACTTACCGCTTTTGAAATGGTGGCAATCTTCTCCACCATGGTCATTGCCTATATTATTTTTGGTATTACTGGTTTTGGTTCCGCGTTAATTGCCAGCCCGGTTTTAGCACTATTTATCCCCGTAGCAAAGATTGTCCCATTGTTAGCCATTGTTGATATGGTTGCCGCAATCACTAACGTAGCGCGTCATAGCCGCCATGCGGATATTGCTGAGCTCAAGCGCCTGGTACCATTGATGATTATTGGCAGCCTGATAGGCGCAACGGTATTGCTGCGAACTCGCCCCGATATTTTGCTATTAGCGTTGGGCATATTTGTTATTTTATATGCAATTTACTCCCTCAACCGAAGCAAACCACAAAAGCAGTTCAAACCTACAGCCGCCATTCCTTTTGGCTTAATTGGCGGTATCTTCAGTGCATTATTTGGTAGCGGTGGGTTTATCTATGCTATTTATTTATCCGGACGGATAGCCAGCAAAGACAATTTACGGATTACACAGACCACACTTATTGGCCTAAGTACCCTAACCAGAGTGATTTTATTTGCGCTAGCCGGAGTCTATATGGACTTGTCAATTCTATGGATGGTATTGCTATTAGCCCCTGGGATGTTAGTCGGATTGGCGATTGCCAATAAAATCAGCTTAGGGATCAGTCGTGAACAATTGATTAAGATCATAAACATATTACTATTGCTTTCAGGTACTGTTTTATTGGTACGTTATTTCGGTTACTGATTATCCTGAGAGGGATAAAATATAGTATGACAGCCGACATTCTCATCGGCTGTCTATCTGTTTTCAGATTACTGAGTAATGACATAACCAAAAATACGCCGCCGCTCCACATCTCCTTTTTCGATATAAACACCCTGCAATTCCGGTGAGAAGCCTGGCAATAAATTGATCCCCTCCTCTAATGCGAGGAAATAACGCTGCACCGCCCCACCCCACATTTCCCCCGGAACGACACACAACACGCCCGGCGGATAGGGCAATGCACCTTCAGCCGCAATACGCCCTTCCGCCTTAGCAATAGGGATCAATTCAATATTGTCACGGACAAATTGAATATTGGCATCCTGAGGATTCATAACAACTTGCGGGAAGCTGGCTTTTCGGAACATATCCTTTTGCAGCTGCTTCACATCATAACGGGCATACAGGTCATGCATCTCCTGACATAGCTGGCGCAAAGTATAGCCACGATAGCGCTCTTCATTCTTACGATATATCGTCGGTAATACATCACACAACAATGCATCCTGCCCAATATAGCGTTCAAATTGCACCAACATATCAACCAGATGCGCCATTTTGGCGGTATTTTCAGCTGGCGTGAGTAGAAATAGAATTGAGTTCAGATCGCACTTTTCCGGCACAATGCCGTTTTCGCGCAGAAAAGTAGCCAGTATCGCTGCCGGTACACCAAACTGGGTATATTGTCCGTTATTAGCATCAATGCCCGGAGTGGTCAGTAATAATTTACACGGATCAACCAAATATTGGTCTTGGTTATATCCTTCAAACCCATGCCAGCGCTCATTGGGTTCAAAATTAAAGAAGCGAACATCATTGGCAATAATATCCGTATCATAATCCTGCCAATTTTTCCCCCTCACTGTAGGTGGAATAAATGGCCGCAACATTGAACAGCGCTCTAATAATAATTTACGGGTCTCGATACCGAGTTTGACACAGTCCATCCACATACGGCGGCCACTATCGCCAGAGTGTATTTTGGCATTGACGTCCAATGCTGCAAATAATGGATAAAACGGGCTGGTCGAGGCATGTAGCATAAATGCATTGTTAAAACGCTTATGGTTACAGTGGCGCTTTTGTCCTTTGATATGATTATCTTTTTTATGTACTTGCGAGGTTTGGGAAAAACCAGCCTGCTGCTTGTGTACCGACTGAGTCACAATAATCCCAGGATCGTTTTCATTGAGTTCCAGCAGCAACGGCGAGAAATCTTTCATCATTGGGATAAATTGTTCGTAACCCACCCACGCCGAGTCAAACAAAATGTAATCACATAAATGACCAATACTATCAACCACCTGCCGTGCGTTATACACCGTACCGTCATAGGTACCTAACTGAATGATAGCCAATCTGAATGGCCGTGCATCACCCGCACGTTCAGGGGCAACCTCACTTAATTGCTGGCGTAAATAACGCTCATCGAAACAGTGTGCATCAATACCGCCAATGAAACCAAACGGGTTACGAGCAGTTTCTAAATAAACAGGCGTTGCCCCTGCTTGAATTAGTGCTCCGTGGTGGTTGGATTTATGGTTATTTCGGTCGAATAACACCAAATCACCACGGGTCAATAAAGCATTAGTAACCACTTTATTAGCCGCTGAAGTCCCATTCAGAACAAAATAGGTTTTATCTGCATTAAAGACCTTAGCTGCATATTTCTGTGCATCTTTTGCCGCGCCTTCATGGATAAGTAAGTCGCCCAATTTGACATCAGCGTTACACATATCTGACCGGAAAATTGTCTCACCATAGAATTCAAAAAACTGACGGCCAGCGGGATGCTTACGGAAGAACTCACCGCCTTGATGCCCTGGGCAAGCAAAGGTTGAGTTTTTCATTTCGACATATTTCTTTAATGTTGAGAAAAAAGGCGGTAACAGATTTTTTTGATATTCACTGGCAGCAGCCTCTACCTGAGCATTATAAAATGCCTTATTTGCCTCACCGAGTGTGATGACGCCTTTAATAAGAGGCAAATACTCCGCAGAAACTGCCTGTTCTGCCGTGACAGCAACAAAAGTAGGAATAGCAAAGCCCAGATCATATAGCTTTGACAATATACCGGTATTCGCATCTTCTACCGACATCACCACGGCGGCAACATCCGTAAAATCAGTCTGATTGAGATATACCATTCCACGCTGGCTTTCTATATAAGAAGCCAAACGAGCACTTGTTGCTATTTTTAATTGTGTCATGTCACTTACTCTCAAACGGTCAGGTATGAGGCTGCCACTTTGGCATTTAGATAGCATCACATTGAGTAGCTTTTGTGATGCTGGCAAATTGATATCTTAGACATACACGTCTCCCAGCAAAAGGAAAGCCAGAATAGTGAATGAACTGGTCTCAGCATCGACCAATAGACATCAGTAAAATCAGAGTGTTAGCTCTATTTTTAATAATGCCTAACAGTGAGCAACACGTAGCCTTACCGCATGGAAGTGATAAGAGACTTAATAGAAATGGAGCAGAAGAAGTGGCACGTGAGGCGCTGAATATGCATTGGATAGAGTAAAAATGCCATAACCGCCCCCGCTTAAACTCTCAAAATGATATGGACTAGTCGAATGAATAGTAACACTAAATTCGCGCAATAATTACATGTTTACGGGAGCGATTCAACCCTTGAAATTCAATAAAAATGCATATTTAGTGAATATCTAAGCTGTTGTTATCTAACGAACTGAAAAATAAAAAATCTATAAATCAAGCAGATGAAACAGTGCATTACGATGAAAAAATCATCGCACCAACACTTTCTAGCGACTTTCGCATGAAAAGAGAACAACTGATCGCCTTTATATGAGAAACTCATTGACGATTTGGTGCTAATACGGTTTAATGCGCCCCGTTGCCCGGATAGCTCAGTCGGTAGAGCAGGGGATTGAAAATCCCCGTGTCCTTGGTTCGATTCCGAGTCCGGGCACCACTATTTAAGCTTGTTTGTTACTACGGCTGAAATCAGTCTTAACAAGCAGGTGATTAGACAGGAATACGATACCTCGTAATTTCGTCACATGGATTGTAAAAATAGTTAGCAATCAATTAGCTCACTTGTTAAATTAAGTGGGCTTTGTTACGTATTATGGTTACATAGAGTTTCCTCTCGTGTCAAACCAGCAAGGCTAATTGAGCCCTTGCCTCAAGCTGTTACATCAACTCTTTTTCCAAAATATCCCGCAAGCTATCAACGTTTTCATCGATATACTCAAGAGTTGATTGGATGCTGACATGCCCCAATAGCTTTTTGACGGCCTGAAGGTTCCTATCCGGGGATTTCATCATATGCGTGGCAAT
Organism: Yersinia enterocolitica subsp. enterocolitica; assembly: GCF_901472495.1. NCBI lineage: Bacteria > Pseudomonadati > Pseudomonadota > Gammaproteobacteria > Enterobacterales > Yersiniaceae > Yersinia > Yersinia enterocolitica. The sequence continues at coordinate 2,498,519 of NZ_LR590469.1, forward strand.
AGTGTGTCTGAAACGGTGTGGGCTCACAGTAAAACGGCATTCTTTGGACAGACGTCGGAAAAATGCCCGTAATGGATATTGATCCATTTCTAACGGATATTTATCGCGACGACGTAAATCAAATCGCCCAACATTAAATAATTGATCTTGTGGTTCTGCACCGGCATCTAGCGCTCTGTTAACCAGTAGCTTCAACTGTGGGAACAGCGCGGATACTATTGGTACACGGTGCTCTTTGTGATTCTTAGAACCCGCGATCCTCAGCTCAATACTCCGCTCATCTAAATTGATGTCACATAATCGTAGATGCAGCAGTTGATTTTGCCGCACACCGGTATAACGTAAAACATCTAATACCGTAAGCCAAAACCATGAAGGATAAAACGCGTGATTACGGGTATTAAAACAATGTGACGCGGGTAAATCCCTTTCTCTTTGACAGTATTGTTTCATCAATAAATAGAGACTATTCATTTGCCCTAACGTCAGAATTTTCTTTTTCTTAATACCCGCTCTTACCACAGATCCATTAAATGGATATTCCTCATGTTTCAATAGTTTTTTCTTCATACCAAAATTAAATAGTGCACGAAGATGAGCTACCTTATTATTCCAGGTTCGCGGTTCCAGTCTCAAATCGTTCAATACATACCGACGCCATTCTAATACAATTTGATCATTAATTTCATGCGGAAGTTTGGTTGTATATTGTTCAAACGAGTTTACAACTTTCTGATAACTCCATTCTGTCGCAGGGCGTAGAGATTTACTGAAAAAATATTTTTCCAAGAGCAATTCAAATGTTATATGGCTCATTTTTGACTTCCTTGTTCAACCAATATTAATGGGTTACCCATGACTATCATAACGTTAAATAACTCTATATAGATAGACATAGGGTAACCATTAATAAATTGAAAGTTACAGACCCAATATATTCATATTAACAATATCATTCCCCTTGGCCTCTTTATATTCTGCCTCTAACATTGCTGTTAATTGATGCTGTTTCTCAATGAGAGTAAATAAAAGAAGCTCTTGAACTTCTATATGGTCAATGTGATAGGCTGCGTAAGCCAAAGCCCTACATTGGCATTCAACATCGATACATGTAGGGATGAGTGGCGTGATAAGCTCATATTGTTCCATGATACTCCCTATATGCGGGTAGGCGGCCAGCAAAACACAAAACATAATCAGAAACAAAGCGTTGACGCGCTGATTTCTCATCCGTTGCCGTTACACGTAACATAATAGGGGCTGTTTTCGTCTGAATACGGTTGATCGCTACAAAGATATAAGTACACTTTGGTGCAGCCATAGCGTTAGTCCTTTTAACGTGATGGTTAGAGGCCCAGCAAGTGTTGACGCACTACTGGGCTTCGCTAATAGTAAACCTTGGACTGAGTCAAGGTGTGGTCCACTATAAAATCAAGGTGGGCCACACGTCAATGACTTTATAACCTATGTCAGTTAGATTAAAATTTTTAGGAACTAAGCTATGGCTACCGGAAACATAAATGCAAAATCAAAAGCCTTAAAAGCTCGAGTTCCTCACAATGTAGTAGAAGCAATGGAGTCAGTTAAGAAAGCTGATGAGAGTACAGCTCAATTTATAGTTACATCGATGCAAACAGAAATTGAACGCAGACTAAAGGATAAAAAGTAATGGATAATTATATTAGTACGGCTAGTTGCTCCCTAAAAATGGTTATCTTGCGGGATTGAAATATTTAGTTATTGCAATAAGATAACCATTCACTTCCTGAATGCCCCCCCTACTCTCTCTTTATATAAATAGCAGTTATAAAAATCCTTTTGTCTGAAACATCTAAACCTATTGTCTTAAAATCATTAATAGACTATCCGCCGGAGGTGAAACGGTACCATAAATTTTGGCAACAGGGATCAGGTAGCCATTAAAGGATTTACTCCCTTCTTTCTCTTCGCAACAATACACATTCACCCCATTGGTTTGGCGTTTATGGAGTTTTAGCTTCTCAAATTGTTTTTGCACCATGCGCCAATCACATGGAGGTTCGCCTAAAGTTTGCTTATTTTCCGCCATGAATTGATAAAAAATAGTTGGCGATCTCATAAATACATAACCTGAAATGATAAATACTGATGAGTCAATTGTATTAACTGCAATTAATTGTTCTAAAATACTCTTTTTCACCCATTGATGAAAAATAGATCCCAGATTAAAGCTCTCATTCTGGGCTATTGGGACAGTATTTTGTTTTATATCAGAGCCGTCATATCCTGTAATTATTAACTGTTCATTAGCTGTATCCACAGGAAGCTCTGCCGGTGATTCAAATGATGAGCCCGCTGAAACCCGAATAGCATCCAGCACAATGGTATTCACTATCCCTGACTCATGTCGAAACCCCGTTAAATACAACGATAAGATTTTCAGCACATTCGGCCAAGTACTCAACCAGATCAGTGCTTCATAAGGAATTATTTTCCAAGCCAACATCGCGCTCAGACTTTGAACCTGCACGGTATCAGCCATAGGGGTAAAACGAAAACGGTAAGGTTCGCCAGGTAGAAAATTAAGCGGTATCCAACGCTGCCCACTTTGCAGCTCAACCTCAATCTGGCACAACCTGTCGAGTGACTGGAGCATAGCTGCATAGACAATCACCGAGTTCCAGGCGGCACTCTGCGAGGCCTGCTCTTCCGGTTGCGCCCCGACCGGCAACAGGTAGTTTTTTGATAGCCGGGCAGCATAGGCTACCGTTTCGAGCAGATGATCCACCATTCCCCCCAGATAAGCATGATGATCGCTCTCCGTTGCAGGGAACTGCTGCATCAGAGTGACGCAGTGTTCAAGTGGCTGCAGGTAATACTGCTGATACATGTCGTTAGGCAGTGACGAATAATCCCACAGCATTTGCAAACATTGACGACGTCGTGGTGTTGCCAACTGTTCACGGGCCGACACCGGTGCGTGATAGCCGTTCGGTATCTGGACTGATAGCAATTGCGTTGCAGTAGATTTCTCACCGCTACTGATTTTTACTGACGAGACAGGTAGATACTTCAGGAGAGACTTCAGCATAAATCGTCATCTCCCTGCTTACGCCATCCAGCCTGACGGTGAATGATGTGGTGAATAATCTGCGGGTCGAGTTCTAAAGGGAGTTGCATAGCGTGGTCCTGTTTTCCTGGGAAATGGGAGCCCCACTCTATAAATGCGAAGTATTACGGCAACAAACAACTCTATATGAGAGTTTAAAACTTTATTCCATCAGATAGCTCGTTTGTAAAACAGGAGCCCCTACACCAAACCCGTTTATTGTATAGCCTAGTAAGCGCAGTCTGACAACAGACTGCGCTTATCCGACATGACCACAACAATCGTTATTCCCATGAAACTGGCCATCGTGCCACTCTATTCCAAGCGGCTCCCTCCTAGCTTAAATCTCCAGTGTAATTATTGACCATGCTCATTACTCTTTTCTCAAATTCTTCTTTTTTGAGATACGCACTAATGTAGATGTCTGGTGGCCTGCTCACCGCCAATCAAATACGCAGATATTATCAATGCACATCCGGTAGTAGTAAATCGCGAACTTCCGCTTTTCGCTCAAAGCAGACTGTCAGATTTGATTGCGTTCTGTCAGAGAAAACTGTCAAATCAAGTCTGAGCGTATATAAATTAAAAACTGTGTCACTCAGGACCTAGATTGATTATTCCATTTACTACAGGGTTCTAAAGCCCTATCACCGCCGTACAATATCCAACATACTTTTCTTCAACTGCATCATGTCGCCGCCTTAGCAATACCACGTGCCACATCCAGTTGATGTGCAATCTGTTTGGCTGCCGCCAATTCTGACACCCCCTGCGCCTGCATAATCGCCCGTCGCGCCGCCTTATCTTCTTTCTCGGTCATGCCCAAGGCTAAATATAAGCTTGGCGGTACCGCACGAAACAGCGCCTCGATGCGGCTCACCAACACCACCCCTTCGGTATAACAATAGGGGGTCTTGGTCGCCGACAGCAACATGGCTTTCTGCTCCGCTGTCAATTTCTTGAAGCGGGCTATTTCTTCTACTTCTTCCGGTGGCATCACCAAGCACAGCCACCACTCAATCATGTTGAGCATCTTCTTCGAGGTATTGGGAAAATCCTCCAGGTTCTGCGTTGCCAGCCACAGCCAGGCTCCCAGCTTACGCCACATCTTCACAATTTTGACCACGAACGGGGCCAACAGCGGGTTGGTCGTTATCATGTGCGCTTCATCGGTTGCAAAGACGATTTCCCTGTCCAGGAACTGATCGCGCTCAGCAATGTTGTTGATGGTGTTCACCAGCGAGGTGTACGCCACCGCCAGTGCCGCTTCATACCCTTCCCGCGCCAGCGTCCCGAGGTCAATCAACGTCACATCGGCTTCCGGCCAGTTATCCCCGGGGCGGTCAAACAGCTCGCCCAGGAACCCCAGCATAAACACGCCCAGCGATTCCCCCATGTTCTGCGCTCGGGTTCGGCGAACTTCAGGACGTGCTTCCTCAGCGGCAAACTGGTACAACGCCGCCTGCAGGTCGCCGGTGACCATCTGCCGCCCCGCATTATAAGCCGCTCGCGCGGCCACCAAGATGGCCTCACGCATCATGCCCCGATCAGCCCGCTCCAGTTTGGCCTCTTCCTTGGCCTCGCCGCCGGTGATCATCAGTCGTGCCACAATCTCCAACTCCCCCAGAATGTCACGCTCCTCATCGTCATCCTCCTCATCACTGTCTTCAGTCTCGATGCGTTCACTCAGTTCTTCCTCACTCACCATAACGGCGGGCGTCTCGATCAGACGGTGCGCATCGGCAAACGGAGCCAGAGAAATGCCACAGCCGGGCTTGATGCTAACCTTGTTGACCGTCAGCTCCAGCTCTTCGCAGTAATCCGCAAACAGACCAAAGGAGTTACCGGCTTCGGCAATAAACAGCCGGGGACGGTGGATCGCCATCAACTGCGCAAACAGGCTGTTCAGCGTGGCCGATTTACCCGAACCAGTGGGACCAAACAGCACCAGGTGGGCATTCTTGGAACGATCCTATTGAGTGGATCAAAGGTCAGCGGTGCGCCGCCCCGATTGAAAAAGGTGAATCCTGGATGCCCGGTGCCGGTATCCCGTCCAAACACCGGCAACAGGTTAGCCATGTGCTGCACAAATGTCAGGCGGGTATACCAGTGTTTTTTGTCATGCATCGGGTTAAAACACATCGGCAAGGCTCGCAGATAGCCGTTGAGCGGGGCAACATCGAACTCCGGCTTAACCGGTTGCAGTCCGGCGTTCAACAAGACCGCCGTCAGGTCACGCTGACGGGTATTCAGCACCTTGACTGTCGGGGCCTTCAGATAGAAGGTCATGCTGCTGGCTAGTATCAAAATCGTAGTGAACCTTGCGGCCCTGCGTCTCAAAATCAATCGGGATCTGGCGGGTAATATGGACGGCCACTTGGGCACCGGGGGGAACATACACGGCGTCAAACATCTGGCCATAACGGGCCTTCACCCAGTCAGCCAGTTCATTGGTGCCACTTGACAGGGCCTTGCCCAACGCCGCCTGCCCAGCACTGCCGGTCAGGGTACTGGTCACCGTGGTGCCATCCACCGAGGTGGTGTTCTGGCCGTTCGCCATCGCATCCGCCGCCGCACCGGCACCGGACAACGCGAACAGGGTCGGCAAGTAGGTGGAGGCGTTGGATTTACGCTCCCCGGACAGGCAGGGAATACCGTTCTCGTCGGACAACCAGCCAATACTGCCACTATTTGATTTTCCGTTATTCCCATCGCTGGATTTGGCCGGGGGCGGTACAGTGCGCACCGTGCCATCGGTAAACACAAAGGTGATCGATTGAACTTCGCCACGCACGCAGGACAACACCCAGTCACCGGTGGCGGTGCCGGAGACAATCGCCCCTTCCACGTCCAGCAGTTCAATGCCGTTGGCGGTCAGGTTCTCTTTGCCAATAAGCACTTTAAACGGGTACGGATCAGTCACTTTTCCATCGATAGGTACCCGGCCCAGCAACGCCGTCATACCCCGACTGCCAATCAGCGTCGAGTTTTCCGGCAAGGTATAAACTGGGATTGCCTCCTCAATGGCCTGCTGATTTTTCGCCACCCTATCCAGCTCGGCTTTCTGACGCGAGATTTCGTTATCATCCAGATGGGCAAAGGAAGAAGGGAACTGAAAACTGCCCGTACCCGCGACAGCGCTACCGATGACCGGTTTGCCATTGCGGTCAAGTGGAACCGTATCCAGTGGCTCAATCCATATCACGCCATTTGTTACCTTATCTATTGCAGTATTACTGTCCTCCAATCCCAGACCTATTGGCAAGCCGCCGCCCTGTTGCATCAGCCCTATCCCATCCTCCATCCTCCATCCTCTCAATTAGTGTTGCCAACCGTTGCTGTTCCGCCTGTAGCGTCTGCCGGGCCTGTTCTTCTTGCTGCTTTACGACATTCACTGCATCGCGAATACGGTTATCGATATTTACATCGTTCTCTTTGAGATCTGTATTTTCTTCTGAGAGTCTGGTATTTCGCTGATCCAAACTGTTCTGTTTGTCTTGTATGACTTTCAAGCGCGCAACCAGGGTTCGCAAGGTGTCCGCAGGTGTATCGCCCTCAATACCGAGTATTTGTAACTCTTCCTCAGTCAGATCACTCACCGTATTTGGCCGAATGGTCGATAACGCAGGGGGGTACCTGAGGATGCCGGCAACGGGTTTACACCACAAAGTGACGCAAGTGCAGCTTCATTTTTTAATCGTTCAGGATTATCACCCGCGACTGCCAGCAAGATGGCTGCGGTTTGAGGACCTACACCAAACTGTCTCCGTAAGCTTCCGGCATATTCTTGGGTTAAATTATCCAGTAGCTCATCCAGTTGCGTGAGTTCTTCCGCGAGGGCCAGCCACCGTTTAGCCAGGCTTCGAAGTGTGCAACAAAGTGCCAGGAGTAATGGTGATTTCTCAGCAGATTCAAAACTCATACACGCAGTAACGCATTCGAGCGGTTTTGATTTCCACAACATGTCGCGGATATCCTGGGGGGCGCTGACTAATAGCGCACGGAGCTGATTGATTACCTGAATTTTCGCCTTTACGGCGCTCCGGCGGGCAACGCTGATGATCCGTAACGCCTCGCAGGCACCGGATTGCAATTTGGGAACGGCTTTGGCACTCCCGGAAAGGACCGTTCTGGCGGCATTCTCCGCATCAAGTGGATCAGATTTTCCTTTAAGGCGACGTTTAGAACGATCAGGACGATTGATTTCAAGAACATCGAGCCCTTTTTTAATGAGAAATCGCGTCAGTCCTGCGCCGTACGTTCCGGTTCCTTCTATCCCTGCACGTTCCACCGAGCCAAAAGTGAGTACCCAGTCGAACAATTCTTCATATCCTACCTGGTTAGTCTGTATGACTTTCGTTCCGAGCAACTTTCCGTCGTAGCTGAGAACCGCACCAACGTGAATATCCAGATGCGTATCAACACCTAAAATTACAGAGTCATTGAATGAATGATGATTTTTCATGGCTTACCCCTGTCAGCATGGAATAGCCATCCCCATTGCAGGACAGGACACTCAAGTTGCAGCACAAGGCTCCTATCAGGTCACAAACTCTGGGCCCGGCTATGCACGGGAAATACCTGAACCGGACGACAGGTCAACACAAAGGCAGTTCAGCCAATCCCAGCACGGGTCAGTCCAATCCGGTATTCAGGAGTATAGTAGACTGAGTATCCCAACAATTCCCCCGTCGACTCAGGCTTTGCTTTTCAGGGCTCTCAATATACGAGCGAAAGATGTCAGCATTTTATGACAGCTCACAATTTAAAAAGCAGCATGAGTCGTCGGGGTAATCGCCATGACAACGCAATAGCGGAAAGCTTTTTCCAGTTGCTAAAACGGGAACGCATAAAGAAACGGATCTATAAAAATAGGGAAGAAGCGAAGGCGGATATCTTCGATTATGTAGAGATGTTTTATAATGCTAAACGCCGCCACAGTGCCTGTGAGTATCAGCCCCCTGCAGTTTATGAAAGTGCCTGGTTCATGAGGCACGGAACCGTCTAGGAAACTAGGGTCTATTCATTAGTGCCATGATTGAAAAGGCTCAGAGCAATGCCGTCACACACCTCTGAGCCAGGTTTTATCCACTAAATTGCAGCAGGTTATCTGCCAGCGTTACATTTTTTTATCTTGAATTTCAAAGCGCGGTGAAACAAAACCATAGAGTGTCCACCCCAGGAAAGTCACGATAGCGCCATACATCATGGCTTCTTCATCGGATGAATACAGGGCATAGAAGCTATATAGAGCACCAATTAGTGCAATGATATTGGCTATCCGAGCCTTGGACGGATCTACCTTAGCCACTTTCTGAATAATAATCAGCGCCGCCATCGACAAGATATAAGGAATAATATTGGTAACCACCGCCAGATTAACCAGTACGTTAAACTGCTTATTCAGTGAAGGGCTAATGGTCATCAAAGACAGCACTGTCTGAATAACCACAATAACGAGCATGCCTTTGATGGGCGCTTCTGCTTTACTGATTTTGGAGAAGATTTTCGGGAAATAACCTTCATCGGCGGAGGATTTAAACACTTGGGCAATAGTAAACTGCCAGCCTAGCAAGGAACCACAGCAAGACATCACCATCAGCGCCATGATAATTTTACCCACGGTAGGGTCAAACATCTGGGCGAAGGCTAAACCAAAAGGTGCGGTAGAATTCGCTAAATCCATATTCGGCACAATGCCGGCAATCACGTTGGTTGAAACGATGTAAATCACCGCCGTCCCCAGCGTTCCGCCCAGCACCGCAATAGGGACGTTTTTCTCCGGATTTTCTACCACATCAGTGTTGGCGCAAGCTGACTCCAGCCCCAAAAACGCCCACAATGTCATGGCAATAGAAGCTCCTATTGCTTCAAATGTCGGCACATGATGGGGGTTCCAGGACTCGACATACAGGGTCGGGCTAAACCAGAACCAGCCAATGACGGACAAACCCACCACTGGGATGATAACCCCCCAGACGGTAATTTCACTGATCTTACCGGTAATGCGTGCACCACCGAAGTTGGCAACAGTACACAACCACAGCACACCAATCGTTGCCAGACAGATCCCCAACGGGCTCAGCTCAGCACCAATCAACTCGGTACCGTAGCCCACCGCCGAGATAGCAATAGCCACGTTAGCAATCAATAACGACACACCATAGGTATAGTTGGCCATAAAGTTGCCAGACTTACCGAAAGCATATTCCGCATAACCGCCCATGCCGCCCGACTTATGGCTAAACATCCCGCATTTGGCGAATGCATAGGCCAGCGCCATCGACCCCACAGCGGTCACTAACCACGAAACGATAGAGATAGTGCCAACTTCCGCCAGTTTGGTTGGCAGCATGATGATCCCTGACCCCATCATATTCACCGCAGTCAAAATGGTGAGCTGAACAACACCCATTTTGTTCGATTTAGACGCACTCATTATCCTTTCTCTCTGTAAAAATTGAGAAAGCGGAGAGCATGGCTGGAGCACGACGATAAAGCCACGCCTCCGCAGTTTTGGTTATAAAATAATCAATTTGGCTCAATACGTAACCAACCACTTATGGTTTGATGACATAGCCATAAGCACGTTTACGGCCATCGGCATCTTGCTGGATGTAGACCCCTTGTAGCTCAGGCGCAAAGCCCGGTAACAGGTTAATGCCCTCTTCCAACGCCAGGAAGTAACGCTGTACTGAACCACCCCATACTTCACCGGGAACGACACACAGAATGCCGGGTGGATAAGGCAGCGCACCCTCGGCGGCGATACGGCCTTCTATCTGATCCAATGCCACCAACTCGATATTGCCACGGACAAACTCGATATGTGCTTGTTGCGGATTCATCACTGCTTTCGGGAAATGCGCCTTACGGAACATCTCTTTCTGCAACTCTTTCACATTGTGGCTGACATACAGATCATGCATTTCCTGACACAGCTGGCGGATGGAGTAACCCTGATAACGCGCTTCGTTAGCCTGATAAATTGATGGTAACACTTCAGCTAACGGCGCATCTTGTTCTAACAGGCGCTCAAAACGCGCAATTTGAGCAACAAGATGCTGCATCTTGGCCATATCTTCCGCTGGGGTCAGCAGGAACAGAATCGAGTTAAGATCGCATTTTTCTGGCACGATGCCATTTTCACGCAAGAAGTTCGCCAGAATGGTGGCCGGAACACCAAACGTCTCATACTCGCCGGTCTGCACATTGATACCTGGTGTGGTCAGCATCAGTTTGCATGGGTCGACAAAATATTGATGTTCAGCGTAGCCCGCAAAGGAGTGCCAACGTTCCCCCGGAACAAAGGCAAAGAAGCGCAGATCATTGGCCATTTGGCCGGTATCGAACTCCTCCCACCGACGGCCATCAATAGTTTCCGGCACGAACGGGCGAATGTGTTGGCATAGCTTCAGCAACTGTTTACGGGTTTCGATCCCCAGCTTGACGCAGTCCATCCACATGCGCTTACCGCTTTCACCTTCATGCATTCTGGCATTCACATCCAGCGCAGCAAATAGCGGATAGAATGGGCTGGTTGAGGCCTGCATCATAAACGCGTTATTCATTCGTTTATGATTCACATAGCGCGCCTGCCCTTTGATATGCTTATCTTTTTTGTGGATTTGAGAAGTCTGAGAGAAACCAGCCTGCTGCTTGTGGACAGATTGAGTCACCAGAATACCCGGATCGTTTTCATTCAATTCCAGCAGCAGTGGAGAACAATCTTTCATCATTGGGATGAACTGTTCGTAACCCACCCATGCAGAGTCAAACAGAATGTAGTCACACAGATGACCAATCTTATCCACCACTTGACGAGCGTTATAAATCGTACCGTCATAGGTGCCTAACTGAATCACAGCCAACCGGAATGGTCGTTGATCTGCGGCCCGCGCTGGTGCCACTTCGCGAATTAAATTGCGCAGATATTTCTCTTCAAAGCAGTGCGAATCGATGCCACCGATAAAACCAAATGGGTTACGCGCGGTTTCCAAATATACCGGGGTCGCCCCAGCCTGAATTAATGCACCATGATGGACAGACTTATGGTTATTACGATCAAAAAGAACTAAATCACCTGGGGTCAATAAAGCGTGTAGTGCCACTTTATTTGAAGAGGAGGTTCCATTCAGAACAAAGTAGGTTTTATCGGCATTAAAGACTTTTGCCGCGTGTTGCTGTGCCGCACAAGGAGCCCCTTCATGAATGAGCAGGTCACCCATAGAAACGTCAGCATTGCATAAATCGGAACGGAATAAGGTCTCACCAAAATAATCAAAGAATTGACGGCCAGCCGGATGGCGGCGGAAGAATTGCCCGCCCTGATGCCCTGGGCAGTCGAACGCGGCATTCCCCTGCTGCACATATTCTACTAAGCTGCCGAAAAATGGCGGCAGGACTTCTTTTTCATATTTGGTTGCGGCGGCTTCCAGTTGTTTACCATAAAAATCATTATTGCCATCATCCAGTTCAAACACACTGGTCACTCGCGGTAAGATTTCAGCGGGTAACTCTTCTTGGTGGCAAACGGCAACGAATATCGGCAGGCCAAAACCGGTTTGTTCTATCCTATCGAGTAGACCCGTCACTGCGTCATCTACGGAAATAACGACGGCGGAGATATCAGTGAAATTTGTATCATGAATATCAACAATTTCACGTCCAGTGGTAAAGCAATTTGATGTATTGGCACTGACCGCAACTTTTAATTTTTCCATATTACCTATCTCTTCATTTATCTATAGCTAAGCATGATCACAGAATTAATTTCCATTAATTCTGAAAGCAAGGCACGGCTACCCGTAATAATTCAACTTACTGAATTATTGAAACGGAAATAACGAATGTCAGGTGACATAGAGCACCGAATATGGTGTCAAAATATTGTGAAAAGCCAAGACTGCTGATCATTCTGAAAAATTAGAGATAGCACAATCATGAAGACTCAGTGACTGAGTACCCAAACACAATGAATTCAGAATAAAGAATGACGGTCCACAACAAGAGATACCATTGAAGAAGAAAAATTATCTGGCGTTAAACAGATGGAAATCAAAACAACTACGATGCGATAGCATCACAAGATGGGTTACACACTGGATATGTGACCAAAATCTATTATTGTATTTCATTGCCTATTTCCTCATACCTCTAACATTGCGGAAATCAGGGTTATTATCGCGCTTAGACAGACCTAATTTGAATGCCTGACACCAATATTATCTACCCCATTGATAGAAATTCAAGCTTATTTGGCATGAAAATCACTCATAACAATGACGATGCTAAAAATATATTACCGTGCATATGTTAGAAAAAATAAGTATACGTTGCGGTGTGATTTCCATATTAATATAAGCCGTTAATTGTTATTAACCCCATTACAATATTTATCATTTCACTAACATAATAATATATTTCTGATTGTAATCGGTGTTCGATTCAATTAACGGCCTATTTATCTAATGCAACAGTGCCAACGATTCTGAAGTATTTGTCATTTTACCCATCACAAAAGCCAAATTAGCGGCCGCGACCAAAGATGCGGCATGGGCGTCAGTGCTCATTTGCTGTGCATTCAACAATCCATTAGCAGCCTCGTTGGCGACCGTTATGGTGCCGACACCATTGCGATAAGACTCCAGTGCAGCGTCATAGGTAATAAACGAGGTTTTCACCAGCGTTAATGCCGCCTGATTAGCTTCAAGCGCAGAACGTAAAGTATCTGCTGCGACGACAATTTCGCGCACCGCCAATTCTTGTGTTTTCTTAAACCCTTCGGCAGCAACCGCAGCTCGAGATTCCGCCTCTTTCACCCGCGCGGCACGTATTCCACCATCGTAAAGAGGAACACTGACACCGACTAAAATACTGGAAGATGAAGTTTGTGGACTAATACCCGGCAGGCCCTGGATATCAAAGTGTCCATCGCCACCGGCAACCGCCCCAGCCAGATAGACTTTCGGCAAGAAATCAGCTTCTGTTGCTTTGATACCCGCCTTCGCTGCCTCGACCGCCGCATAGCTGGCTAACACATCTGGCCGCTGGGAGAGAGCCAGTCGAATCATCTGTTCGGTTGGTGCGCTCATCCCATCCGGTAAAGCACGATCTTCGGCATAAGCGACTTTAATATCCAATGAGGGAGAAACCCCCATTGCGCCCAATAATGCCTGATAAGCATCACGTTCAGTGCCCTTAGCCATCACACGACGTAACTCAGACTGCGCAACCTGCTGGCGTGCCAGAGCGACTTCAACTGTCGTCGCAACACCATTTTTGCGCCGTTCCTCAGCAGCATCTTGAATCTTTAGGCTATTTTTCAGTGTTTGTTCTGCTATCTGGCGCTGAGTTTGTGCAGCACCATATTGGAAATACGTGCGAGTAACATCATAGATTAGCTTCTGGTGCATACCATTAAAGGTCACATTGGCGGCATAAGAAGTCTGTTTAGCGGCATCAAGCAACGCGCTGCGCTGACCAAAATCAAAAATAAGCCACTGTAATGCCAAGGCAGGAACCACCGCACTCCCGCTGGTTTTCAAATCCTTTTCGTTGCCGATGGCATAAGGTAACGGCGTGGTCGTACGCTGATAACCACCAATCACACTGGCCGAAATTATGGGTAAAAATATCGCTTCCCCCATTCCGACCGCCAGCGCAGCCTGCCGTGCTTGTTGCCAGGCAATGCGGGTATCTGGATTTTGGCTCTGGGCGATATCAATCAATTCAGGTAACGAATAAGTATGCTCGCTTTTTAGGCTGGGAGGCGGTGCTAATTCCGCCACCAGCGGGTTCGCCGGCACAGAAAAGTTGCCGCTCTCTATAGGAGCATTTGCATCCGCCTTCCAGGGTTCAGTATAAGATGCAGGTGCAAGATCCAAGCTGTCTGTAGCACAACCGGCGACCAGCATGCTCAGACTCAATACCGAGCCAGTCAGACCTATTTTGGCTATCCGGGCCATCAATACAGCGTGCGTCATCATGTCATCCAATTCCCAGAAGTTTCTCAAGCCACTTTATACGTTGTTGAATAGTCAGATCAATCGGCGATGCTCCCTGCCGTGATGATTCGCTATTCGCTCCTTGCTCATCCGATAATGTCGCGGCACCGCTACCTGTCGAGAGGCGACGCAGTTGTGCCACATCAGAGGCCGACTTTTCCGTCGGTAGAAACAGCACCGGGCACAACTTACCCATCTCTGCCAGTATGGCCTGTAAGCGCGCGCACTCTTCTCGCGAGGGGCGTAATTGTGCTGGTTCAAAGGGGATCAGCGCTAACTCTTCTTGCGCGCTGGTGATCTCCGCCTCGACCGTTGTCGCCTCTCTGAGTGCCGCAGGCCGGGCATCGGGCGCTAATGTGGCCAGGTTTGTCAGCCCTTTCAATGCATTACGGATATGAATGTGCACCGCATCTGCAATCGCCACCGGCCACAGTCGGGTGAAAATCAAATACACCACCAGATTACCCAGCAAAATACCCAGCACCCTATCCAGAGCTACGCCCAGATCGGTGCTCGGCCCGAAGCCTTGCAATACCGTCAGCAAGAAAGCCAGCCCAACCTGTACACCGGCATAAGCAATACGTTCACTGCCACATGACACCCAAGCGGCCAAGAGAATGCAACCAAATACCAACGCCATCAATTGCCCGATATCGTTCATGTGGGGAATGATGAAGATAATCGACAGCACTCCCATCAATGCCCCGATCAAACAACCAATAATCCGCAAGACTAGCTTATGCACCGTTTCACCGGTGGTGCCCAATGCAGCAACATAACAAGTGATCATGGCGGTATGAATGTCCTGCCAATCCAGCGCGGTGTAAATCAGATAACAAATCAGCGCCGCAGCGGTAGTTTTCAGAGCGAACTGCTGATGAACAGGATTGGTTAGGGCGTCTGCGGCAAAGAAGGTGGATTTCGGGGCATTCAGGTCTTGCCCAATATTGGCAGTTGCCAGTGCTGTCAGCGCGTTTCTGATTTCATTGATTTCATCGCTGGGATCGTCAATGGTGAAGTGAGGGGTAAGCGCAAGATTGCCAGCAGCAATCGCCTGCGCCGCGTCACCACAGTAAGCCGCCAGCTCAAGGCGCGCATTCTCCGCTGAAGTCGCAGGTAAAGCCGAAGTCGCCAACAGTAACCGGTAACTGCTTTTTACTGCACTTTCAAGCCAGGCCGCTTCAGCCGATGGCCGCAGATGAAAAATACGCACAAAAAGCGCCCGTTGCTGATGCTCATTTTGCCCTTCTTGCAGCAGTTCCTTAACCCTATCCATTGTGGCAGCATCAGGTTGACGCAATGCCTCGGCCACCGCCAATAATCGCTCAGATAGGCTGTCGCGCAATAAGCGCTGTGGCATCCGGCCAAAGAAAAGGTTAAAAACAATCAACAGCAACATTGGGGAAACAGCCATTAGCCAGGCATACAGCAGCCCCCGCGTAGCCACTTCCCCCATGGGGATATTGCTCAGTAACGTCATGACAAAAGCAATCACCAGCGCAATAATACTGCCGACCGGGCCGAGCTTACTGGCAGATCCGAGATAGAGAAAGAGAAACGAACTGACAATCAAGGCAGCCATGCGCAGTGGCGCGGCTTCTAGAGTGAAGTGGATAAGTAGAAATACCAAGCCGACAACCAGCGACACCAATATGGTGATCGCAACCGCCATCACCATGCTCTCGACGCCATCAGGTTTCATCACGAAAATAATGAGATAACAGCTAATCGCGGATTCTGGAATGCCATATATCATGGCAATCATCGCCATCAATGCACAGAGCGCAGCAACACGCCACGCCTGAGCCACCCTGCCAGGGAAATAGGCTAAATCAACTTTTGCCTGACGGATTATGCCGCCAAGCGTACCGTCAGCAACCCTCGTCATTTCGCACGATAACCACAGCAGTCGCCCCGATTCGCATCAAGTCCTCCGGCGGTTTTTCCAGACTAATTCTGACAGGGAAACGCTGAACAACACGCACCCAATTCAATGACTTCGGCACATAAGGCAGGCCACGTGGGATATTCAACATATCTTCAGAGCTTACGCCCCAGCCAATCCCCTCGACGCGCCCCTGAATCGCACGCTGTCTGTCCGCCATAACATAGACGGTGGCGCAATCACCCACCTTGATATGCTTCAACTCCGTTTCGCGGAAAAATGCCGAAGCATGCCAGTGTTCGGTATTAATAAGTGTGAAAATAGCTTGGTCCGGGACGACAAACTCCCCGGCAGAGACAGTCAACCCGACAACCCGGCCATCATGAGGCGCGCGGATTTGCGTATTCGCCAGTTCCCGTTCAGCAATAGCAAGTGCCGCGCGGCGCGCCACCACCAGCGCTTCCGAAGCGGCGGTGCTGCTGACCAATGCCTCAGCGGCAAATGACTGTTTTAATGCCTGTTTTAGGCTAACTTCAGCATCATGTTTCGCCGTCGCTGCGTCATCTACCTGCTGGGCGGTAACATAGCCTTTGGGGAGTAGCGGTTGTAAGCGAGCCAACGTCTGAGTAGCTAATTTAAGATTGGCTTGCGCCCGAACAATCTGTTCATTGGTAATTGCCGCATTGGATTGCTCTGCGACCACGGTGCGTTGCTGGGTATCGCGCGCAGCTTCTGCCATTTTCAACTCAGCCTGCGCTTGCTCGACTTGCAAACGGTAGAGATCCGGCTCAATGGAAAACAACAAATCACCACGCCGGACTTTGCTGTTTTCCTCAACATTAATGGAGATAATACGGCCCGGAACCGAGCTGGCAATATGCACCACGCTAGCCCCGAGTTCCGCATCCTCAGACAATGGATTCAATGTGGTCTGCCGCACCGATAACCACCCTGAAATCACTGCTGCAACAACAATAACGCCAGCAACAATGAGTGCCAGTCGCCGCTTATGCCCACTCCCTTGTAGTTTATTCATATTCATCATTCATCGCGTAAACAGTAGTAGGGAACAGATAAATGCCACAGCAAGCGCCAGGCAGACATACACCAACAGCCGCCATGGCAGCACCTCATCAATACCAACGCGAATAAACAGAACACGAGCAATCACCGCAGTGATTATCCCGATAAAGGCGCAAGCCATCCAGGAAGGAAAATAGGACCCCACTAGCGAAAATGAGGGAGCCTCAGCACCGGAGCAACCACTCAGGGTGATAGCCGATAACAGAACCCACGGCCCACGCCATCGCTTCTGTTTCGCACCGCTTAAAAGCATAAAGAAAAACCACAGCTGCTTCCTAAGGGAAGTCATATTATTCATTGAACAACCTCAATTAACTGGCGCTACCCTAACAGAAGTCAGGGTTTGTCATCATAAAAAACCGCTAATGATCACGTCCCAGCGTGTTTTTGAAAATTTGCCCATCTTTCATAATGACTCTAAATGCTTTATCTGGCTGGGCGACGAGTTGAATATCGTCCAAAGGATTGCCATCAACCAGAATCAGGTCAGCCAGCGCACCATTTTCCACCACACCCAATTTTCCTGGATAAGGGTTTCTCGGGCCAGAAAAAGCACAAAGTTCAGCATTAACACTGGTCGCCATTTTGAGAATTTCAAGCGGTGAATACCAGCGCGTCAGCTTGGCTAATTGTGCCCCCTGCCGGGTTGCCAGTCGGGCATCAAACAGCGTGTCAGTGCCCCATGCGGTCTTGATATTGTATTTTTTCGCCAACATATAGGCGGTATCAGTCCCAGCCACCATTTCAAGTTGCTTGGCTCGTGATGCCGGGCTTGGCGTTGGCACCGCATCTTCATCATCAAGGAAAGGTTGCAAGCTCCACCAAATGCCTTTTTCGGCCATTAGCTGCACAGTGTCCTCATCCAACAACTGGCCATGTTCAATACACTTAACCCCACCTTTGATAGCCATAGTAACAGCACGGGGGGTGTAAGCATGGACGGTCACATAGGTGCCCCAGTTTTCAGCTGCGGTAACTGCGGCCTGGATTTCTGCGACAGAACCTTCCGTCACGTCGATGGAGTCATACATCGAGCTGACACCCCCACCGGCCATATATTTAAGTTGCGAAGCACCTCGCATGAGTTGTTCTCTGGCGCGCAGCAATACCTGATCAGCACCATCGGCAATCGCCGTCATCCCCACACGCTCGGCGTAACTTAAGGGATCTGATGGGGTATGTGGCAATTCACCCAGCAAGCGAAAATCACCATGCCCACCGGTTTGAGTGATAAATGCGCCCGAAGGGAAAATGCGTGGGCCAATAGCGACATGTTCATCAATGGCGCGTTTCAAGCCAAAAACCGGCCCGCCCATATCACGTACCGTGGTGAAACCGCGCATTAAGGTGGCATCAGCTTCAGCAATGGCCAGCGCCTGAATATAGTTAAAATCTGCCGTCATGGCGGTCATCATCGATGGGCGAGCCATAATGGCGTGCCAGTGAGCATCAATCAGCCCCGGCATTAATACGCCACCACCGCCATCAATTAGCTCCACATCCGGTGAAATCGGTGTATCCGCAGGCTCCACCGACTTTATTTGGTTGCCTTCCACTAATACTCGCAGCCCGTCTCGTAGTTGGTCTGAAACACCATCAAAGACACGAACATTAATAAAAGCCATCACGCGCACTGCATTGGCGGCAACATCTCTTTTTTGTGATTTTGCTCCCGGTACTGCCGCCGCAACCGTTGCCGCAGTAATAGGGGCTGATTGCGTTGCTTTCTGGGAAAATACCGTATTGATGCGTATGAATGCAGGGCTATTACAGAGGCAACCTTCGCCATGCGTGTGGGGGAGCTTAATTAATGGCATGTGAGACATAAAGTTCTCCTTAATGAACAGTCCCCCAATCAAAAATCAGAGGGTGCGCTCTGGATAATAGAACAATTTCTCGGGTAACAACTTATTTTTATGACAAAATTTAACCACTAAGAGTGATATAGCTCTTATCATAAGATGATGACAGGAATTAGCGAAATTTTATTATGAGGTTATTTTATATCATGGATTAACTGGGGCAATCGGTAAAACCGTTAAATAAGAAATAAACAAGGCTGCCTTCCCTGGCAGCCTCAATGAAAAATACCTTAAAATATTCACACTATCAGTGAGTGATCTCTTCCAAATAATCCAGTACATCCTGTACCCGATACCATTTCATCCAGATTTCGTCTTGCAGTGGTTGCTCCGTATGTTTTTCCACCGATGACACTAACTCTAGCATTTCCAGAGAATCGAGATGGAGATCGACAATCAGCCGCGATTGCATATCCCAATGTTGTGTTGCGCCCGCGTAGGCACGAATCTGGGTGAGCTCTGACTTAAGCCAACATTCCTGAGAGTTTTCTGGTTTCATCACTCAATCTCTGTGGGTTGTTTATTGAGCTGACTACGGAGGATGTTAACCACATTCGTGTCACTCTTGCGATAATCCTCTTTCTGGCTGAGATCGCGCGTCTGCGCACCTTTCTGAGTCAGTGTCACATTAGAATCTTTGTTACCAGACCAAGATTGTGTTGGTACCGAGGCATTTTTGCCAAACCCAACAAATTGATTACCCTGAGCAGTTAGCGAAGAGGGGCCTTTTTGTTGTGTACCGCCCAGCCGGTAAGTCGATTGCTGGCTGAGATCGCGCGTCTGCGCGCCTTTCTGAGTCAGTGTCACCGCTGCATCTTTGTTAGCTAAAAAGGATTTTGCCAGTAGCAGCTCAGAGGTATTTTCCCCAAGCCCGGCAAAAGAAGTACCTTGAGTATTGACCGAAGAGGGGCTTTTTTGCTGCGAGCCGCCCCGCTCATCATTCTGTTTTTGGCTAAGATCACGAACCTGACCACCGCGAGTCAGAGTTACCTTAGGCGCTGCTGTTATAGAGGATTGTATTGGTCCAGAGGTACCCAATAAAGAACCCTGAGCATTAAGGTGGCGCTCAGCCACGACTTTAGCAGAAACCGCACGATACAGACCGTCCGCGGGTGGCGATGTTTCATCTGCATTCACCTGAATATCCAGCGTAGTGATATAGTTAGCAGGTTCATCCTGCTTCACTACCGGAGGCTCAAGAGCCGTACTGCTGACAAATAGTGGTTTCTGTTGTGCCGAGTTATCAATTTTATCGGATTCTTTATCAGATGAATCTGTCGTATCAACTGCTGTTTGAGTGGCAGTCGCGCTTTGCGGCTTATTATCCTCAGGCTGAGTGGTAACATCACTGCCTGACGTATTCGAAATATTATTCGGTATGGATGCTGGCGTACCATAATAATAATTATTAGTAGTAGTAATATTTTTAATGTTATTAATAACACTACCGGGCTGCGCAGCATTATTGCTATTAACCGGAGGAGTCTTCAAATTATAGTCAGGTGCAGGTATAAACGGTGCTGAATTAAGCGGCGATCGGTTGTACGAAACCGCAGCATCAGGTGCTAACGTCAACGTTGCTATTATTTGCGTTTTATGTTCCAACGCTTTGATTAAAGAAAATATTTTAATGGATTGATCACCAATACCTTTGAACTCAGAAAATTCTTTCTGCAACTCGGTAATCATGTTGTTAGTTTTTGTATGTTCAGCCTCATAAAGATGACTTTCTACATTTTTGGGATTTTCCCGCAGCGTTTGCAGATCATCAGCTGACAGTTTTCCATCCAGTTTGGCAATGATATCCGGATAGACATTTTGCTGAAGATAGTTAGAACAAAACTGCTGCAGGTTATCTTGCCCTGTTTGCGAGTTTTTCTGCGTTAATTCCATCTTGTCAGCAATGGCAGCGATGAAATTTTTCATTTTGCCAACTGCTGACGGCGCATTCTTGGGCAAGCCCTCTATCGCTTTGTAGAATTCCTTTGCGGCACCCATCAGTTTTGTATCTTTCTTATCCGCCGGTAACATGCTAAATAATGCCAGCGCCGCTTTGGTGCCGTGATTCAATGTATAGTGTTTAAGATCACGCTCACCACAGCTATCTATTACTTGAGTAAGATTTTTTAACGCATTGATATTACTTGCATCCTTTCCCAAATCTTTGAGGAAGGAAGCGATATGTTTCGCCGTGTTAACGTCTGCTAAGGGGGTAGTACCATCAGCAGAGTTTGAGCTGAAACTGATAGTACGTTGGCTATCTACTCCCTCATTAGAGGAAATGGGGCAGGGTTTGGCATGGGCAGACGTCACCCCAGTGAGACTGCTCGCTAAAGCGCTCCCATTGCCTGAAGAAAACTTGGGAGAAGCAAAATTTAAAGGTCTGGGAGTAGTAACAGTCCTGGGTGCCGTGATATCAGGCATAACTAATCTTCCTTATATAAACAGTTTAAAAAATGGGTAATACCACAGTGCGCACGGTGGCAAAAAATACCCAGCGCAGTGTAGTATTAGCGCACTCTGAATATTTTCAGACGATAGTCTAATTACCGGCTAGTATCATGTGGCTGGAAAGAGTGGCAAGCAATAAACCTGCCATTATTTATTGAGCATATTATTTATTGAACATATTATTCATTGAACATAGCCCATATTATAACGAAGTAAATCGTCCACCAATTTAGTCAGTAATTGGATCAGGGTTTCAAAACTGGTATTGTCCTGCCGAAATTTTTCCAGCAATTGCGTTACACTATTATCAATCGCATTTTTCTGGCTATCGATGCCACTTTGCAAGCTCTGGAAGGCTTGCGCATTGGTGTCAGACCCCATCCATGTGGCCTCTGTACCCTGTAGCAATTTATAAATCTCTGTGATGGGAGCTAAATCTGGATATACTTCAATTCGGCCGCTGCCCTGCTTATACTCCACCTTAAAGCCAGTTCCCAACTTTTTCTCCCAGAACGCAAGCTCTTTATCACCGCCAGAAAAAGTATAAATAGGGTTTATTTTAGCGTCTTTGGGCGGCCAGTTCTTGGCAAATGCCTTCATCTTTTCAGTATCCTGCTTCGGAAATGAGCAGACAACATATTTTTGCAACTGTTCATGCATGGATTTCGCAAATTCATAAAGGTTAAATTTTATCTTGCCATCTGACCCCGCCTCAATATGATTACTTATTGTCCCCAATGCAGTATGCGTCACCTTCATAAACTCAGTGGCGCCTTTGTTAATTGCAGCGTAATTTTTCTGATAATCACTATGTATTGACTTAATCAAATCTTTCATTGGTTCTATATGGGTTACATGCCATTCTCCATCTTTTGCAGTGGCATTGGATATACTTCTCATTGCAGCCTTGTAGCTGTCGTCACTTCGTTTCAAACCGCGCACCAGGCTGCGGGAATCCGCCACAACCTTATCCATATCCCCCGAAACTGAATGAAAGCTCCCCGTAGAAGAGGACTCAAACACCGGCTGTGGCAGCAAATGGCTATTGCTGGACACTATCTGCCGCCCGGTAGCATAAGGATCATCCTGAGGTTGCATCAGGGCGGATAGATCCATGTTCTGTAATAACATCGGCTGCGCACTCACGTTGTGCCCGTTAGCCAGTGCCCCTTTCGCGCCCAACATCAGTTCCGGGGCATGTTGAGGTAGTGAAATAATCGCTGTTGTCATACTGATATTTTCTCTTTAACCCTTAACAATGGCCTGATTGGCCCGGGTGGTGGATTCCATTATGGAATTAAGAATTTTCTTAATTTCCTCCAGGAACTGCTTGGTCTGATCCATCTGTTTCTCGGTATCATTGGCAGCACTACGCGCCGTATCTGCCACGCTGGTTTGTATTGATTTGTCCGCTTCAGCCTGTTTTACTGCCAGCTGATTAGAAGCACTGCTCACCTGAGCGGCGTTATCGGACATGCGCGTTGCCTGGTCAACAATACGGCCCATGGCTTGGTATTTATCCGTCTGCTGATTGTATTTCTGTTTATGAAGTTCGGCTGCGTCCTCTGCTTCCGCCACTCTCTGCTGCTGCTGCTGCTTAATTTGCGCCTGTTCTGCCTTGTTCGGTGCCGTGGTTTGCGTCATCTTCTGCCCATCCGCGCCAGTGCGACTGATTGCGACCTTGGCCGGTGCCTCTACCTGATTCATTTGGAGCGTCAGCTGCTTAGCATCTGCACTGTGCTGGTTGGACGGTTTCAGATGGTTCTTAACCGCTTGACTTTGCTTAAATAAGCCTCCAGCCTGCAACCCAACGCCAACACCGGTGATAATCACCGCAGTGGCAAAGCCGATAACTGCGCTATGGTAGATCTCTTTCCCTTCGCGGATAGTTGAATCCGCCGCCATTTGGGTCATCTCGGCACTGAGAGCCGCCAGCATGCTATGAGTACGACGCTCGGAGATATTGATCTCCGCCAATACCTTACGCAATATACTGAACATAAAGCGCATCGTTTCATTGGTCTGGAAGCCAATGAATTCGTGCTGTTTGGCCGAGTTCGGAGATTCAACCTTATAATCTTCGCCTTTCTGACTCATCTGAACAGCATTAGCCTCCTTCAATATAGAGCCACCCAGCATCAACTGAGCTGCTGCTGCCAGATTGCGTTGCTCGGCATCATCGGCCAACAGTGCATCCAGCAGGACTCGATCACCAGCACTCATTTCACTGATAACATCTTCCCGTTGTAACACTGTAGTCAGGGCTTGCCTGAACCCCTCCGGCTTGGTGGTAAGCGCAATACGTAAATCATTTTGAAGCTCGGTATTTTCCGGTGTTTCCAGGCCCTCTAACGACTGCAACTGCATCAGCATCTGCGCATGATCAACCGTCGTTTTAGGCGTCGACAGTTGCGGTTTTCCGGTTGCATTGTTGACACTGGCGGCGCTTGCTGACTTAAGGTCGTGCAAGCCCAGCTTGTTGGGCGTATTTTGCTCGGCACCAACCGATGTCAGCAACTGTGCAAAATTTGGGTCAATCTTAGGGGCAGTAAAAGTCGTGGCTTGTTGAATAGTGGTCATAAATAGTTTCTCCTGAAATTAAGCAAAACTGCTTTTTATTATGTTGGCTTTAGCAGTGCCGGATTGATTTAACGCAGTTAGCATGCCTTCAAACATCTCATTGAGCTGGTCATAGTTTTTAGCCACCGACGCGATTAGCGACTTTAACAAATCCTCAATGAACTGCATCATAGCGTTGTTGTGCATCATGCCTGCCATCATCTCTTTCATATCGCGGGTCTTTGCGCCGACCTGTAAATTCAGCCCGCCGCTGACAGCAGCATTAGTCACACCAAGCACCATATTGGTACCGTTCATGCCCATTTCGATTTTGCGCGCAGTCACACTGGCGGTTTTCCCCACACTGGCAGCCTTATCAGCAACGTGTGCAACATCATCAGTTTTGTCGGCAATCTGCGCCAACGATTTGCTAAGATTAGTGGCCTTAGTCCCCACCTTGCCCATACTATTGAGAAGATCGGTTGGCAGCGCTTTTACGGCGCTTTTCATCAGATTACCCACTAATTTAGACCCGTTTTTCGCTAAATTGCTGATCATCTGACCGGCATTTTTGAAAAACGAAGACATCGAAAATAGCGAAATCGCGAGGAAAGCAACGGCCGCCAACACCATGCCGACAATGTTGCCGATCTCTTTGGCTTTCTCTGCCGACATACCGAATGTCATCAACATATTGCTGATACCGGTTGAAATTTCCGCCGCCAGCATCTGCATCAAGCTGCCTTGTCCAGTCTCCTCCAGCACGATATCAGTCACGGTTAGGGCAATACCAACCGCAGCGATGGCCAGCGTCAGTGGCGCGGCAGTGCCCAGAGTGGCGATGGTTGCCACAACTGATACCGCTAACATGATGTAACTAAAGATTTTACTGGTACAAGAGGCAGTTTTACTCGCCTCATCAGCTTTACGTTGCGCCGCTTCCGCTTCTTTGGCTTTTTTCTCTGAATCTCTACGCGAGGCTGCGCTGATGGTTTCCAGCACCTCCTGCTGCTTCTCCATACCTTTAATGGCATCTTCACCCATCGCCATCTTCAGTTCCGCGGTCAGCAGCGCCAGTATCGCTATGTAATTATCCCAACGTTCGCCATCTATCTTCGGCGTAGTGACAGAGGATTCTATAAATTCATTGATTGCAATGCGGTCCTGATCGGCCAACATCGCTATTTCTGTTGCTTGATTCAGCACTTGTTTATAAGCATTTTCAAGCTGCGTGCTGTTAAGTTGGGCCTTGCTCAGTGTACCTTTCAACTTCGTGAGGTTAGTGGATAGCTGCTGTTGCTCCACTTGTAATGCACTTAGCCTGATGCTTAGCCCAGAGACTTTATCTGTCAGCAACTCATGTTGTTTCAACTGTGCGAGGTCCTGCGGTGGGCTAATCACTTTTAGCTCAGCCGTCGTCTTAGCCAGTTGCTGCTGTGTTGTGGTCAATTTCTGCTGATTGGTATTGAGAGAACTCTGTAGCTCCAGCTGCTGCCCCGTCAGCCCCTTTACCGTCGTCACACTTTGCCGCCAGGCCAGCTGACACTTTGTCACTTCATTACTGCTCTGCTGCAGCTCATTGGTGCTATTTTCAAATGCCGACAACAAATTTTCTGCCCGCTCACGCTGGACAGAGGATTCGATGTTAATCATTTGCAGACGACCACGTAATGAGCTCAGGCTGCTATCACTCACTATCTGACGTACTGTTGCCAACGACCCCATCAACGATGCCGCGGCATTAAAGCCGGAAGTCTGGCTGGTCGCCTCTGAGTTTGCTCCATGACGGGCGCTGATACTCGCCCCCGCGGCCTCTTCTGCCGAGGATTGGTTAGCGGCAGCCTCGGATTTGGCCTGTGCGAGCGTCATTTTTGGCATGACCAATCGCGGCGCACCCTTAACGCGGTGATGTTTCTCCTGTTCCATTGAAGCCAGTTCCTGAACAGCATCCCCCAGAGACACATCAAACAGATTTTTAGTACTATCGTCTCGAATTTGGTTAAAATTCGCACCTTGAGTAAAAGTGAGAATATTATTAATTCGATCGCTACCAGCTTTTATATCGACCATATAATATATTTACCTTATTAAATCAGAGTTATCCTTCTGCTGGTTCACTTTCTGTTAGATTTTTCTTTAATGCAGTTAAATAAACGGAGGATTTTTGTTTCAACTCCAAATCATCACTCCCATTAAAGGTACTTTCAAAACAATGCAACGCAGCACTACTTTTTTTCAGCATTAAATTACACTGCCCAGCATGGAATAATGGACGGTAATCATCTTTTGCCAGAACAAAAGCCAAAGAGTAAAGTTCCACTGCTTTTTCATAACGCTTGGTTAGCTGATAAACAGCTGCCAACCCCATAACATAATCAGTATTATAAAAATCATAAATACTTAGAAAGCGAAAGAACGTTTCGGCTTCTTTTAATTTACCTTGTTCATAAAATTCATAAGCGTAAGCATAAAGTCCGTCCATGGTACTTTGTGGGACACCATAAATATCTTTATAACTGGCGCCCTCCATTATTGCCTGACAAAGTTCATCAAAAATAATATCCATATCTTCCGTTTGATTTTCTGCCGCATCATGTTTCTGGTTCATATACTCTCCTAATTAATAATGTAAGAAATATGATGCAACGCTAATGTTTACATCATAGATAGTTGGAACAATGAGTTCTTATAAAAAGCGATGCGAGCTAATTTGGCTTGCTATCGTTAGTTTCTTCCTGTGCTAGCGGGTCGGCAGCATTATCCGCCTCTAACTGCTCCAGGGCAGCATCCACATCAATGCCCATTTTTACCAGCTCAACGCGTACCAGCCAGTTAATGATGTGCATCACATCATCCAGCCCTTGGTCATTAATAAAGCTGTCTTTGCGATAATTCCGCCATAGCTGCCGTGCTACCGGAATATCCCTCACTACCGGTACACCCTGACTTTCGGCATAAGCAATCACCGCTTTGGCCTGTAATCCCCGAGTTTTCATCATAAGATACGGCAGCGGTGCTATATCGTCATTGTAATAAATTACCATCGCAATATGCGTTGGGTTCGCCATAACAAATGTTGAACCACGAACATTTGACTTCACTTCTTCTGACAATATTTCCTGATGCAACCCTCTACGAGCGCTCTTAATATGTGGATCGCCATCATTATCTTTGTATTCTTTTTTCACCTCTTGCTTTTCCATTTTCAAATCCTTCATAAACAGGAAAAACTCAGTCAAGGTATCAATTAACAAAATCAATAATGCCACAGCCAGAAAAACCATAATAAACGTAATACACAAATGCGCCCACTGACTAATCATCCCATTAATAGTGGTGCGATAGAGCATAAATATCTCTTGTCGCCAAAAGATAAAAAACACCGCCGCCGAAGTGGCAAATACCAACAAATACAGAAAAGCTTTCACCAACTCTTTTAATGAGCGCAGAGCAAAGATCTTTTTAAATCCAGAAATAGGATTTAAGTGAGAAAAGTCAATTTTTACTGCTTCGGTCGCTAAACGGAAACGACTCTGTAATAACGAAATAATTGCACCCGGTAAAAAACAGGCCAGCAGTACCGGGACAACCGCTTGCAAAAATAAGCTGTAAAGTTTATCCAACAATGCCTCAACACCTATATCGGAAGGTGAAAGCAAAATTCTTTGTAACAAACTACCTAATCCATACAAACTGGAGAAACCAGAAATTGCAAACGCCCCTGCAACCAGTACCACGGCGGCGACCATATCCTTACTTTTAAAACTTTGCCCTTTCTTCGCCGAGTCACGAATCTTTTTGTCTGTGGGCTTCTCTGTTTTTTCAGCCATGATATCTCTCCGCTATTATTGCGGCGCTACACCAAAAATATCGTGCAACGGACTCAAGGAAATCATATTAATCAGAATGGTCGGAACTTCATTCTGGAAATAGAGCAGAAATACCATGAATGCAATTGCAGACTTAATGGTTAATGATAAAGAAAAAGCATTCAGCTGCGGGCAAAAGCGGGAATATAGCCCCAGCGCTACCTCAGTAATAAATAAAGTCACCAGAATAGGGGCCGCGAGCACAATAGCCTGTACCACTAACTGGTTAAGCCAACGCCCCAGCGGCAGACTATCAAAATGGCTGAATCCGGCAGCAAAGGGCAACAGGCGGTAACTCTCGGCGAAGGTCTGCGCCAACTGATACATCCCCCCCTGTGTCAGAAAAATCATGACCACTATATGGCTGACTAACACCGACATCTCTGAAGATTCCACACCATTAGCCGGGTCGATAGTATCGCTGATGGTCGCCCCGCGCTGGTTATCGATCAGTTCACCAATAATATTGGCGATAAGAAACGGCAGACTGAGGATAAAAGCCAGCACCAAGCCGATAGCCAGTTCATAAAGGATCATTTCACCGAGGCTTGTCTCTTCCCAATTAAGTTCATAGGTCGAGAAAAAAGGCCACATCCCCAGGGCCAAAAAAACGGCAACACAGTTTTTGATCATGCCACTGTTAAGCAACTTGCTACTGAGAAACGGCAAAAAGAAGAACACCGGCGCAATCCGTGCCCACGCCAATGCCAGCGTCATCAACCCGGTCTGAAATGTAGAATAGAGCGACACATACAAACCTACCACCTGCTGATCCATCACCCCACTCCTGCGGGCGATAATGCGATAGCCAGCACTTCAGTGGCGTAGTTCATTACCTTGTCAGACAGCCAACCAGAGATCATAAACAGTGAGCCAAATACCGCGAGTAACTTGATACCAAAAGGCAGTGTCTGTTCCTGAAGTTGGGTCACAGTTTGAATCAAGCCAATCAACAGACCTACCACCGTCGCCACCATCACCGGAATGGCCGATAGCAGCACAATAAGCAGCATGGCTTTATTACTGGCGTAAATAATATTTTCCATAAGTTAGTTACCTGGCTAATGCTGTGCCAGCTCCATATATTGCATAATCAACCCCTTGGAAATCAGCGCCCAACCGTCGATTGCCACGAACAAGATCAATTTTACCGGAACAGAAATGGTAACCGGGCTCATCATCATCATCCCCAACGCAAGTAAAATACTGGAGATAATCAGGTCTATTACTACAAAAGGTAGATAGATATAAAAACCAATTTCGAATGCTGATTTAATTTCACTCAACGCGTAAGCAGGCAGCAGGGAAAACAGCGCTGGCTCGCGAGTATCAGCTTCAGCCATCGATTCCTCTTCACTACGCCCTTGTTGCAACGACTCGAAAAAGTTGAGTAATTCCGGATCGGAGTATTTCTTTAGATAAGCGGTGTAACTACCCAGCCCCCCATCTATAAATTTATCCACCGAATCAACATTGCTAAAATCCACCTTTTCGGTGCGCATATAGTGATTCACATCCTGAATCACCGGCATCATCACAAACAGTGACAACAGCAGCGCTATCCCGTTGAGCGCCAGGCCGGAAGGTACCTGTTGTACCCCCATCGCATTGCGCACCATAATTAGCACGATTGATATTTTCAGGTAGCACGTTCCCGCCGCGATGACAAAAGGCAATAGTGAAGAAAATGCGACAATCGCCAGTAAGGGAATGTCCCCAGGTAACGTTGGCATCATTGTTATGACCCCAGGCTGCCCTGGCACGCCAACTTTGTGACCTCCAGACCCAGTTCTTCACCATCACCGATATAAATAAGCTCGCCTTCAGCCACCAATTGCTTATTGGCGTAAACCTTCACTTCTCTGTCTTTATCTGCCCCCAGCGAATACACCGATCCCGGCTGGATATGCGCCAACTCTTCCAGTAGAATTTCGCTGTGTCCTAATACAAAGGTCAACTTCACTGTCAGTTTGGCAACATCGAAGCGGCTCGGTAGATACTCAGGCAGCACCTCATCCAACGTGGGCACCGTATCTTCAGTTTCCTGCATATCATCAATATTTTCTTCTATCACGAACACACCCTCTTGCTGTTTTTGAAAGCGGGCCACCGGGCGACCCGTTACTATTAAGTGCAATTGCAACTGCTGAATACAGAGCACATCGCGTAACGCCAATGACTGTAATAACCCGGCGCTGATATGGCTGTATCCCAATACCCAGTCAACCTGCTGGGTCACATTTTTGCCTATCGCCTGCCCGGCAGGCAGGGGCTTAAGCTGGCTGAAAGGAGCGGCTATCAGTACCGTCCCCAGCACCGATTCTTCTATCGTTAGCCAAGACTGGCTTATCTCTGCACCATCAACAACCTCAAGGCTTTCCATGCGGAATGCGCCAGTAAAAAAAGTACGAGAACTGTTTTCTTGAGTAAAAATTTCCGCCAGGCTCTGGTTATCCAGCCCCTGCCAGGCGCAACTGTTCAGCTCAGGCCAGTTGAAACGACACCAGCCTTCAACCGGTAGCAACGCCGAAATTTTTTCAGTGACACTACTCAGGTTCAGTCGGAAATAGCGCTCTCCAGCTTGTGGAATGGTGGCGCTTCTGTCCGGCTGATAGCGCTGTTGCCAGCGCGTAACCTCAACCTGGCGTGTACTGAGTCGACGGATATTGAGCATCATTATTTTTCATCCTCCTGCTCTGATTGTTGCTGACCACGGCGTTCTTCATCATGCCGTTCATCGCGAAAATCCAGCGGATTCTCCGACTCCAATAAATGGTGGTTATTCTGTAAAGCCAACTGAACTTCCGCGCTGTCGGTCATCGCTGTCAGTTCGCCCGCTTTGGACAATTCGAATTTCACCATCGGGCTGTTCGTCCACTGAGTAAAGGTGTAACTCAAGGTTCGACGCCCTGCTGTCGGTTCACTTTCTGTCGCGACAGGCTCCGGCAACGCTGTCATTTCTGCCTTAGATGGGGTTTTCATCTCTTCTGGCTGAGTGACCGCAGGGGGCTGTGTTGCCAATGGCTGCCCGGCCAACTGTTGTGTAGTCGGCAAATGCGTCTGATCATCCCCTAACGTGTTTTCCTGACTTTCCGCTAGCGGCACAGAAGATGTTGCTTCACGCAAAGACTCAAATGACGCCACAATTGGCTGCTTAACTGTTGAACCAGAGCTATCTGACCTATCCTGAGAAACAGAGGTGTCAGACATCTCTTCTTTATTCCCCTCTCTTTTAGCGGAAGGGACGGCTACCATTGGCATCTCAGAATTATCACTGGTGACTGCAATCAGACCGGGCAGTGGCTGTTCGCCGTTATCCCTCGGGATAACATTCAACTGAGTCAATGTTGCTGTTGGTTTGAGTAATGTTTCTACCGTCACTCCACCACTCACCTTGTCCACCACTGGAGTTGGTTTCGCACCAACTTTCTCCATAGCCTGCGGTTGCTCTGCTGTCTCATGTCCCTGCGCCAAAGCACCCTGCATTTTTACCGACACCAACTCGGGCTGCTGCGCCATATTCGGCAACGCCAACTGTTTACTTAACGGCATGCTATTTATCGGCATCATCAGGGGAGCCAATGCGGGAGCTAACTGCTCTTCTGCCTGTTTCTTGCGTTGCTTTGCCTTAGCCAGCAACTCGGTCATTTTTTTTTGCACCTCCTGCTGAAAAGATTTCACTGCCTGCCCATTATCGGTGTTCCGCGTTACCGGCCTGGAGACATTGGCTGGTTCCTCTTTGCGGATATCCGGCGGGGCGCTATGAGCTACCTGTTTTATCGCCACCATATGTGGATAATTCCTCAATTTCGTATTGCTGTTGCAGTTCGCTATTTAAACGTCTTCTGCACCTTTCGCGCTTCAGATAAGTTTGGAATTTCTCGCACCGATTGTCGGTTTCCCGTAATTGGCGCTGCATCTGCCGTTGCTTCTTCTCAAGTGTTATCAGTTCCGCCTTGATGTTTTCTAAGTCATATAACTGACGCGCAATTTCCGCCAATAGAGCAGCTTTATGACGTTGGCGTTCAAAGAAAGCTTCACGGGTCAACTCCGCAGCCTGGTCATACAGGCTGCTTTGAGTTTCCAAAACTTGGATGCGCGTGTGGATATCATGCTGCTGCTGTTGTAGCGTCTGTAGCGAACGCCGCAATATCTGCTGGTCTTGTTTGATTCGCTCCAGTCGCCGTTGTGTGAGGCTCAGCAGATTCTTTACCATCAGTTTGCCAGCTCACGGAGCTGATTGAGCGTGGTGGAGAACTCGCCGGGTTCTTCCATTGCTTGCTGCAAAAAGCCCTCTATAACATCTCTGTTGTCCAGCGCGTGATCGTTGTCGGTATTTTCACCACGCTGGTACTCCCCGAGATCAAGATAGAGCTGAATTTGTGCCAGCCGTCCGAGCATATCGCGCGTTTTTGCCGCATCCTGACGATGCTGCGGTGTAGTCACTTTCGAAAACACACGACTAATACTGTGTAAGATATCAATTGCTGGGTAGTGACCGCGCCCAGCGAGTTGTGCACTAAGGTAGATGTGACCATCGATTATCGAGCGAATTTCATCACCAATCGGGTCGGATTCCTCTTCGCTCTCCAGCAGTACGGTATAAAAAGCCGTAATAGAACCATGCTGCAATGCACCGGGCCGTTCCAATAACAGTGGCAGTTGCTCGAATACCGACGCTGGGTAACCGCGCCGCGCGGGAAGTTCCCCCGCCGCCAATGCTACATCGCGCAAAGCACGGGCATAACGCGTCATCGAATCGACAAACAGCAACACATCTTTGCCCTGATCACGAAAATACTCCGCCATCGCCGTTGCCAGTAAAGCTGCATTACAGCGCTCAACCGCTGGACTGTCCGACGTGGCGTACACCAGAATGGTTTGCGCAGCACGCGGTGAGGTCTGCAATTCATGAATGAATTCTGTCACCTCACGACCGCGCTCACCAATTAGCGCAATAACACAAATATCCGCCACCGCATGATTCATAATCATGCTCATCAGGGAGGTTTTGCCGCTACCGGCCGCCGCAAAAATCCCCATACGCTGCCCCTGCCCACAAGTGAGCAAGCCATCAATTGCCCTGACCCCCGTCACCAATGGTGTGGTAACCGGTCGGCGCAAATTGACACTAACCGGCGGATTATCAACCCGACACAGAGTGGTGAATAGAGGTTCTGATGATGCAGTTGCATTGCTCAGCACGCCCACTTCCTCTCCTGCGGCGTTGTAAATTTTACCCGCCAGATGTTCTCCCATCTCAAAGACAAACGGCTGACCAGTGGGGCGGATAACCACTTCACGTGTCAGCCCCTGTGCTCGACCAATCAAACTCAGAATGGTTTGTCCCTCCTTAAACCCCACGACCTGAGCTTTTGCAATCACTTCCGGCTGACATAAATCGCGCTCAATCAGACAGATTTCGCCAATAAAGACCCCATGCAGCGGGGCCTCTAGCAGGCAACCATGTATACGCGACGGGTGTGCACAGCTATCAAAGAGATTCATAAATTAGCCAGCTAACAGGGTGGAGAATCGATGACTACGCTCATAAAACTCATTTAGACTGTCAGCAAACAACTGAGTGTCATTCAACGCTGGCTCACGCAAGATTGCGGAAAGCACCAGAGTGTTTTCCCTGAAACTCAATGCGGGCTGCCCGATGTGAAAATTACCTGGGGTGTATTCCAGCAATTCGCTCAATAAATTTTGGCCCAGCGCTTCAAGATGCCCCATTTGACATTCAGCAATGCTGCACCACAAAATAATATCGTCGGTTAACAAGTCGACATTAATAGGCGGTGATTCATTCAGCTCTAACTGAATAGTTGAATGACAATCAAGCTGCGAGTTAATTAAATCCTGGCGCCCTTCAGTGGATAAAAAAGAATTCAATGCATCAACAAAACGGTATTTCATGGTAGTTCTCCTTACACGGTTTTAATTACGTTCACTTTCACTGTCTCGGAGATCTCATTAAATGAGAGCACCTCCAATTCAGGGAAACGACTCTCAAGAATTTTTTTCACAAAACGACGAATATCTACGGGCACCAGCACACTCATATCTCGAACAGAGTGATAACTGCTTTCTACTGTCTGAGCAAAGGCCTGAATAATGTCATCGGTTTTTGCCGGATCAAGGCTGATAAAGCTACCACCGGAGGCCTGACGAATCCCTTGGCGAATCATGTCTTCAAATTGATCATTAATCATCAGAACATTCAAACGCCCATCGGTGGCAAAACGAGATGAGATATAACGGGCCATCGCGCCACGGACATATTCCACCAGCATCATGCTGTCTTTCTCTTTTGGCACCCATTGCACCAAAGTTTCCAAAATAAGTTTCATATTTCGGATGGAAATCTTTTCCATCAGCAGACGCTGAAATACTTCAGTTATCTTTTGTACTGTTGCATGGCGATAGCACTCTTTTAATAATTCAGGGTATTTCTTTTCCAGATCGTCAAGCAGGTTTTTAGTTTCCTGAATCCCAAAGAACTCATTAATGTGATGCAGCAATAAAGTTCCGATACAGTCGATAATCTCACTAATATCATCGCGTGCCATTAAACCCAGTTGTTTAATATCATCAGTATGTTTACTGGCGATCCAGGTACTGACTGCACCATGCTCATCAGTAAATCGGGTTAATTCCAGCCCCAGATATTCCAGTTCATCGTTAATCGTAAGAAGACGTAAACCACCAAAGCAAATATTATAATCACCCGCACGAACTTCATTAATCAGCACAATAATTTTGTCGCTTGGTACCACCGGAGAATAGTTAATGGCAATATCAGGGATGCGGTAGCCATAGCGCACAAAAATATCTTTCTTGATGCGTGATAGAAAACTATTTTCTTCCAGCAGTTCCTTATGTTTTTGGCTCACCGAAATAATAATTGGCAGTGTTTCAGGTACATACTCATCATCTGAAACCTGACTTTCCCGTCGAGTTTCGCCTTCTGCCACCTCGGAGCTAACTTCAGCATCACTCTGTTCATCACCCGCAAGGTGTTTCTTCTCCTTGCGCTTCTGATGATGGCGATACCACAGCAGCGCTACCATTAAACCGGATAAGAACAGGAAAATTGGCGTAGGAAACCCGGGCAGAAAACCAATGCTACAAACAATGATCGCGGTGATCATAATAGTGAAATCTTTGGCAAACAGCTCAGAGACAATATTTTCACCAAGGTTTTTATCATTGCCGCCCACGCGAGTCACAATAAAGCCGGCACTGATAGAGATAAGCAGAGCCGGAATTTGTGCTACCAAGCCATCACCAATGGTCAGCAGGGTGAAGGTATTCAGTGCCGTAGGCATGTCCATGCCCAATTGCGCCATTCCGACGGAAATACCACCAATCAGATTGACAAAAATAATGATAATCCCAGCGATAGCATCACCTTTGATGAATTTCATCGCCCCATCAAAAGAGCCGTATAACTGGCTCTCGTTCTCCATATCATTACGTTTCTCTTTTACTGTTGCCTCATCAATCACCCCAGCACGCAAATCAGCGTCAATGCTCATCTGTTTACCTGGCATCGCATCAAGTGAGAAACGCGCCGCAACTTCGGCAATACGTTCAGAACCTTTGGTAATCACGATAAACTGCACAATGGTCACGATGGCAAATACCACCATCCCAACCACCAGATTGTCCTGAATAACAAACTCGCCAAAGGTGGCAATAATGTCGCCAGCATCAGCTTCCAGCAAAATAAGACGGCTGGTACTGATCGATAACGCTAATCGGAATAGCGTAGTAATCAATAAAATTGAGGGAAATGACCGGAAGTCCAACACCCGTGTAATATAAAATGATCCCATAAAAATCAGCACTGAAATCATAATATTCAGGCCAATTAACAGATCTACTAAAATCGTCGGCAAAGGTATAATCAGCATGGCAATAACCATGACCATGATGACTAATACCAACAGTTCAGGACGATTGCGAATATTTAACAATAGTCCGGTAATTTTATTCATGGAATGTTCTCTTCTTCGTCATGTAATACCCGCCGAGCCATAGCCAGCTCTTGCTCCATAAAATGACTCATATTCTCTTTCAATCCGTCAATAAAATGCTCGCGCTCTTCTAATGATGAGAAAATACCTGTCGGCAATATGGAAAAAGCGATAATTAAAATCTGCAAAAAACGCGCACGCATATCCGTACTTAATGCACCGAGCTGCCGCGAATAAAATGTGAGTAAGCTGTCGTTAAAATTCTCTTGACCGCGAATGCCGCTGATAAACAATTTGCTAAGCATGTTCTCACCACTCTGATTAATAAAAGCAAAATCGGTATGAGAAAAACGCTGGCGAAATGTATCGTCCAGTGATTGCATCTCTCTTAATCGGCTAACACGATTAAACAAAGCACCAAATTCGCTAACATTAATATTCCCCAACGGTAATGCTTGTAAGTCACAAGCCAAAGCCCGCGCCAGGTAACGAATAATATTTTCACGTTCCTGAGCCACCATCTCTTCAGCCCATTGCTCATAGAGATAAATCGCTGGGCCGTCATAGCAAAGAAACTCGCGATACAGCATTCTCAAGTTGCCAGCCGACTGCTGCATTTTTTGTGCAAAAGCTTTCGCCACCAGCGCGATATTGATCCCCGCCTGAGCACTGCGATCGAGGTCTTCCGCCTCTAGCTGTTCCCGTAATGCTTCCAGTTGTTCGAGCTGCTTGCGCTTTAATCGGCTGCGGTGAATCAATGCTGCCAGCACCATAAGCAAATCACTGGGATCGGTAAAATACTGGAGCAAAAAAGCATGTAGCTGCTGCTGCGTCATCAATTTGCTGTTCAGCGCCCCTTCAACCCGCAGGATTTTTTCATCCGCTTGAGCATCCAGGATGCGCTCAGAAAAACGCGTCCACTCTTCCTTGCTGTCTGTTGTCGGCCCGCGACGGCGCACATGACTGGCTGCCAACATGGACATCGAGGCATATTCACTACTGTTATCAATGACTCCCTGTCCACGCGCCGCTTCGTCAGCATCATCACTGGCCTGTGCCGCGGAGCTACTTTTGTCACGTTGACCCACTAAAAAGCGTGAGTTGCCGCCAACAGGACCTATTGCCACGGCTGGCTCGCATACTTCTTCAGAAACTCAACGGTGCCGTTTAACTTGCCATCATGGCGGGTTAAGCGTTCAGTTTCAGAGAACTGACGACCATCCCATGCTTCGTTTTCATCCAGTAAACGCGGCTGAATCAAAAAGATACGGATCATTTTCTGCTGGTTGTGCGAACGGTACTTAAACAGGTTACCCAAAAGCGGAATATCACTTAACAGCGGAATCCGAGTCTCACCCTCTTCAACTTGATCACGGGTATATCCGCCAATCAGCAGGCTTTTATCGCGACCAATACGTGCCACAGTATTGATGTTGGTGCGGTTAACCTCTGGCAGCCCAGCGATATCGGCAAGTTTGCCCGAGTTATCACGGTTTAATCCGCCATCTTCAATATTGACTTCCATTTCAACACTCGATCCCCCTGAGAGGCGCGGCAACACACTGATCATGGTGCCATATGTCACCTGTTGCAGTGAGGCCACCCGCTCGCCCTCCACTCGGGCATAAAAACTGGTGTTGTTATCAAATAGCGCCGGCACATTCTCCTGCGTCAAGATAACCGGGCGCGAAACGATACGGGCATTGCCGGTTTTACTAATCGCGTCGATTTGCGCCAAAAACGTTTTGCTGTCACTTAGCGTACTGCGGTTAAAGGTAACTGAACCGCCAGCAACACCGATACCACCCGCTTCCCAACGCACGCCCAGATCGTCCACTTTGCTTTGCGTCACATCGATAATCCACAGTGATAGCTCCACTTGGCTACGGCTGTTATCCAAGGTATGGACTAACTGGCGAACATAGCGAATCTGTTCTGCGCTGCCTTTTACTACCAGACTGTTGCTGTCGGGATACGCGACCAGAGAAAATGGGCTGCTCGTTTTAGCGCCAGCAGCCAGCTTAAGCGCGCTGTCACCGCCGTTAACTGATGGTGGAGCCGGAAAACCTGCTTCGATCGTCGGTTCACCCTCTTTCGGTTGTATCGTCAGTGTGCTTTCCGTCGTGCCATTGTTACCCTGGAACAGAGCATTAAGTGCCGTTAACATCCCAGGAATTGTGATGCTTTGCCCACGTTGGTTATAGGTACGATCGGTGACTGATGAGTGTTTTAACGGGATAACTGCCACTTCACCGCCGCTGGCCAAGTCTTCCTGCTTAATACGCTCATCAAGATAGGCGGCTGCCGCACTAATCAACTCCACATAAAGCGGTGGTCCTGAGACAAACAGTAAACGGTTATCGCCTTCGGTACGGACCGGAAAACGCTTATCGTAAATTCCGGTTTTCTGAATATAGTTAAGCACTTGCCCACTACCCGCAGCCTGAGTGTGAACAATGACACTACGCATTTCGCTGTTGTCATAAACATAGATGCCCGCGCCATCGTCGTACCACACCAGCGCCATACGTCGGGATAATGCTTTAAACATCTCATCAGCATTCGCCAAATTAAAGTTCCCAGTGACGCGCTTTTGTGCCGCCAACTTACTGAGAATAATCGGCTTCTCCAGCCGTTCAGCGACGGCATCAAACAGCTTGCCGACCATGACGTTATTTGCGACAAAGGAGTCATTAACGTTTTCCTGCCCGACGGGCAATGCGGTAATCACCTCAGCGTTGACCTGACTCATATGGCCTGCCAACAATAAGAGTGAAAAATAGATCACTCCTCTGTATTTAACTTTCATATAAAATAGACTCCAAACGTCTTATTTCTGAGGGTGTTAACCCCAACTCTTTTTTGAGATCATTGGTAAAATGCGAGGCCGAGCAATATCCAGCATCCAGACCCACATCAAGAATTGAACCTTCACTTTCGATAAGTTGTAATACGGCAGATGCCATACGCACATTCATCATTTTTTTCTTGGCTGTTGCCTTAAAGCTCTCTCGATATAATTGCCTGAAGTAGGCCGCAGAGACGCCATATCGCTGACTTAAATAATTAATGCTGACATTATCTGTCTGTTCCGAAGCTGATAATAAGAAGCTCATCATTCCGTAGGCTTCATATTTTCGTAATAGATCGCACCAAGTATTGAATTCCGTTTGGTTACGCAGTATTAAATCAATCACGGTATTATTCACTGACATTTTTGTCGCATCATCTGGTGCATCAAGGGAAATAACCTCTGACCACGGCAGCGCCGCAACAGATGATTTCACTTCAGTATCCAAAAATGATTTACCTAATGCAGCATCAATCGTTGCGAGAGTTTCGATGAAACTGGCTAACGTGATGCTGTGTAAAAACCAGTGAGTTTTATCACCCTCAATCTTGCCGGGGTTATGGCAAATAAACAGTGAAGGCTGAGTAATTACGACGCTGTTACCCGAATAAACAGAGCGAAACGTCAACTCCAGCGCCTGATCATCAGGTACAGCCAACACCAGACTATCCTGCAGGGATAAACAATGAGCCACTGGCGTTACCGGCTTAATGTCATTATTTATTGCTGTCATCGTTCTTCGTCTCCAGCTCGTTATTTGAGTTGCAACACAATGAACGATGATGTCGATTTATTAAACGGAATCACTCGGAATAGCCATGACTCCCACTGGGAATCCGCCCGGTATGAAATAGTCAGGTCAATTCCGCTGACAAAAAATTCGTACTCGGCTTTACTTGTCGCCAATTTGGTTCAACGAGAAAATATTATGAGGGACACAGACAACCGCGTCTTGATAATGAGGATTGCCAGTGGGCCTCTAAGCGGTAATGAATTAATGCTCAAAGCGGGTAGCCATCGAATCGTGATTGGTCCTGAGCAAAGCTATTCAACAGAAACAGATAACGACGGCTTCACCACCTATTATTTGCCGGGTGAACAGGGTAATTACCAACTCACCATTGTCTGTGACGATGACGCAATTTCAGCGCCTGAAGCTGAGAATATTGATAAGTGGTATCTCACCCTGAGCGGTGATTGCCCTGATATTAAGCAGCCGGTGATATTTCAGGAAGTGATGCTGGCCGAGCACTTTCCGGTGGTGATTAAAATGCTGAACACCCCGTGGAATAGTGAGGAGAGTTTGCCTCTTAACGTGCAAACGACCGGAGTGGAAAGTGCCGCCAGTGATGTCGGCGCCCCCTTACCTACCGGGCGTAAAATTAACTCAATTTATGTCGCCGGAATTATGCTCGCCGCGCTCACTGCTGTTATTGGTTGGAAGCTGGTTAACTACAACAGTGAAGCACGCCAGGTCAAAACGCTGGAAACCCTACTTCAGGGCAGCAGCTCACCATTGACCGTCACCACGAGTGGAAATGGTCAGAGCCTGGTGCTGGTAAGAACACAGCGTGATTTGGACTGGAGCACCCAGCGTTTACTGCGGGAACATTATCAACAGCCGGTGACATTGAAAAAAATCGCCGCGTTGGAAGAAGAGATAGAAACTGAGCTGGACAAGCAATTACCGGGTCTGTTGAAAGTAGATTTAACACTCCCTTGTCAGCCAGTGATTCGCTGGTTAAAAGGCAACTATCCAGCGCCAGATAATAAAATAATTAAACAGACACTGACAGATTTTCTCGGTTGCCCGATAAAAAGTCGGTTAGAGAGTTACAACGCAACCGAATTGATACACAAGGCAGAACAAGGTCTGACTGAAAGTAATGTGCCCTGGCGGGTGGATAATAAAAACGGGACTGCTGTTTTTATTATTAATGCCAGCCTGAACGATAAACAGGCGCTGTCGGTAATTGATTTCTCCAAAAATTTCACCAGGCGATATGGAGCTAGTCATATTCAGTTCTCTATATCTCTGAGCACAAATCATTTGGTAGGCAAGTCGCTGGTCAATAATCCAAACGGCTATGTTCTGCTGGATAACAACCACTGGTACTTTAATCCAGTGTCATTTTAAAACTAATATTAATTAATGAGGATATAAATTATGGCTTTAGATGGACTTGATGCAACAGGTAAATGGAACCCCTCCGCACTTGAAATGCCTGATACTACTTCAAAGGGTCACAACATGGGGATGATATACCGTGCCCTGGGAGCATTAAACACAAGTGTTGGAGAGCATGGAAATAAATTGGCCGAAGAGCTTAAGAAAAAAGATATAGAAATAGATAACCCAGTTAAACTGGCGGAAATTTCTATCTTAAGTTCAAACTTTAACTTTGCGCGCCAATTACAAAGCAATCTTATGAAGACTTTTCGCGATACCACCGGCGTTTGTATTCGAAACGCATAATATTATTGCTGCGTAATATCACTGTGCGGTGATATTACGCCTTTATTAAGGATAGTTTATGTCAATATTAACCAATATCTCCCCGAGCATTCCGTCTTTCGCAGAACAAAATCTCCCTGAGATGGTGCCGGGTAGTGCTATAGGCAGTGAGTTTCAAAAAAAGGGGGCAAATATTACCGTTGCTGCTGAACGGGAAAAAGCCGCTCTGATTAACGGGGCCGACACTATAGATGTGTCTAACCCCTCGGAGTTATTACAATTTCAAAGTCGTGTGAATAATTATAATCATGCGATCAATTTCATCGCCACGCTAACCCATAAGGGTGCCTCCGCGATTGACTCTGTATTAAAAGCCCCGTAACCCATGAATAAACTGACGAAATTTTTGGTGATAAGTGCTATTTGGCTGCTGTCTGGTTGTGATAACCAAGTGCTGCTCACTGAACTTAGCCAACGCCAGAGCAATGAAGTGCTGGCGGTCCTACAGGAAAATGGCGTGGAAGGAACGCGCAGGGAAAATGGCAAGCTAGGTAATTCCATTAAGGTGGCACGCAGTGATTTTGTGACCGCAGTGGATTTGTTACGCCTGTACAACCTGCCCTCTAAAGAGTCAGTGGAAATTATCCAGGCATTCCCAGGGGATTCACTGGTGGCATCACCACAGGCAGAACGTTCACGCTTGCTTTCCTTAATTGAGCAACGGTTAGAACAATCGCTGCTGACCATTCCCGGCGTGGTAAACGCCAGAGTGCACGTCAGTTATCCCTTAAACAGCAATAGCCGGGTCAAAGAACCGCAGCAGGTTTCAAGTCTGGTGACTTATGCTGGCAATGAAGATCCTAAGCTGATGATGAGCAAAATTAAGTTATTTCTCACCAACAGCTTTGCTGAAGCCAGCTTTGACAATGTTTCGGTGGTAGTGGTTGAGCGCCCGCCATTGCAGCGACAGATCAAAAGTGAGCCACAGTTCCCAGTACCACCGGTGCTATTGATCGGTATTGCTGCGGCCCTGATGACCGCTGCCGGTGCCATTTTGTTACTTTGGCGTCGCAAGCAACAAAACAGCAAAAAAGAAGCCCCTTCGGACAGTACGGAGCAAAAATTATGACAGCCAATCCCGGTCGGTTTAGTTTCGCTTGTCAGCATGAAATCTTGCTGGCACCGGGTGGCTACTTTCACGCAGAGCACAGCTGCATTGATTACCCCGCCCTACCTCAGGTATTACAAGAAGCTCATAATCAGCGCTTGTTGAGACAGTATCAACTGCCTGCACCTGATAGCAATACGCTGCTGTTGCCCGATTTCATTGCTGAGCATTGGGCACAATTGCCCAAGGTTGCCTGGGCGCTAGGGGTGCTGTTACACCCGGCGCCGCTCCCGTGGTGGGTGGAAACATCCCAATATGCGCAACTGCATCAACGCGGAAGCGACAATTTCCGCCAACTACAGCAGACGCCATCATCACCACAAACGCTGCTGGCGGCAGGTGCGGCACAACTATTGGCGGGTTTGCAGCCATTTGGCAAGGTGTATACCGCACGAGCCAGCTATATGTTCAGTTCCGTCACCCGACAGTTAATGGAGACGCCGATGAAAAATGCTCTACCCTGGAATGTGATAGAAGGAGCTTGCC
Organism: Yersinia enterocolitica subsp. enterocolitica; assembly: GCF_901472495.1. Taxonomy (NCBI): domain Bacteria; kingdom Pseudomonadati; phylum Pseudomonadota; class Gammaproteobacteria; order Enterobacterales; family Yersiniaceae; genus Yersinia; species Yersinia enterocolitica. The sequence goes on from NZ_LR590469.1 coordinate 2,541,264, forward strand.
GTTATGTCGCAGCAATCTGAGCCGGATATCCGGCAAACCGCACTAGAAAAAGTTTTGATTAAACATCAAGTCATGAAAGCGAGCCGCTATGAAAAAACGCTAACAGCACAGGCCAAAAAACAGGCCTCTGAGCACTGTCAGCAGGCTCAACAAGAAGCAGAGGAAATACAACGTATTGCTTACCAGCAAGGGTATCAGGATGGGCTGCAAAAACTGTTAGCCGATCTCTTACTCGGGCTGGAATCAAGCCAGCGCCAATATCAACAGACACTGGCCAGTAGTGAGGCCCGCTTGCAAACACTGTTAGAGGAGATGTTTAGTGATCCACGGATGTATGAAATCGTCAGTGACCACTTTATCCGGCAGCATTCTGAATCCCTACAGATCCAGATACACTTGCCCCCCTCATTACTGAAAAAACTAAAACCTACGCTGGCGGAAATGCAGCATATTACCGTACTCGGTGGTGCGGAAGAGAGTATTGCGTTGGAGGTGAATAATGAAATTCTTCATTTTTCCCCAGAAAGCGCGGCGCAACGCACGTTGCCACATATTTTATCCCTGCCGGCACGCTGCACTATTTTGCAGTCCAGAAAGGCCTTATACAGCAAACTATCCGAACAATTCGGTCACTCAGGAGAACGACATGACAATTACGACGATTCACTCCACGTTGAAAATGGCAGCAGCGATCAGTGATGCTAAACCGGTTCCTGCTGCTAACAATATTCATCAGCGGGTTGCGCAAGCATGGCAAGACAATCCGGTGGTGAAAGTCGCCGTAACAGAGAAAAAGGAACCTACGGATGCACCACAACTTTCAGCCATCGAGCAATCAGACATTGACGACTTTGTTGGCAATCTGCGCATGATACAAGACAAGAAAGATCTCTTCGTGCTGCTCAAAAAGAAACTAAACAGTTTGCCTACAGCAGAACGCAAACAATTTATTGCCCAGCTGGTAACAACGCTCAAGGCATCCGAGCTGTCGGAAGATAAAGCTTTACTGAAAGAAAAATTCAATCCGGCTTATTCAATGTATTTAGCAGCCAATATGATTATTGGCCAACTGAATCAACAATCTTTAGATAAAATGGGTAAAGTTCCTACTGAAGATGATGGTGATGAGTATTATTAAATTTAACTCCCTATGAAAACTATTATTTATTATTTATCCATTATACTGTTTCTCAGCCCGGTGATAGCTCAGGCATCTTGTTTATCAAGTGCGGCTATTCGCTGGGATGTGCCAGAAATTATTCTCGAAGCGATTATTATTAATGAATCTGGCGGAAAGCCGGATGCGCGTAATATTAACAAAAACGGTAGCCATGATTATGGCCTGATGCAGATTAATACCATTAATATTGATCCGCTAAAATCCCAAGGGATCATCAAGAATAAACAGGCGCTGATGCAGCCTTGCACCAACATTGAAGCTGGGGCCTATTTGCTGAGCCAGAAGTTTAAAAAACATGGCTATAGCTGGCGCGCAGTGGGTGCGTATCATTCAGAAACTGCCCACTATAGAGACAAGTACGCCAGCAAAATTATGAAAATCGTCAATTCCGGGCCTGATTTTGCCCAAAGGAACGCGTCGCTGTTAAGATCCACTCCCACATATTAATATTTAACGCCCAAAAGAAGAGTAATCCTCAAGCACACAGAGATCACTCTCCAAACGCATGGAGAGTATTCTTTAATATACCCATATCAGCCTTTCTACCGTTGAGAACCTTTTAAGGAGAAGGTATAAAACACGCCTTGAACTTAGTTAATCTTTTACGAAGGCGAAAATACCATGACGAATAATGAACTGAACCCAACTAGTATTGTTTTGTGTGAAAGTGTTATTTTTAACTCCTGGAAGAGGACATTGACCCAACAAGAAACTGTCGTGGTACTTTCAGAAAGTGAGTCATGTCTGTTAAAAATGCTGCTGGATAAAACCTGTAGCAAAAGAGAAGTTATGTATGCAATTTGGGAAAAGCGCGGCGTTATTGTTACTGAAAGTAGTTATTATAAACTGGTAAGACAATTACGCTGCTCATTTAAGAAAGCTAATCTGGATGAAACCCTGATTGCCACTTTACCAAGAATTGGTATTTCATATACAGGTACCAAGAAAGCGCTGACAGCCGAGTCAACATCAGTAGCTCCAGAGCAAAAAGCCGCAGTAAAAAATAAAGTTATGCACCAAAAAGGCATCATTGATGCAGTTATTACAACCTGTACATTGGCTATCGCCGCCACCTGTTCTTATTTTTATATTTTTACCGCAGGATAATCCGATGAAATCTCGTTTTAATACTCATAAAAAAAGTTATTCTTACTATTTAATTTTAATTCTGTCGCTGGTTTTATCCGGCTGTACGCTGCCGACCGACAATAGCCGCAATTACAATGGGGGTTACATTCAAGGAAATATTCTGAGTAATAGTAAGACAATACCTGAAAATGTTAAAATTACGCTCTCACTTTCTCAGAATAAGGCTTCTGGAGAGAAAGAATACATGCTTCATGAGTATAGTTTTATGACCAAGACGAAAAGTCTTACAATTCCATTTCGCTTGCAACTACCGAATGAGTTATCATTGTCCTCACAGCCTCTTAATATCAGTGTAAGGGTAGAGAAAGAGGGTAAATTGATAATGATGAGTGACAAGCTCACACCGCTCTTACGTCAATCAGGTGAGAAGTTATTACTGACAGTAAATGACAGTTAGCACTTGCCTCACTTGATCGAGGCTTCTTATGACACAAACGAAAACGCTCAATATAGCAATGATCGAAGATGAACCTTTCAGTCGCCTTGCGCTGATGGAGATCTTAAAAAAGTATCCTTATCATCACAAAGAACCCGAACTCCAACTTATTTACAGTGACTTTTCGCTGCAGGTCGTCGGTTGTGTCAGTAATACACCCGAACTCATCACGCTACTAGAAAGCAACCCTGAGATTGAAGTACTATTACTGGATTATTCCCTCGTGGCGGGTGAAACAGATGAGAACGAGGATGCATCACTGCCTCAGGATGGCGTCGGGTTAATCAAGCGCCTGCTTCAGTTGCGCCCCGCATTGAAAATTATTGTCCATACCGCTCATAAAAGCCTGGCAGTAGCGCGTCTTGCCTGGCAAGCGGGGGCATGGGGTTTTGTGCAAAAAAGCAGCGATATTCAGGAGCTGTTTTTTGCTATTTCATATGTCGCCCGCGGTAAAAAATTCTTCCCTATTGAGCTGGCATCACTGTCTCAACCTACACAGCAAAATACACATCACACTTTAACCGGGCGCGAAACCGAAGTACTAAGGATGCTACTTAATGGCCTGAAGCAGAAAGAAATCAGCGTGCGCCTGAATATCAGTTTTAAAACGGTATCGAACACGAAAACGCGTGCCTTCAAAAAACTGGGGCTTACTTCAAACACTGATTTCTTTAAATATGCTCATGAAATTTCTCTATAAAATCTACCTGACATGGGCACTTACCCTGCTTTCATCGACGGCTGTTTATGCTGCCGAGGCCATCGTTTTTTCACCGCAAGAGCTGGATTATATTAAAACGCACCCAGTGGTGAACTACGGTATTTTCCCGAATTCTTATCCGATTGAAAAATTTAATAGTATCGGAGAGCATATTGGGCTGACCCGGGATTATATCGATATAATCTCCACTGTCACCGGAATAAAATTTAAGCCAGTATTCAGTAACAACGACAGAGAATCCGTTACCAATCTGCAAAGCGGTAAGATCTCGCTACTTACCAGTACCTCAATTTCGTTTGCGCAAACCCACGGGCTCATCAGCAGTGTACCGATCTTTACCACCTGGCCACTGACCGTTACCCGCAAGGCCACGCGCCATATCGCCACCCCGGACGATCTGATGGAAGGCTATGTTTCCATCACCGACTATTCATCGCTGATTGAGTGGTTTACCAAGCAATTTCCAGGTGTTAATTACAAAATTGTTTATTCTCCCGAAGAGACAATCGCTGAAGTGATAAACCGGCAGGCTGAAGCTGCGGTCGTCCTCTCACCCACCGCTCTTTACTATATGAATGTCAAATATCCGGGGCAATTAAAGATATCGCGCCCCCATTCTGCCAAGATCTCTCTGGCGATGGCTGCCCACCCTGAAGATCAAATACTGATCAATATCATTAATAAAGCTATCGCGTCCATTTCGGCTAAACAGCAAGCTGAACTTACGGCAAAATGGATTATTAGCGACACTAACATTCCTCTACCGAAAGATTACAAGCTGACTTTCTATGTTGGGGGGCTGGCTACGGCTTTATTATGCTTGCTGTTATTCGTTTTCTATCGCTACCGGCGATTAAAAATGGAGCTTGTCCGACTGGGTTCAAAAAACAATCTGGAGCTGTCAGTCATTGCGCACGAATTGCGCACGCCGCTGATTGGTATTTTGACCGCCTGCGAAGGGCTGGTAGACAAAATAGTCTCAACCAGCCAGCGCGAAAGGCTTGCTAACGTTATTCATGTCACCCGCGAATTACTGGATAATCTTGACCTGTCACTGGATAACGCCAAAATCAATGCTGGGTCGGTAACACAAAATCCACAACCACAGTTACTGGCTGAATTGTGCGATACCACGGTCAAACTATTTATCAGTTTTGCCGAAACACACGGCACCACACTCCAGGTTCGTTACCAGTCAAAGCAGTTTTTTTTACCCCACTTGTTCGATGGCACCCTGGTCTCTCAGGCGCTGAACAATATCGTCAGCAATGCCATTAAGCACACCCATGACGGTATGGTATTAATTGAATGCTCGTTGCTACAAGTGGACGGCAAGAACATGTTTAGCATTGAGGTGATAGACACCGGCACCGGGATCCCCAGCAAGGTACTGGCACGGCTTTCAGAACCTTTTTATCAGGGCAAATTCTCTCGTACAGATAGCGACACCCCACACCCTAAGGGCACTGGGCTGGGATTATTTGTGGCTAAGAAAAATATGCATCTCACCGGTGGACATCTGGCCATTGTCAGTCAGCCGGGGGTCGGCTCGCGGGTGACCATTGCCTTACCCGCAATTGCGGCCCATTATGCTATCGAAAACCCGCTACCTGAAGGGCTACATATCATCATGCCCACTGAGATACCGTCCTCATTGAGCGGTGAAATTACTCAGATTCTGGATGGCTGCGAGTTACCCTATTACTCTGCCGCTGAGCCACTCCCTGCTGCGGCTCGTGGGCCGGAGATTGATCTGCAACTGGATGTAGCGCAAAAACACTGGCAACTACACAATAAGCAAGGGGATTCGGTGATTATCCCGCGCCCGGTGTACGCCTCGGCACTCTACCTTGCCATCACCGATTTATGTAATGAGGAGCAGCCGCTCGAGAGTAGCAGTGACAGCCCTGAGTTACATCTCCCTACTACCATCATTACAGAATCACGGCGTCTGTTGGTGGTAGAGGATGAGCCACTGCTGCTGGAAGTTCAATATGAACTGTTTAGCAGCATGGGGTTTCAGGTCGATGCGGTAGCAAACACGCAGCAGGCGTATCAGAGCTGGTTACAACACCACCATACTATTATTGTGACCGACTGTCGGCTTGATGAGAGCGACGGCTTTGAACTGGTACGTCACCTGCGAAAACTGATGCAAGATAGCCCAGAACCGGTGCTGATTATCGGTCAATCAGCTTCACTGAAAACAGAAGATGCGCAGCGCGCCCGTGAAGTCGGTATGGATTACCTGCTACAAAAACCGGTTGCACGCGAACAATGGCAGCAATTGATACGTGACTATTTTGCTTCTAAGGAAAAAGAACATGACTGATGCCACCTTCAGCGCACGATTTTACGCCAGTATTCGTGATTATCTTGGCTATATTGAAGAAGTGATAAAAGAGGGTGATCTGGTTGCCGCACAGAAGCTCGGCCATAAAATGCTGGGGTTGTGCCAGATGTTTGGCACCCCTGAACAGGTAGTCTTATGCGAGGCACTGGAAAATGCAGAAAGCTTGCCCTATCTGCAACAGACGCTCACGCAATTTTATGCCTTGCTAGATAACAGCTAAATAAATAGCCCCGGCGACTAGCCCTGAAGAATCCCCAGAAAACAAGACAGGCATAGCGTGATGTGATCTACTGATTGCTCCACCAATTCAATGAGATCACCGCTATGCTTGTTCGTAAAGTATGCCAAAATTTTTTCCAGAATGCCTTAGCACCATTTCATAAATACCGGCAAAGCGCCCTGATGGATGCCACTGTTGCTTTAATCAATGGAGCTTCACTCACTCTAACCAGTATCGGCCGTTTCTTACCGGGTCAGGCTCAGGTTAAAAACAAAATTAAACGCGTGGACCGTTTGCTGGGAAATGAGTCTCTTCATCGTGATATTCCACTGATTTTCAATAATATTATAGCTATGCTGACCCGGAAATTATCTCTGTGCGTGGTTGCTGTTGACTGGAGTGGATATCACTCGCATGAATACCACATTCTCCGGGCCAGTTTAATTTGTGATGGCCGCTCCATTCCTTTGTTAAGTCAGATTGTTCCGTCGGCTGAACAGCAGAGCGAACAAATTCATAAAACATTTTTAAATGCACTTGCCCGAGCCGTTAATCCCGATGCCAGAGTTATTATTGTTACCGATGCAGGTTTCCAAAATGCCTGGTTCAAACATATAAAATCATTAGGCTGGGATTTTGTCGGAAGAATAAGGGGATATACACGACTTCGACTGCATCGGGAGGGTGATATCTGGTACAAACCACAGGAACTTCAGGCCAGAAGCCAGCCCGAATATTTGGGGCCGGGTACGTTGTCACGTACTCAATATGCCCGCTGCGAAGGCCATTTTTATCTTTATAAGAAAGCCCCTAAAGGTAGAAAAAACAGACGTTCCTGTGGCAGGATAAAACGCTACAAACAAGAGCGTGACGGCCGCTCATCAGCCAAAACACCCTGGCTACTGTTTACCAGTAGCGACGACTTCAGGCCCCGTGAAGTCATGAAAATATACAGCAGAAGAATGCAAATAGAGCAAAATTTCCGTGATGAAAAAAGTGAGCGCTTTGGATTTGGTTTGCGTGCAAGCCGCAGCAGAACAACGGAGCGAATGCAGGTCCTGAGCCTGTTAGCAACGTTAAGTACAATTGTGATGTGGTTAATGGGGTATCATTTTGAAAATAAAGGATTACATGTGAGGTATCAGGCTAACAGTGTGAAGTCGAGGCGGGTCATATCTTATCTGACGTTAGCAGAGAATGTCTTAAGACACTCTCCGCTAATATTGCGACGAATAGCACTGAATAGTGCACTTAATCACCTTGCCAGAGCCTACCGAAATATGGTGCTAGTTTATTAATGGTGATTTTGTGGGGATCCCTCAGGGCGACTAGCCGGGGTTCGGAAAATGAAAGCGCTGTATTTGAATGAATACTACACTCAAGGTATATGACATAGTCATAACATGACTCTGCATTAACAATTGCCAGAGATTCATAAGTTTTCCAAAATAGTCACTCCCTTAAACAACGCTAATCAATTCGGCAAAATATATTTTTTATATTGATGCCGCCTACAGGTTCGAGATCAATTTAGTCATTTATTGAACAATTTAAATTATCGGATAACTCCCACTAAGATTGGAGAGTTCACCTAATTCAATTTTAAAATTAACTTGGTTAAACTGTGTTTGGAATACAGCAGAGCCAATAAGAATTGAATAACACCCTCTAGTATTATTCATTTATAGCCTGCACAACTAAATTTAATTTAGTTAATACCTACATCTGTAGTCAACACCTTCTTTGCCGCTTGTATAGCGGCATTTTTTAATCGGAAATGAAAATGAAAAAAAAGTATTCTTGGCAGCAAGTGATTTTACACTGGATTTCTGCATTGGTTATCATTTGGGCCACTATTTCCGGTTTTTATGTAGGATTGTTTGACGTATCTCCCGAGCTAAAGACACTAACAGGATTTATTAATGTTTCGCTAACCACCTTGTTGATCCCTGTGTTCATCATTCGGATTTACTTCTACTTTGCCTCAGAAAAACCTGAAGATATTAATGACAATGCATTGGCTCGATTTATTGCTCACGCCGTACATTTTATTCTTTATCTGAATATTTCCGTTGTGTTAGTCACTGGAGTACTGATGATGGAAAGAGATATCAACGTTTTTGATCTCTTTATCATCCCACAACCTATTCATGACCTTGCTGTTACCAAACTATTCAACACTATTCACATACTTTCCTGCGCCATACTCGCTACATTAGTGCTACTGCATATAGCTGCAGTGATTAAACATGAGCTAAGCGGTAAAAAAGTGCTTAAGAGAATGTCACTCTAGTGAAGCCAGAAAAATATCAAATTGAATACACCGGTCAAGGATAAAAAAGTATGTTAAATAGGGAAGAATGCATCCAGTTACTTAGCGATGAGACTCTCGCTTATAAAGATATATTTACGCTACAGTGTTCGATCAATAAATTGGTCATCCATACCAGTCAACAGACGATCACCTTAAGTGAGGGACAAAAAAGGCTTTTGGTTGCCTTGCTTAAAGAGATTAACTGTAAGCGAAAGATTATTAATTTGGTTTGGTATGAAAATCATCAAAGAATCAGTGATAACAACTATCACCAACTTATTTTCCAGTTCCGTGCATTATTACAGCGTAATAACATCACTGAAAACTTGATTGTCACGGTTCCTCATTATGGTCTTAAATTAAATGAGCAACTAGTCAGTGTAAAGAATCCACAATTTTGCCCCAAAGTGGATCAGTGCGAAAAAATGACGAGTGATACCGAACCCAAACGCAATGTCAATTTGGCCATTACCCGAATTGTCAATTTTGGGCGTTCATTATTTATATCTTCATGACTGGTCATAATTTGATTATCCGAGATTATTTACACTCATCTGGTCAGGCAAAATATTTCAATACTACGACAAGAAATATTGTTGTGGCGTTACTGCTGGTCATTTTGATTTTACTGCGTATTGAGCATCATCCGATACCACTTTTGTTATCCACAACTGTTGATAATTCAGAAACACACGTACTAGAAACACATAAAGATAGCATTAAAGGAAATCAGATTGCGGAACTCAAAAAGCTAAGTTTATTTTCAGCGGAAACGGCTGATGCTTCAGACAACCCCTATCGAGTGGGTTATTTAGCAGCAGATGACCCGTTATTATTTCATGCTCCACCCAGTAATCTGGCCGCTCGTGTGGTAGGGATACTGAGCAGTAGCATACATGAAAAGAGCATTACCATTATTGAGCAAAACAAGTATCAGAGCTCATATAGTCAGGGTGAAAAAATGCCAGAAAATAATGCTGTGGTGATAAAAATATTTGACGATCGCGTCATCATTAATCACCAAGGATATTACGAATCCCTGTTGTTAGATTAAAGTTAAGTAGTTGAAATAACATTAACTGACGGCAGAATTTACCTCATTATTAGATTAAAGATGAAAAAATGATATTTAATCGCGATATAACATTCAATTATTATCAATATCCCCGCATATTAAGTCAGCGGGTTTTATCCTTTGCCGTCATTATACTATTGCTGGTAACGGCGTTACATCTGCCACGAGCCAATGCTGAAACGTTTTCTGTTAACTTCAAGAACACTGATATTAATGAATTTATCAATACCGTCAGTAAGAATTTGAATAAAACCGCCATTATTGATCCGGCAGTAAAAGGCAACATCAGCGTACGCAGCTATCAAGAGCTGGAACCTGACCGTTATTACCCATTCTTCCTGAGTGTCCTGGAGGTTTATGGCTTTACCGTGGTTAATATGCCCGGTGATGTGATCAAAATTATTCCTGCCAAAAATACCAAAGGTTCTGCCATCCCTTTAATTGAAGGCGAAAATCCGGCAGAAGGCGACGAAGTCGTCATGCGCGTTGTTTCGTTACATAACGTGGCAGCCAAAGAGCTGGCTCCCCTACTACGCCAGTTGAATGATGCCGCTTTCGGTACTGTCGTTCACTATGATCCTTCAAATGTCTTGCTGTTAACCGGGCGAGCGGCAGTGGTCAATCAGTTGGTCGCCATTATTAAAAACGTGGATAAGGCCGGCGACCAGACTGTAGAAACCATCAAATTACAGTTTGCCTCGGCATCCGAGGTGGCTCGTATTGCTGAATCACTGCATAAAAGCAGCGGAAAAAATGCCAATGGCAGAATGTCCGCCACCATTGTGGCCGACGAACGTACCAACTCAGTATTGATCGGCGGCGAAGAACAAGTTCGTCAGCGCATGATTGATACCGTGCAAGAGTTGGATAAACAAGGTGATATCCACGGTAATACCAAAGTTATTTATCTAAAGTTTGCTAAGGCAGAAAGCCTGTTAGACGTCCTTAATGGTGTTAGTACCAACCAGCAGGGCGGTAAAGGCCAAGCTACCCCCGCCGTTGCCATGATGAAAAACGTGGTTATTAAAGCAGATGCACAAACCAACTCCCTGATTATCAATGCCGCACCTGACTTACTGCGTGATCTTGAACAAGTGATTAATCAATTGGATATTCGCCGGGCACAAGTCTTGGTCGAGGCCATCATCGTCGAAGTTCAGGACAGTGATGCCCTAAATCTGGGAGTGCAATGGTTTAATCGCAATGGTGGTGGCAGCAATTTCCCAGAAAACGGCGCATCCGCCAGTTCTATCACCTCTAATGACATGGGCAGTTCACTTAAAGGCATCACCGGCCTGGCCACTGGTTTTTACCGTGGCAACTGGAGCGGCCTGTTTACTGCGCTACGTACCAATAGCCAGAACGACATTTTGGCCACCCCTAGTATTGTGACTCTCGACAATATGGAAGCGGAATTCAGTGTCGGTCAGGAAGTACCGGTGTTGAGCGGTTCACAAACCACTACTGGGGATAATATTTTCCGCACGGTCGATCGTAAAAGTGTCGGTATTAAGCTGAAAGTCAAACCGCAAATCAATAAAGGTGACTCCGTGTTGCTTGAAATTGAACAGGAAGTTTCCAGCGTGGCCGAGAAAGCACCAGGTGGAACGGGCGATCTGGGAGCGACCTTCAACACTCGTATGGTTAAAAATGCGGTGATGGTTGGCAGCAATAATATTGTGGTGGTTGGCGGTTTACTGGATAGCACCAGCCATGATGTCACCAGTAAAGTTCCCCTGCTGGGTGATATTCCGGGTATTGGTTTTCTGTTCCGTTCAACATCGCAGAAAATGGTGAAGCGTAACCTGATGCTGTTTATCCGTCCGACAATTATTCGCGAACAAGGCGACTATGTTGATGCCAGTAAGAAAAAACTCGATAAATTTCAACAAGAACAAGATATTGATCGCACCACTAACGGGCAACGAATCAATGAAAATCTGAACAAAACACTGTCGAATGGCTACTCCCTGAGCACACTGCAAAACGATATCAGCGCCTTTTATACTCAGGAGGCACGATGAACCAGGCAGTCACACTACAGCCACAGTTGCCTTTTGCCTGGGTACAACAATATGGGGTGCTGTATCAGCAACACCCTGTGTACGGTGAACAACTGTTATTTCGACAGTCTGCCAGCCCGGAAGCTTTGCTGGAAGCCAGACGTATGCTGCCGTTGGGTCAGTTGCAATTTGTCAGTGATGAAGTATTCGAGTCCAGCATGGTTGAGCATTACCAGCAAGACTCGGACCAAGCACGCCAAATGATGGAGAATCTGGGTAACGAAATCGATTTTTGTCAATTGGCCGATGCACTGCCACAAAGTGACGACCTGCTGGACAGCGATGACGGCGCACCGATTATTCGCCTGATCAACGCCATATTGGGTGAAGCTATCAAAGAAGGCGCATCCGATATTCACGTCGAACCTTTTGAGCGCCAATTAGCCATCCGTTTTCGTATTGATGGTGAATTACGTCAAATTCTCTCACCGCCACGGCAATTGGCCGCATTGCTGGTTTCTCGAATTAAGGTGATGGCTAAGTTGGATATTGCCGAAAAACGCTTGCCTCAGGATGGGCGTATTTCTCTACGTATTGCTGGTCGGGCGATTGATATTCGTGTGTCTACCCTGCCGTCCAACCACGGCGAACGCGTGGTTATGCGTTTGCTGGATAAAAACAATATGCAACTCGACCTGTCTCATTCAGGCATGGCCGCCGATAAACAGGAACTGTTCGGCCAGATCTTAAAGCAACCCCACGGGATTATTTTAGTCACTGGCCCCACGGGATCAGGCAAAAGTACCACGCTGTATGCCGCACTCCAGCAAATCAACAGCCAGTCGCTCAACATTATGACCGTCGAAGATCCTATCGAATACGATCTGGATGACATTGGCCAAACGCAGGTCAATACCAAAGTGGACATGACATTCGCCCGAGGCCTGCGCGCGATCCTGCGCCAGGATCCTGATGTGGTGATGATAGGTGAAATACGTGATACCGAAACGGCACAAATTGCAGTACAGGCTTCGCTAACAGGGCATCTGGTGCTCTCTACCCTGCACACCAATAGCGCCAGCGGTGCCGTTGGGCGTTTGCGTGATATGGGCGTGGAGCCGTTTTTACTCGGCAGTTCCCTGATTGCCGTGCTGGCACAGCGGCTGGTACGAACGCTGTGCCAGCACTGTAAAAAGCAGGAGCAAGTCAGCGCCGACGTGCTGCAACGCTTTGGCTTTACCCCTCCAGATAACGGGATACACAACCTTTACCATCCTGGCAGCTGCGAACAGTGTAATTTCACCGGCTATCGTGGCCGCACCGGTATACACGAACTGATGCAAGTTACGGATTCATTACGCGAAGCTATTTCTCAGGGATGCAGCGAAGTCGAATTGGAAAAAAAACTTTACCAACAAACCCGGAGCATTCGCCATGACGGATTCGAAAAAGTTCTCGCAGGGATAACCAGCCTTGAAGAAGTTTTACGTGTCACCAGAGCCAGTGAACCATGATCCAGTACCGTTATTTGGCCGTCACAGATAAAGGCAAAAAATGCCGCGGTACACTGAGTGCCGAATCCCCCCGTGCAGCGCGGGCGCAATTGCTTGGGCAACAACTGACACCTATCAGCCTGACGCCTGAAAATGATGCGCCGCGTGGGTTTTCACTCTCCCTCGGGCGCTCTCAGGACAATATACGTGGCAACGATTTAGTGTTGCTGACGCGCCAATTGTCGACACTGGTTGCCGCCGCATTACCATTGGAAGAGGCATTACTGGCACTGGCGCAACAAAGTGAAAAGCCGCGCCATCGTGCATTACTGGAGCAAGTGCGCAATAAAATATTGGAGGGCCAGCCACTGGCTGACGCACTCGCCAGCTTCCCTAAAACATTCACCTTACTGTTTCGCACCATGGTCGCCGCCGGTGAAGCATCCGGTCATCTTGATAATGTGCTGTTGCGACTGGCAGATAATGCCGAACAGAGCCAAAAGCTAAAAAGCAAAATGCTGCAGGCAATGATCTACCCGCTGGTGCTGACGGTGGTGGCTATTGCGGTAGTTGCAATTCTACTCACCGCAGTCGTACCTAAAGTGATCGAGCAATTTATCCATATGCAACAGGCTTTGCCACTGTCTACCCGCGCTCTTATTTCACTCAGTGATGCGTTACGCGATTTTGGCCTGTGGGCATTATTGGCGTTCCTGCTGACTGCATTGGGTGTTCGACAATGGTTAAAACCCGCTGACAACCTGATGTGGTGGCATAAAAAAATGCTGCATCTGCCATCGATTGGCCGGGTTGTGCTGGATCTCAATCTCGCCCGTTATGCCCGCACACTTAGCATTCTCAACGCCAGTGCGGTACCGCTATTGGAAGCCATGCATATCAGCGCGTCAGTACTGGCAAACAACTATGCACGCCAACAATTGGTTGAAGCCAGCGAAAAAGTCCGTGAGGGAAGCCGTCTGGCATCAGCACTGGAACACACTGGTCTATTGTCGCCAATGATGCGCCACATGATCACTTCTGGAGAAAACAGCGGCGAGTTGGACAGCATGCTTGAACGGGCCGCCGACATTCAGGAAAACGCCTTTGTCAGCCGGATGACCATCGCGCTGGCGCTGTTTGAGCCGTTACTGGTGGTCAGCATGGCCACCGTAGTGCTGTTTATTATTCTCGCTATTTTACAACCCATCTTGCAGCTCAACAGCATGATGGGATAACCCGAATTATCGACTTAAGGAATACTGACTAATGAAAACTCAACCTACTTTATTAGCACGCAAACACCCTCAAAGTGGCTTTACCTTACTGGAAATCATGGTGGTCATTGTCATTCTTGGCGTGCTTGCCAGCCTCACCATTCCCAGCCTGATGGGCAACAAAGACCGGGCTGATAACCAAAAAGCGGTCAGCGATTTGGTTACGCTGGAAAACGCCTTAGATATGTACAAGTTGGATAATAACCGCTACCCCACTACTGCTCAGGGTCTGAGCGCATTGGTAACTAAACCAACTCTGGCACCAGTCCCGAGAAGCTACCGTGTCGAAGGCTATATTCGCCGCCTACCAGCGGATCCATGGGGCAATCCTTACCAGCTAACCAGCCCTGGGGAGCATGGTGCTGTTGATATCTATTCCTTTGGCCTCGACGGGCAACCACAGACTGAAGATGACATTAACAATTGGGACATCGGTGCTAACGGTGAGGAGACCCCGTAATGCAGTCGATAAAGGCTAATCGTGCCAGCCGTGGCTTTACCTTAATGGAAATTATGCTGGTACTAGTGTTATTGGGCTGCATGGCCAAGCTGGCACTGGGCACTTTGTCCTCATCTGGTGAGATAAATCAGGAAAGCAACCGGTTAGCCGTGGCGCTGCAATGGGCGGCACATCAAGCTGAACTGGATGGCAAAGTGTATGGACTCTCTGTTTCCAATGATAAGTGGCAGTTGATGACACTCAATAACCAACCCCATAACAAAGGGGAAAGTTACCTGTGGCCACATCATTACTGGCACCCGATCAATGATGGCAAATTAAAACAACAACGCCAGCTACCTAATGGCCTACTCCTTGAGCTGACCCTACAGGATCAACCGATCCCACTAAGCGGCATGCAGGATGACGGTCTGATCAATGAACCAAAAGTTGTCTTTTACCCCGGCGGAGAGAGTTCGCTCTTCGAGCTAACGTTAAGCGGAGATGGTCAGACTCGTCGTATCACTGACCGAGGTGTGCTGCCTGATACCGAGGCATCACGCCCGATGACAGAACCGCAAGGGAATTAATCCTGATGAATTGTCGTGGCATGACGTTATTGGAAGTGTTAGTCGCCCTGGCGGTGCTGGCGGTGGCAGGTTTGGCCGTCATCAAAAGTACCGGTGAACAAGTCAGGAATCTAAGTCATCTTGAAAAGAGACAATTTGCCGCTTGGGTCGCTGAAAACCAACTGGTCAGGTTACGTTTGCAAAATGTCTGGCCAGCAGAGCGTTGGCATGAGGGCAAAAGCACCATGGCTGACATCACCTGGCATTGGCGTTGGCGTGGCGTGGCGACATCGGATGCCAAAGTGCGCGCACTGGAAATTGAAGTCAGTCAAGACGAGCGCTATACCGCGTCGTTAGCCGAGCTACGCAGTTATCAAGTGAAATTATGAATCAGGTTAAACAACAAGGGTTCACCCTGATAGAAATGATGCTGGCTATCGCCCTGTTTTCTATCCTTAGCATGGCGGGTTATCAATTGCTGCAAGCGGTGCTACGTAACAGTGAATTGACGCGTCAACACGCCACCAGGCTGACTGATATTCAACGTACTTTTACCTTGATGGAGCGTGATATTTCCCATGCCCGCATTCGGCCAATGGCAGCCTCGTCATTATCTGCCGCTAATGATTTCCATCTGTCGCGATCCGGCAAAAACCATAACCTGACGCTAATTCATGATAACTGGCGCAATCCAGCGGCCTTACTTCCGCGATCCAGCCTGGAGAAAGTGACCTGGCATATTCAGCAGGGAAAACTCGAGCGGTTGAGTCATCACCAGCCCGATAGCCAGCAAGCGCGTCCTAAACTGAGTGTCACACTGGACAATATTAATGCTTTCAAATTGCGTTTTTGGTCACAAGGCCGGTGGATGGATAGCTGGAATAGTAGCCGAACCTTGCCTGAAGGGATTGAAGTTACGCTGGAAACCAGTGACTTCGGTAATTTACAGCGAGTTTTCTTCCTGACGGTGAACCATGAAAAATAATAACCAGCGTGGAATGGCCCTGCTGGTGGTATTGATGATAACTGCCATGATGACCATTACAGCCGTCAATATGAATGACCACTGGCTACGAGCGTTTAATCGGGCTACCAGCACCCAATTTTATCAACAGAGCAAATGGCTGTTGCTCAGCATGGAATCATTAGTTCAGCACCAGCAATTATCGCCTTTGCCAATAGATAAAATTCACCTGGGCCAACCTTGGGCACGCACCGCGCAACAAATCTCGCTGGATGGAAATCAGGTCAGTTTCAGTCTGCGGGATCGTCAAACCTGTTTTAATCTCAATGGCATCGGCCAGGGCGGTGTCACTGGCAAGAAAACAGAACCCGAGCCAGAAACAGAAGAAAAGAAAAAAGAAAAAGAGAAGAAGAAGGAAACGGAAGAACCATTGGCTCCTTATTCCCAACTGGTCTTTCAACATCTGTTGCTGGCACAGGGTTTACATGCAGCTGAAGCACAAAAAATTACTTTTGCGCTGGCTGACTGGTTAGATAAGGACGACATATCCCGTATCACGGCTGGAAGCGAGGCTACGCTGTATCAGACAAGCCGCCCGGTACTTATTCCGGCTAACCGCCCGATGCTCAATATCAGCGAGTTCAGAGTGCTACCCGGTGTCAGTCAGGCGCTATTCCTGCGCTTGAAACCGCTAATTTGTACACTACCCAATCAAAATTTACGTATCAATATTAATACGTTAACTGCCGCGCAAGCACCGCTTCTGGCAGCACTTTTTCTGGGGGAAATGTCGGTAGAGGAGGCACAACAGCTGATTGACAGCCGCCCCGCCAACGGTTGGAACAACATCAACGATATCAAACCCTTTATTGCCGGCAACAATACCTCGTTTGCCAAGGCAAAAACCGCCATTACGCTGACCAGCAACTACTTTGAGTTGTTGCTATGGCTGGATGAAAATCAGCAAAACAATAGCATGCGCAGCCTATTCCAGCGAGATGGAAAGGTTATTAAGGTTCTTTCCCGTCAATACGGTCTGAGTGATTGAAATGAAATCTATGTTATTAAAGAAAAATAAAACATCTTCCGACGAATTATTTATATCTCTTGCTGAAAGTGCGGGACAGCCAGTTCATTGGTATCACCAGCCCAGCCATGGGGATACACAGCAAGGTGAGTTGGTGGATGAAACCGTATTGCATGAACTGCTACCTCTGGCGACTACCAGCCAGATTACATTATTGATTCCGACTAAAAATGTGCTATTAAAAACCGTCACATTCAGCGGCAAATATCGCCATCAAAACCTGGCGGTACTGGCCTGGCAACTGGAGTCATTTTGCCCGGGCGATGTGGAACAATTGCATCTCACGGTGCTGAAACGCCAAGGTACACAGTTCTCTGTCGCGGCAATAGATAAAAATCAGCTGGAACAGTGGCTGGGCTGGTTACGCAGTGCAGGGTTGAGTGCCTCAAGGGCGTTACCTGATGTGTTGGCTCTGCCTGTACCAACCGCGGGCTGGACTGCTGCTCGCTTTAATGACGTCTGGCTAATGCGCCAATCGGTTGATCAAGGGTTCAGTGCTGATGATGAAGAACTGGGGTTTATTCTCGGCCGTTATCCCACCCTACCGGCTATTTTAAGCTACAGCCAGCGTCCAGAAAATGAACCCACATGGCTGCAAAAAAACGTTCAACCCATCTGGCCGCTGTTGGCTCAAGGGGCGCAGAAAAATAGTATCAATCTGCTGCATGGCGATTTCACCCCGCCCCGCACGGCCAAAGTACGAGGAAATAAATTACTGGTCGCTTTAGCGGCAGTTTATCTGCTGACCTTTGTCACTGAACCGACTTTAAGTGGCTACTACGCCCAGCAACACGCCGAGCAAATACAACAAAAAACACAGCAGTTATATCTAAAAAATTTCCCTAGGGCCACGCCCCCTAAACAGTGGATTCAAGGGATAGCCCAGCAAATTCATCAATTGGAAAAAGACATCACGCCCCCCGGCCTGTTGAGTCAACTGAGAGCAGCAATGCCCATCTTGCAATCGTTGACGGGGGTAAAAACGCAAGCGATGGAATGGCAGAGTGAAACGCTGGCATTAACATTTAATCTCGCTGAACCAGAACTATTGGCACGTATCCCGCGTCAAAACGCAAACAAACTCAACATAACTACCCATCCAATGGATCAGCAGCACACGCTGCTAACCGTCAAAGGAGCTAACAATAATGACAAAGATTAAGCAACGCTGGCAGAACTACAGCAAACGTGAGCAATTGATTTTTTCCCTCGGCGGCTTGGTATTGCTTGGGCTGATAGTGAGCCAGGGCATTGTTGCCCCGCTCGAAAATTATCAGCATCAAAGCACACAAAACCTACACAGCGCCCAGCGGGATTTCGCCGCGTTACTGCAACAACAAGAGCGAATCAGCCGTTTGCAGGCGCAACGACCACCGCAATACGCACTGTCAGCTGATCGGGCGCTGCATGAAAGTGCACATCAGAAAAATATGACTATAACTTTGCTGGAAGCTAATGCGAACCGAGCTGTGGTGGCTCCTCTGACTCTTCCTTTCTCCCAATTATTGAGCTGGCTGGAACAATTGGAGGCGCAATATGGTTTACAGGCCAGTCAATTAAAATTGGTTGCTGATGTCGACAATCTCAGCCGGGTTCATATCACCACGTTGGTATTGCAACGCGCCGAGACCACCACATTATGATGGATACATTGTATGCTATCCAAACAATCGCTCCGCTTTGGTGGAGCAGTCTGGCCTTACTGGGTCTGTGTGTCGGCAGTTTTCTCAATGTGGTCATCTATCGCCTGCCACTGATGTTAACCGGTGCGCAGCAAGATGACTTCAACCTCTGCCTACCTCACTCCCATTGCCCAAAGTGCCAAACCCAACTGAAATGGCGAGATAATATTCCACTGTTCAGTTGGATTTGGTTACAGGGGCAATGCCGTTACTGTCAGATTGCAATTCCAGTGCGCTACCCGCTGGTCGAAGTGATGACCATGTTGGTGACATTATTGATTGCCACCACCATTCCATTTGGCAGCCCATTGCTGGCTGCGCTGTTACTCAGTTGGACGTTGATAGCGCTTACCATGATCGATATCGATCATTTACTACTACCAGATAACCTGACATTACCGCTGCTGTGGGCCGGATTATTATTCCATCTGTTTGACGATATATTGCCTTTAAGTGACGCCGTCATTGGCGCAGTGAGTGGATATTTGATTTTATGGAGTCTTTACTGGGCATTTTGGTGGGTTACCCGGCGGGAAGTTCTCGGTTATGGAGATTTTAAATTATTGGCTGCATTAGGAGCATGGTTGGGATGGATGGCGCTGCCTTCTTTACTGCTAACTGCTTCACTAACCGGTATCGCTTTCGCACTGATTTTTCGCTTGCTTAGGAAGCGGCCACTGAACACCGCGCTCCCCTTCGGGCCGTTTCTCGCATTCAGTGGCTGGCTTTTATTTCTACAACAGTACATCCAATAAATTTCACAATACTCTGAGGCGCTAGCGCGGCATAGCTATGTTTAGGTTGCGCTGCGCCTCATCCACAAAATCAACCATCAATAAATTAAGCTCGTTACACAACGACTTTTCACCACTGTTTTCTTTCACCAGCGCCAGATAACGTTCTCGGCTATGTTCGCCAAGTAATTTATATGCCGGAGCACGGGTATCCCAGTGACGAGCCGTCGCCAGTTTTAGTGCCGTTTTTACCAACACCGCCTCATCAGGAACATCCTTTATCTGGCAATCTTTCTGTAGATAATGCGCCCCAGCAACTAATGCGGACAATTGTTTGATCTGCTGCTGGGCTGTCGGTTGTACCGGCTTATTAAGCGGCTGTTGGCAACCGGTCAATAATACTAAAGGTAAGAACCAAGATATTTTACGTATAGCGAATAACATTTTTTAACTCGTCAGCAATAAGGAATTAATAATTTTAAATCAGACGATAAGTCCAGAACACCATTACTTCCTTATTACTCAGGAATAACCTCATTCTAATTTTGGAATGCGTTAGTTCCATATTAGTAAGATAAGCGAAAAGATCTGACCACATTGTATTGATATATCACCACCACCATGATTTATATGGAAAAATAGATTAAAACTCATTCCAAAAAAAATCAATTACTAGCCTTTAATATTTATAATGACAAAGAGTTTCAACATCCCATTTAATTAATCTATGTTTTGTCTGCCGGCAATATTATTTGGTAACAAAGTGTCTGTTAGCAAAATGAATTGCCTTCAATACGAAAAACATGACTCCGATGAAATCGTTCAATGGAAGTTATTTATATAATAGGAAAGGAATAAAACATGAAATTGAATAAAATTATGTTAGCTATGGTCGTTATGTCGATTAGCGGTACCGCAATGGCACATGGCTACATCGAAAACCCACCATCACGTAACTTCCTGTGTAACGCTCAGGGTGGTAGCCTTAATAAAGATTGTGGCGGCGTACAATATGAACCGCAAAGCTCTGGTGAAACTGCTGATGGCTTCCCGCAACAAGGTCCTGTTGATGGCAAACTGGCGAGTGGCGATAACTGGGTGAGTGTCAACCTGAACCAACAAACCGCTGAGCGCTGGACAAAAGTTAAAATGAAAGCCGGCCCACAAGAATTTAAGTGGAAATTTACCGCCGCTCACCCGATTGCTGACTTTAAATATTACATGACCAAACAGGATTGGAATCCTAACCAACCTCTGACTCGCGATTCATTAGATCTGACGCCATTCTGTGTAATTCCAGGTGGCCCGGCTTCGACGACAGGTTCAACCACCCACACTTGTAATATTCCTGAGCGTACTGGTTATCAGGTTATCTACGGCGCATGGGACGTATCTGATACTCCAGGAACTTTCTATAACATGATCGATGCCGAGTTTGACGGCGCGACCGGCGAAGTGGTGGTTTCTGAATGGACCAAATCTATTGGTAACATTGAACCACATGACGATTTAAATGCCGGTGACACCGTGAAACTGCGCATGTTCGACCAGCAGGGTGAGCGTAGTGATCTGGTGGTAGAAATTACTATTGCTGATGCGAAAGAAGGCAAGAAAAACAACTGGTCCCACGCACTGGCCAGCAAATTAAATAATACACACCAAGATATCCGTGCCGGTAAGAAAGATTCCAAAGGCACAGTCACAGCAACACACGGCGCTAACGCTATCTTCATTAACGCCAACAGCAATATCCTACGTGCCGAAGTGCAGATTGAAAAATCACCGGCGGGTGAAGTTTCAGCAACGGATGCAAGCTTCTCTGCCAATGGCATGAAAAAAGAATATCAAATGGCTGACGGCGCACTGGCTATTCATTTCGATGTGAAAACGATGGGCAGCATGGATTTGGAAGCTAAAGTCTTCGCCGCTGATAATTCGGTTAAAGGTTACAAAGATATGACGTTGGAAGATGCTTCGCAGCATGTTTCCATTGCCATGACTGGCCTGAAAGCGGGTAAACATACGCTGGTGATTCTCGGTACCGATGCACAGGGTAAAACTCAGCAACAGAGTATCGACTTTATGGTTAAGGGTGAAACCGTCAAGCCAGAAGTTAAACCTGAAGTTAAACCTGAAGTCGACGGTGCTAATAAGCAATGTACTGCACCGGCCTGGAGCAATAAATCCAGCTACCAAGCCAAAGATACCGTCACTCATAACGGCCGTATCTATATGAGCAAATGGTGGGCTGATAAAGCTTCCGTACCTGGCGATGCTGCGGTAACAGATACCACTGGTAATGGCTCTGGTTGGGGTAAAGTTTGGGAAGATAAAGGCGCGTGCTAATTAAGTAAAATTAATACCGCATGATAACAAGAGGCAGGGGAAACCCTGCCTCACCCGTTTATACTCGTCATACTTCAAGCTGCATGTGCGTTGGCTACGCTCACTCACCCGAATCACTTACAAATGGACTCTCTCGTTTGCCGCCTTCCTGCAACTCGAATTATTTAGGGTATACGATTAAATAAAAAGACGGGTTATTAACATTATTAACGCTATCGGAAACTTTATGAGTTCAATTCCCACCTCAAGTCGCGCCGCATGGCTGGCTCTGGTCGCACGTTTACACTTTTATATTGGCCTTTTTATTGCGCCATTTATCTTTTTTGCTGCATTAAGTGGCACCTGGTATGTCATTGCTCCCAACATCGAAAAAAACCTGTATGCCGAACAGCTTTATTCTACCGGTGAAGGAAAAACGCATCCCTTGATGCAGCAAATAGCTGCCGCACAAAGTGCCGTGGGTGAAAACGCACAAATCATCGCAGTTCGCCCCGCCCCTGCCAGCGGCGAAAGTACTCGCGTGATGTTTAGCGCTACTGGGCTGAATAAGGGTGAGAGCCGCGCAATATTTATCGATCCCGTCACCCTAAATATCTTGGGGGATATGGCAGTATATGGCTCCAGCGGCTCCTTACCTTTGCGTACCTGGCTGGACAAATTACACAGTGGCGCATTGTTTGGCGATCTGGGCAGAAATTACAGTGAACTGGCGGCGTCGTGGATGTGGGTAGCGGCGCTGGGCGGTATTATTATGTGGGCAGTGCAACGGCGTAAAAAAAAGCCAGCCGCTGCAACGAAAAAGACCCATCGTTACCGCCATATCGTTATTGGCCTGACGCTACTGCCTCTGCTTCTATTTATTTCAGTGACGGGCCTGACCTGGTCAAAATGGGCGGGCGATAATATTTCGGTATTACGCACCACACTGGCATGGAAAACACCGTCACTGAACACCGCATTAACCTCAAAAATACCGGGCACCAATGACCCACACGCCCATCACTGCGCCGGCCACGAACCCGGTATGGCGATGCCATCCTATCAACTTTGGCGTTATGATGCCGTATTAGAACAGGCTCGGCTGGCAGGTATTGACGCCGCCAAGGTAGAGATTCGGCCTGGCAGCAGTGCTAATCATGCATGGACGGTCGCTGAAATCGATCGTAGTTGGCCAACTCAGGTTGACGCCCGTGCCTTTGATATCAAAACCATGCAGCTAGTGGATCAACTGAATTTTGATCGATTCCCACTGGTCGCAAAACTGATCCGCTGGGGCATTGATGCCCATATGGGCATCCTGTTTGGTGCCGCCAACCAACTCGTGCTGATATTTTTTGGTCTGGGACTGTGCAGCACCATTATCATGGGTTATTGCATGTGGTGGCGTCGTCGGCCTAAACACCAACGTTTCCCTGTGCAAGGTTCGTTGATGTCCTCATTGGGTCGCTTATCACTGACGGGTAAAGCCCTCTGCCTGCTCCCCACCTTGTTGCTAGCCTTTAGCCTGCCACTGATGGGTATCAGCCTGGCAGCATTCTTGCTCATTGACAGTTTATGTTGGTTCAAAGCCCGTAAGCTTAGAAATGCCGACTTGAAAACGGCATAAGCAAAGAATTTGATGGAAAATAACGCTCTGAAGAGAGTTCAGGGCGTTTTAATCGCAATAGAAAGAAGCAAAGTAAGAACATTGGAGAAAAAATGATAACTTTTTCATAAATAGAGTATCCGCACTTAAACAGAAATCCGTACAATTCCGTTTCGCTTGCAATAATTAAGTGCATATCATTATTCCCACCACTCCTCAATGCCACTGTCGGAATTATGATAGAAACGAAAACGTTAAATATAGCCATGATCGAAGATGAACCGTTCAGTCGCCTTGCGCTAATGGAGATCTTAAAAAAGTATCCTTATCATCACAATAAACCGGAACGTCAGCTGATTTACAGCGCCTTTTCATTGCAGATCGCAGGTTGTGTCAGTAATGCACCTGAGCTAATCCACTTACTCAAAAATACCCCTGCGATAGAGGTATTATTGTTGGATTATTCACTCACAGACGATGAAAAAAAGGCAGATACATCACAGCCTCAAGATGGGGTTGGGCTTATCAAGCGACTTCTTCAGTTGTACCCCGCATTGAAAATCATTGTACATACCGCCCATAAAAATCTGATGGTAGCGCGTCTGGCCTGGCAAGCGGGAGCATGGGGGTTTGTGCAAAAGAGTCTCGATACTCAAGAACTGTTTTTTGCTATTTCGTATGTCGCCCGAGGTAAGAAATTCTTTCCTATTGAGCTGGCAGCTCTGCCTCCATCCACGACGAAAAATGCGCAGCATGCTTTAACAGAGCGTCAAACTGAAGTGCTGAGAATGTTACTAAATGGCGTGAAACAGAAAGAGATTAGTATGCATCTAAATATCAGTTTTAAAACGGTATCCAACACTAAAACTCGCGCTTTCAAAAAACTGGGGCTGACTTCAAATACCGATTTTTTCCATTATGCCCATGAAATTTCTTTATAAAACCTACCTGACATCATTGTTTTTTTTGCTTTTATTGACGAACGGCTATGCTGTCGCCATCACTTTTTCACCACAAGAACAGCATTATATTAATACTCACCCGGTGGTGAAATATGGTATTTCCCCCCATTTTTATCCTATTGAAAATTTTAATAGTACCGGGGAGCATATTGGGCTGACCCGGGATTATATCGATATTATCTCCGCCGCCACCGGAATAAAATTTCAGCCGGTATTCAGTAACAATAGCATTAGACCTTTTGTGAATCTGCAAAGCGGCCATGTCTCGCTACTCACCAGCACATCCAGCGCTTTTGCACAGGCTAAAGGGCTGGCAAGCAGTATTCCGATGTTTTCTACCTGGCCGGTCACCGTCACGCGCAAAGCCACACGACATATCGTGACTCCGGATGATCTGCAAGAGGGTTATGTTTCCATCACTGACTATTTATCGCTGATTGAGTGGTTTACTGGGCAATATCCCAATATTAATTACAAGATATCGCGTTCGCCCGAGGAGGCAATTGGTGAAGTGATACACGGGCGAGCAAAAGCTGCCGTCGTCCTCTCGCCTACGGCCCTCTATTATATGAACGTGGTTCATCCCGGGCAGTTAAAAATGTCCAATCCTCATAAAGTCAAGATTCCCAGAGTGATGAGTGCACGACCCGAAGACCAAATCTTGATCGATATTATTAATAAAGTCATCGCGTCCGTTTCCGCCAAACAGCAATCTGAACTCATGGCAAAATGGATGCTCAGCGACACTCTTTCGCAACCGGATAATACCCAACCAAATTGGTACTACTATAGCCTGGTCACTATCTTATTATGCCTGTCGTGTTTTGTTTTTTATCGTAACCGGCAGCTAAAAATGGCATTCATCCGACTGGGTTCAAAAAACAATCTGGAGCTGTCGGTTATTGCGCACGAATTACGTACGCCACTGATTGGTATTTTGACCGCCTGCGAAGGGCTGGTAGACAAAATAGTCTCAACCAGCCAGCGCGAAAGACTCACTAATGTTATTCATGTCACCCGCGAATTACTGGATAATCTTGACCTGTCACTGGATAACGCCAAAATCAATGCCGGTTCGGTAACACAAAATCCACAACCACAGTTACTGGCTGAATTGTGCGATACCACGGTCAAACTATTTATCAGTTTTGCCGAAACACACGGCACCACAATTCAGGTTCGCTACCTATCGAAGCAGTTTTTTTTACCCCACTTGTTCGATGGCACTCTGGTCTCTCAGGCGCTGAACAATATCGTCAGCAATGCCATTAAGCACACCCATGACGGTATGGTATTAATTGAATGCTCATTGCTACAAGTGGACGGCAAGAACATGTTTAGCATTGAGGTGATAGACACCGGCACCGGGATCCCCAGCAAGGTACTGGCACGGCTTTCAGAACCTTTTTATCAGGGCAAATTCTCTCGTACAGATAGCGACACCCCACACCCTAAGGGCACTGGGCTGGGATTATTTGTGGCTAAGAAAAATATGCATCTCACCGGTGGACATCTGGCCATTGTCAGTCAGCCGGGGGTCGGCTCGCGGGTGACCATTGCCCTACCCGCAATTGCGGCCCATTATGCTATCGAAAACCCGCTACCTGAAGGGCTACATATCATCATGCCCACTGAGATACCGTCCTCATTGAGCGGTGAAATTACTCAGATTCTGGATGGCTGCGAGTTGCCCTATTACTCTGCCGCTGAGCCACTCCCTGCTGCGGCTCGTGGGCCGGAGATTGATCTGCAACTGGATGTAGCGCAAAAACACTGGCAACTACACCATAAGCAAGGGGATTCGGTGATTATCCCGCGCCCGGTGTACGCCTCGGCACTCTACCTTACCATCACCGATTTATGTAATGAGGAGCAGCCGCTCGAGAGTAGCAGTGACAGCCCTGAGTTACATCTCCCTACTACCATCATTACAGAATCACGGCGTCTGTTGGTGGTAGAGGATGAGCCACTGCTGCTGGAAGTTCAATATGAACTGTTTAGCAGCATGGGGTTTCAGGTCGATGCGGTAGCGAACACGCAGCAGGCGTATCAGAGCTGGTTACAACACCACCATACTATTATTGTGACCGACTGTCGGCTTGATGAGAGCGACGGCTTTGAACTGGTACGTCACCTGCGAAAACTGATGCAAGATAGCCCAGAGCAGGTGCTGATTATCGGTCAATCAGCTTCACTGAAAACAGAAGATGCGCAGCGCGCCCGTGAAGTCGGTATGGATTACCTGCTACAAAAACCGGTTGCACGCGAACAATGGCAGCAATTGATACGTGACTATTTCGCCTCAGGAAAATAACAACAAGTAAGCCAACGGTCACAACTTGGCTCCGAAAAGTGAAAGCCTCCATGGCGTTTGAGTGACAAACTATCATTTTTACATAATCCAACGAGGCCACCATGCAGATTACTTTTTTAAACCAGCAAACAGCTTCATTGTCTTTAATAACAAGAGTAACCCTACTCTTACTGAGTGCACTAAAGCAGAGAAAAACCTTCAAAATATAATCGATAAAGTATTAAATATAACTTCAGTCTCATCGGAATATCGATACTTTATTTATCTCCACTGGTGTACGGAACAAGAGTGGTGAGGTGGTCTGTCAGCTCAGCATTAAATGCCGTTTCAACGGTGAGCTTCGTCAGCATACGAGAAAACTGATTGAGATCGGCTTCGGTTTTAAGACCTTTAGCCAGTTCGGCAGCGAGTGCCCTGAGTTTTTTTCATCCATAATTTTCCTGTCTCTGTTACTGGAGTGAACATATCAAAAACAGGCAGATACACAATTTAAATTAAAGTCTCGCAAAACCAATATGGCGTTGTCCTCTCCCTTTGATAATCAGAATGATATTGGTTTTTCCGATTCTGAACAGAATTCTTCCTGGCTAATTTTATCTCCCGGTGACATGGCGATAATTTTCCCACAAGAATGGCATAAGCCTGCCTGTACTCTTCTATCATCTCAGCTATTAAGGAAAGTCGTCGCTAAAGTTCACTGTTCATACCGACTAAAGTAAAGACTCTTCTCCCTAACAATGACCCAAGCGCCTTGCGAATCAAGCAGGTGTATTTTATTTTCCGTTGTGGCAATATACATATCATATATGTTTCGTATAGGTGCTTTATGGGAATTGTTAAAATCTCCGATTTGATGCATGAAAATCTACGCATCGCCAGTAATGCCATGAGCCGGTCAATTAACGCACAAGCCGAGCACTGGCTCAAAATGGGTATGCTGGCCGAACTTTATCCCCAATTGAGCCACCATGAGCTGGCCCGAGCCCTGGTTCAGGTTGAATTACAGGGCGGGGCTGACATTGCCAGAATCATCCAGAGTGACACCCATACGTTTAATAAAGAAGAGAATGCGCAATGACAACAGTAAAAATTCACTCACCAGCAGAAATTGAAATGGCGCGAGCCGCAGGCCAAGCCGCCGCGAAAGTGCTGGAAATGATCACACCTTATGTCCGCGCTGGGGTCACAACAGATGAAATTGATCGGTTATGTCACGATTACGTCGTTAACGAACTGAAAGTCATCCCTGCCAATATAGGCTATCACGGCTATGCGCACACTGTTTGTACCTCGGTCAATCATGTGGTTTGCCACGGGATTCCGTCGGATAAAAAACTCAAAAATGGCGATATCGTCAATATTGATGTCGCTATTATTAAAGATGGTTGGTATGGCGATACCAGCAGAATGTACTATGTTGGAGAAACGTCGGTCAGAGCTAAGCGTTTGGTGGATATCACTTATTTATCGATGGTTGCTGGGATTAAGGTGGTACGCCCAGGGGCAACACTCGGGGATATCGGAGCAGCTATTCAACAAGTGGCGGAAGGTGCAGGTTTTTCTGTGGTGAGGGAGTATTGTGGTCACGGCGTGGGTCAGGAATATCATACTGCACCACAAGTCCTGCACTATGGGACGCCAGGGCTAGGTATGCCGCTGAAAGCGGGAATGATTTTCACCATTGAGCCGATGATTAATGCCGGTAAAGCCGCCACCAGCGTCCTGTCTGATGGTTGGACAGTTGTCACCAAAGACCGCTCTCTTTCAGCACAATGGGAACACACTATTGCCGTGACTGACACCGGTTACGACCTACTGACACCTTGGCCTGAAGGCACCGGAGAATACGCTGCCATTTAGTTACTTAGGCTGCTGACAAAGTTAATTAGCGGGGAAATGGGCCCCTATTTATTTAAAATGTAAGAGCAGTAAGCCGTCGGAGCGCCCATTGATGCAGTCGCTCCGTGAGTTTCCGAGCAATAAAATAGCTTTGTCATTAACCTTAACGGTAATAAACCGCGATATGCTGATCTTGCACTTTTTCTATTCTAATTTTTATATCAAAAATTTCTTCGAGGATATCCGGCTGCATTATTTCTTCGGGTGCGCCACGATAGATAACCGCACCGTCTTTCATGGCAATAATATGGTCGGAATAGGCAGAAGCAAAATTGATATCATGAATAACCAAAATGATTGTTTTCTTCAATTCATCCGCCGCACGCCGCAATTGCTTCATCATTGCGACACAATGTTTCATGTCCAGATTATTTAATGGCTCATCCAGCAGGATATATTTCGTATCCTGACACAGCACCATCGCCACATAAGCACGTTGCCGTTGCCCCCCCGACAACTCATCAAGATAGCGGTCTTTCAATGGCATCAAATTGAGGAATTCCATCGCCGCATCAATATATTGGCGATCATTTTCATTGAGCCGCCCTTTCGAATAAGGGTAACGGCCAAATCCCACCAAATCCGACACTGTCAGTCGACTGGTAAAGTGGTTTTCTTGCCGTAGAACTGAAAGGATAGTCGCCAATTTATCCCCGGAGGTTTTGGCAACATCCAGCCCGTTAAACTGAACACGCCCGAGATCTGGCGTCAGTAAACGGCTCATAATCGATAATAACGTCGACTTACCCGCACCATTTGGTCCGATAATTGACGTTATTCCGCCAGAAGGAATGCTCTCATTTATATTACTGAGTACCGTTGTATTCTGGTATTTCTTATTAATATCCGTTATTTCAATCACACCGGAGCCTTTTTTATTAAAAGATAAATAAACAGCGCGCCACCCACAAACTCAATGACCACGGAGAGCGTTCCCGACATGTTCAGCAAACGTTCGAGGATCAATTGCCCACCGACCAGCGTAATGACCCCTAGCAGAAAGACCCCTGGCAACAAATATTGATGTCGGAATGATCCTACCAGCGGGTAAGCCAGATTAGCGATAAGCAGACCTAAAAAGGTTAACGGCCCGACAAGTGCCGTCGATATAGCGACCAGCAATGAGACCAACAGTAAGATAGTGGTGATTTTTTTCTGGTAAGCAACGCCCAGATTAATCGCTGTATTTCTACCCAAAGCGATAATATCGAGGCAATGGCGCATACGCCAAATGGTTATCGCCACGAGAATAATTATCCCGGTAGAAAGCGCAATAATCTCCGGCGCGGCGCGGGTAAAAGTGGCAAATACCCTGCCCTGCAAAACAGCAAACTCTCCTGGGGAGAGTAGGCGCTGCATCAAGCTGGATAAACTGCGGAACAACGTGCCACATACCAACCCGACCAGTAACACCTTGTGCAGATTAATCCCTACTCCGGTCAGCAACCAGCGATAGAGAAATACCGAAAACAACAGCAGCAAAGCCGATTCACAAAGAAACTTTCCAGTTATTCCGAGCACCCTGAACCCATTGGCATCGACAAAAAAGATCAACATGGTTTGGATCAGGATAAACAGCGCTTCAAGCCCCATCACTGACGGCGTCAAAATCCGGTTATTAGTGACCGTTTGGAATAACACGGTGGCAATACCGGCAGCAAACGCAACTAATACCATAGTGGCTAAAATAAGACCACGATGCACCAGTACATATTGAA
The DNA here is from genome assembly GCF_901472495.1 of Yersinia enterocolitica subsp. enterocolitica. Lineage (NCBI taxonomy): Bacteria > Pseudomonadati > Pseudomonadota > Gammaproteobacteria > Enterobacterales > Yersiniaceae > Yersinia > Yersinia enterocolitica. The sequence goes on from NZ_LR590469.1 coordinate 2,571,781, forward strand.
TATTGCCTCTAAGATTAATGGTCATGAAAATAACCATTGCGACAAGGGCAATAACACTCAATAACAATAATCGTTTTGCCGGTGAGCTTAATATTGTATTTTTCTCTTGGGATAGAGAGCTTGGTGAAGAATACTCATTAGCCTGCATGACGTTTTGTCCTAACAATTAATAATAGGAAAACGAGTGCGCCAATTGCGCCCAGAATAACGCTGGCAGGTATTTCAAACGGGTAACTAACTAATCGACCAATAATATCGCATAACACCACCAGACCACCGCCACACAACGCCACCCAAGGGATGGTTCGACGCAGGTTATCCCCCATCGCCATGCTGACAATATTGGGTACAATTAATCCTAGGAAAGGCAGCACACCGATCACCACCACTACCACACCGCTGATGATGGCAATAATAGACATCCCCATGAGCATAACCCGCTGATAATTCAAGCCGACATTAACCGAGAAATCTCGCCCCATACCAGCGACAGTAAAGCGGTCAGCGATCAAACAAGCAATCAACGTCAATGCACCCACTATCCACAACAGTTCATAGCGGCCTTGCAACACACCCGAGAAATCACCCGATTCCCAACTGCCCAATGATTGCAGCAGATCAAACTCCATTGCCAGGAAAGTGGTTACTGCACTAAACACCGCCCCCAGCATAATGCCGGTAAGCGGCACCATCAGCGCCGATTTCATTCTCATTCGTGCCAGTAGCAGCATAAAAAGTGCGGTACCGCCCATAGCAAAAACGGTCGCTACTAACATCTTAACCATTACCGGTGCGGCGGGGCTAAATACCATAACCAACAGTAAGCCGAGACTGGCGGACTGGGTAGTACCGGCAATCGAGGGTTCGACAAACCGGTTCTGAGTGAGCATCTGCATAATGAGGCCAGCAACGCTCATGGCACTGCCAGCCAGAACCAAGGCTAATGTTCGCGGCACACGGCTTATCAAAAAGATGTCGCGCATGTCGGGATCTGACCATACCTCGGACAAGGTGACATTCCCGGCACCAATAAATAGGCTGCATGCCATAAGGCCCAGTAAAATAACCAGGCCTGCTATAAAGCTAAGATTTTTCATTAGTGGGCATTACTGCGCAGCGGCTTGCTTATCCAGCACTGAGCTGATTTTATCCATTAGTTGCATATAACTCTGCACACCGCCGGCAATATAGAGCGAGGCAGAATCGAGATAAACCACGTGATCGTTTTGCCATGCTTTGGTTTTGCGAATCAGAGGGTTATCCAGGATTTGTTGTGCGGACTGATTTTCAGTGCGGCCAATGGCATTATCGCGATCAAGGACAAACAGCCACTCAGGGTTGGCATTAAGGATAAACTCGGAAGTCACCACGTTGCCATGATTGCCGGCTTCAGTGAAACTGGCCGCAGGAGTGAAGCCTAACTCGTCAAAAATAAAGCCAAAACGCGAACCCGGAGTGTAGGCCGACATTTTTCCACCACTGACCATCACCACCATGGCAGACCCGGCGTTAGCTGACTTCTGCTTGATAGCATCTATCTGAGAAGTAAATTTACCCAGCAGTGTTTTTGCCTCTTCTTCTTTACCGAAAATAGATGCCAATTGTTCCGTACGCTGTGTCAGGCTTTGGGTAAAGTGCTTAGGATCGATATCCAGTGCGATAGTTGGGGCAATGGCGCTCAGTTTGTCATAAGCATCTTGAGCACGCCCCCCGGCGATAATCAGGTCAGGTTTAGCCTGACTCAGGGCTTCGTAGTCCGGTTCAAATAAGGTGCCAGCATTCAGGTATTCTGAACCGGTGTATTTGGATAAAAATGCCGGAAGATGTGTGCTGGTTTGGGGAACACCGGCCACTTTGATCTTCAGGGCATCGGCCGTATCTAATACAGAGGGGTTCAGTATGATGACTTTTTGCGGATTAAGTGGAACCTGAGTGGTGCCTTGCGCATGTTCGATACTGATTTTTGCCGTGTCTTCAGGGGTTGCCGATGAATTATCACACCCGGTAAGCACAGCAGTGAGTGCCAGTAATGATGAAAATAAAGCTAAACGTAATCGCATTTTCTCTCCTGAAAAGTGGGGATGTAGATATCCTTGATTGGGAACGACAATGATTTGCATTACTAATATCAGGATAATACCGATATATGCCTGTTATTAATAGTTTAGGTCGCCGGATCTGCGGATAAATCTTCACTCGGACGAGAAGTCAAACCCATCGCTCAAGTTTTTCCGATGAGAAAATTAACTGTAATCAATTGTTTTAATTAAATATAAAATCAACCATTGTGCTTACTGCGCCATGATTTCTCATCGCGCAGGGTTGGTGGTCAGCTGCTCTGATGATAAAGGATAGTTTCTAGCGCGAAACCGCCTCAACTATATGACTACTACCTTTTCATCAGGCCAATCGTGGATAATATTTTTCAGTAAATAGATATCTGCCACTGGACATGACACAAAGAAATTCCCGGATTGGAGTCTCCAACGTAAATCATCACCCAGCTCACCCAGGCAATTCTTGACCAGTACCGGCTCTTGATCGAATAAAATACCGTGCAGGCTGGGGTTTGCCTGTAATACCCGCAGTAGTAATCCCCCTATTCCCCCCGCAATATCCGCAACAGTGGCATTTTCTGGGAAGTGATAGCTGCGCAGCAGCCCAAGATTCTCCACGGCGGATAAAGAAGACATACCGCTGTGGAAATCATGGTCGGAGGCCTGATTCTCTGGCTTTGACTAATACTCAAAAAAAGAAGTACCAAAAACCTGATTAAAAGCACAATGACCACGCACACTGTCGGCAACTAAACTCAGCGCGAGCCAGAAGGTTTCATCGGTGATCATCAGTACCGCTTCGCGCATTGTGCCAGCCCGCAAATTTCGTGCAAAACCCAAGCAGTTATATGACAGTTTCGTGAACAATATCTAAAGTAATGATAATTAATTTGACCTATCTACGCGGGTAGATACACTAAAAACGCGAAACAATATTAATGTTACCTAATGTTTCCTCATTTAACTCAGTTTTGCTGATTAACACCGGCAACTGAGTAACTGACGAATAAAGACACATTAATGCGTGAACATGATGCTTCAACACCAGGGGAACTTTTTTAATGACTTCACTAAATAGCTCGGCGGCAGACAATGCTCCATCAGAGAGCATGGCTGCGGAAGAGCGCCTGGCTACGCCCGAAGGTCGCAAAGACTTTTGGCGCGCAACCTTTTCGTGCTGGCTCGGCACAGCCATGGAGTATGCAGACTTTGCACTTTATGGTTTAGCGGCTGGCATAATATTTGGTGATGTCTTCTTCCCTGAAGCAACACCTGCAATCGCGTTGTTATCCAGTTTCGCCACTTACTCTGTCGGCTTTATTGCCCGCCCTATTGGCGCGCTGCTGTTCGGTAGATTAGGTGATCGCAAAGGCCGGAAAGTGGTGATGATTACGACCATCAGCTTGATGGGAGCTTCCACTACCATGATTGGCCTGATCCCAAGTTACGCCTCTATCGGCTTGTGGGCTCCGGCCTGTTTGGCTTTCTTGCGTTTTATGCAAGGGCTGGGAGCGGGTGCCGAACTGTCTGGTGGCGCGGTGATGTTGGGGGAATATGCTCCCGCCAAAAGGCGTGGTTTAGTCTCCTCCATTATCGCATTGGGGTCTAACAGCGGTACGCTGCTGGCGGCACTGGTGTGGTTGCTGGTCTTGCAGATGGACAAACAAACACTGCTCGACTGGGGCTGGCGCATTCCATTCCTGTCCAGCATTTTAATCGCCGGTGCAGCGCTGTTTATTCGTCGCCACATGCGTGAAACGCCGGTCTTTGAGCGCCAAAAATTGGTGTTGGAACAACAGCGTCAACAAGCATTAGCCTTGGGCCGCGAACATACCACCGAAGTGGATAATCGCACTTTCTGGCAGCGCAGCAAATCGTTTTGGATAATGGTGGGCTTGCGTATTGGCGAGAACGGCCCGTCTTATCTGGCTCAGGGCTTTATGATTGGCTATGTTGCCAAAGTGCTGATGGTGGATAAATCGGTGCCCACCATGGCGGTGTTTATTGCTTCCTGTCTGGGCTTCCTGATTATCCCATTGGCGGGCTATCTGTCAGACCGCTTTGGCCGCCGTATTACTTATCGTTGGTTCTGCCTGTTATTAATTATCTATGCTTTCCCGGCATTTATGCTGTTGGAAACCCGCGAGCCGATTATTGTAATGGGGACTATCATTGTAGGTATGGGTTTGGCGTCGCTGGGTATCTTTGGCGTGCAAGCAGCATGGGGTGTCGAGTTATTTGGTGTGACTAATCGCTATACCAAGATGGCAGTCGCGAAAGAGTTAGGCTCCATTTTATCCGGTGGGACTGCACCATTAATAGCGGCAGCCATGTTGACACTCACTGGCCACTGGTGGCCAATTGCACTGTATTTCGCCGTAATGGCGGGGATTGGGTTCGTTACCACGTTCTTTGCGCCAGAAACTCGTGGGCGTGACCTCAATTTACCAGAAGATGCGATTTAATAGCAGAAAACGCCATTCTCTGATGTAACGATACCGATACCCTAAATAATTCGAGTTGCAGGAAGACGGCAACTGAGTAAATCCCCAGGAGCTTACACAAGTAAGTGACTGGGGTGAACGAAGGCAGCCAACGCACATGCAGCTTAAAGTATGACGGGTATATCCTTTAGGGATGTTTAGCATCGAGGTAACTTTGGTCAACCCGCAGTCACGTCGTATTACACGTTCTGATGTCGCACGCGAAGCAGGAACTTCTGTGGCGGTAGTGAGTTACGTCATTAATAACGGGCCACGGCCAGTTGCTCCCGCCACCAAACAACGCGTGCTTGATGCGATTAAAAAAACCGGCTACCGCCCCAATGAGATTGCCCGATCATTAGCGCGTGGAACCACTCAAACCTATGGCCTGATTGTTCCCAATATTTCCAACCCTTTCATCTCGTCAATGGCCCATGCTCTGCAACGTGAAGCCTTTGCCAACGGGCAAGTATTGTTATTGGGTGATGCGGGAGATGACCGGCAGCGCGAACGCGAACTTATCAATAATTTGCTGCATCGTCAGGTTGATGGCTTGTTATATACCAGTGTTGATCGCCATCCCTATATCGAATTAATTCAGGCTACTGGCACACCTTTTGTCATGCTTGACAGAGTCGACGATGCACAACAAATCAGTGCGATTCGTGTGGATGAACGCGCTGCGGCGTTTCAGGCAACTCAACATCTGATTGAACATGGTCATCGTGACATCGCCATTATTTGCGGCCCGCTGGATATGCTCAATACTCAAGATAGGTTGAATGGCTGGCGCGATGCATTGCAACAAGCGGGGCTGAGGGTACGTAATGAGTGGATTTTCTCGACCACATATACCCGCCCCGGCGGTTATCAGGCCGCACAACAAATGTTGAAAGGGCCATTGCCACAGGCACTATTCACCACCAATGAATTACAAGCATTGGGCTGTTTACGTGCTATGGCCGAGCATAATCTGACCGCACCGAGAGATCTGGCGCTTATCTGTTTTAACGGCACCATTGAGTCTGAATATAACGTGCCCTCATTAACGACCGTACGTCAGCCGTTGGATGCCATGGCAAAAACCGCCATAGAAATGCTAAAAAATTGGGACGGTAAACCGACTATTCGTGAATTCGCTTTTTCGCTGCAAATCGGTGAGTCCTGCGGTTGTTCCCATACCCAAATAAATTGATTTTCCATTATAAAAGTTAAAAACATGCGTTTAATTATTGATTGTGACCCAGGAAATGGCGTACCCGGCGCGAATGTCGATGATGGTTTGGCTCTCGCACTCGCCATCGCCGCTCCGGAAATAACATTAGAATTAATCACTATCGTGGCGGGAAATACCCCAAGCGAAGTAGGATTTTCTGTTGCCCATGATTTAGTGAGCCGTCTGGGATTGGATATCCCCATCATTCGAGGTGCGTCGCAAGCTCTGGTGGAGCCAGCTGCACTTTGGCGCGATAAGCTCGATAATGGTGCTGCCAGAAATGGATTAACTGCACTTTGGCAACAAACACCGGTGCCACCCCTGGTAGCTTCCGGCGCGCCGTTAGCGGCCCATGCCATCGGTGAATTAATTTGCAATAACCCCGGTGAAATAACCTTAGTGGCTATTGGCCCACTGACAAATATCGCCCATGCTATGCAGCTTTACCCGCAAATGGCGTCATCGGTGGCAGAAATTGCTATTATGGGAGGTGTCTTTAATGTCGAGGGTTATCTTAAAGACACTAATTTTGGTATCGATCCTGAAGCTGCACATGTGGTGCTGACCAGCGGTGCTAACATTACACTGGCACCTTTGGATGTCACTACGCAGACCCAAATGCTGCATCAAGATTTGGATAAGATTGCGCAAATTGACACGCCACTCAGCCGTTATCTGGTAGAAACCCTGCGCCCGTGGATAAGCTATTCAATGCAAACTCGCGGGCTGCCGGGTTGTTGGGTTCATGATGCACTGGTCGTCGCCTGGTTACTGGATAAAAGCATCGTGACCACCACCCGCGACTATATAGATGTTGCGCTGGAAGGGGCACTGACCCGCGGTATGACATTACGCTTTAGCCCAGAGAATCTGCGTTTGGATGTCGGTATTCCGGCACCACAGGGCAAAGCGGCAAACATACTGCAAACTGTTGATAATAAAAAGCTCTTGGATGCCATCCATCAAGCCTTGAGCAATTTCACCTATACCCAAAATAATTCGAGTTGCAGGAAGGCGGTAACTGAGAAAATCCCCTGGAGTCTACTTACTTTAAGGTCAACGACCAATAAGTGACTGGGGTGACAAATCGGTCAGGAACCGATTTGAACGCTGCTTGCAGCGACCCCGCAGAGGCGAGGCCCATAGACGGGTCGAGTAGCGAAGACAGCTAACGCACATGCAGCTTGAAGAATGACGGGAATAATCTGGAGCCACTCACCACAATCTGAGACTGACCATGCTGACACTGCTTCATCTTCTTTCATCTGTCGCCCTGCTGGTGTGGGGCACACACATCGTCCGCACAGGTATTATGCGGGTTTATGGTGCTGATTTACGCCGAGTCCTGAGCGCCAGTATCCAGAAAAAACCGACGGCATTTATGGCCGGGATTGGCGTCACCGCGCTGGTGCAAAGTAGTAATGCTACGGCGTTGCTGGTGATTTCATTTGTCTCACAGGGGCTGATTTCATTGTCCCCTGCCCTGGTGATTATGTTAGGAGCCGATGTCGGCACCGCCCTGATGGCGCGAGTGCTGACCTTCCCACTCTCCTGGTTGTCGCCACTGCTGATTTTGGGCGGGGTCATTGTCTTCCTCGGGCAACGCAAAGCGCGTGTCGGCCAGATGGGGCGAGTGTGTATTGGTCTCGGGCTGATTATTCTGGCGCTGCAACTGATTGTCACCGCTGCCGGGCCGATTACACAGGCGACTGCGGTTCAGGCCATTTTCTCCTCCCTAACCGGCGATACCATTCTGGCGCTGCTGATTGGCGCGCTGTTTGCCATGATCAGTTATTCCAGCTTAGCTGCCGTGCTGCTGACCGCGACACTCGCCGCCACCGGTCTGGTGCCGCTGAATATCGCGCTCTGCATTGTGATTGGTTCAAATCTGGGCAGTGGATTTTTGGCCTTAATCAGTAGCCGTGGGCAAAATGCCGTCTCCCGCCAAGTGGTGTTGGGGAGCCTACTGTTTAAGGTTATTGGCTGCATTTTGGTGGTTCCCTGGGTCAATGTGTTAGGGCAATGGCTGTTCGGGCGAAATTTACCCGCCGCCGAAGTGGTGATTTACTTCCACGTTTTCTATAACCTGCTGCGCTGCTTGTTGATGTTGCCATTTGTTGGAGTGATGGCACGTATTTGTAGTCGGTTGGTCAGTGATGACCCCAATACCGCACAACCCTCAGCGCCGCGCTATCTTGATATTACCGCTATCGATACTCCGTCACTGGCATTAGCCAACGCAGTACGGGAAACCCTGCGTATGGGGGATGTACTGGAGCAGATGTTATTTCGCTTTAAAGAAGTGTTGGAAGGCAATAAACAGCAAAAGCATGAAGTCAGCTTGTTGGAAGATGAAGTCGACATGTTGTATAGCGCGATAAAACTGTATTTAGCTCAAATTCAGCAAGATGAATTAGGCGAGATTGATTCACGGCGATGGGCTGAAATCATTGATACCGCAGTCAATCTCCAGCAAGCAGGCGATATTATTGGCCGCATGACCTCGGACGTTGCCGCCAAATCACTCAATGCGCGCAAGCCGTTTTCAGCCGAAGGGTTGGAGGAATTAAATACCCTGCATGCTCGGTTGGTGACGAATCTGGATTTAGGGATGTCAGTGTTTTTATCGCGCGATATTAATAACGCCAAGCGCTTACGCCGCGCCAAACATCGTTTTCGTTTACTAAACCGCCGTTACTCTCATGCTCACGTCGAGCGCTTGCATCAACAAAACGTGCTAAGTATTGAGACCAGCAGCCTGCATATGGGGCTATTGGGGGATATGAAGCGCTTGAACTCACTATTCTGTTCAACGGCATATCATGTATTGGAAGTGCAGGAAGAAGCATTGGATTAAATAACAAGTTTGGGGGAGTAAAAAATGCTCCCCAAAATTATCTTAGATAAATAGTATTAAGAAAATATATCCAAAACAGTTAACCAGCCCAATCGGTCAGAATCTGCTGCGTTGTTTTTACAGTAATACGATTCCCCGGAATGGCAAGTTCAGACCAGACTTCATTATGCTGTGCGATAAGTTGCTGGGCTGTGACGTGTTGTCTATCCGCAGTAGTATGGGCATCAGAGGCAATGGTCAGAGCGTATCCCTTACTGGCTGCAATTTTAACTGTGGTATCAACACAATAATCAGTGGCACAACCGCAGATAGTGAGATGAGTTGCCCCCAATTTGGCAATAATGTTATCGAGTGAAGTTCGATAAAACGAATCACAAGCCGTTTTGTTCACAGATATTGCGCTTTCCGGGTGATGAAGCTCCGGCAATAGCTGCCACAACTCACTCCCCTCGGTCATGTCATCTTCAATATGCTGTATGAAAATAACCTGGTCAGCATGATCTATCAGTTGATTAATACGGGCGACTCTACCTGCGCTATCAAAGCGAGGATTAGCTAAAACGCCATTTTGCATATCAATAACGATAACAACCTTTTCTTTGGTCATAATGACCTCAATATTGAAAGTAAAAGTGGAATGGGAGAAAACAAGTTTCAACGAAAGAGCCAAGTAATCAAAGCAAATTCAGTATTGAGTTGATGGAAAGAGCATACTTATCAATAAAAAAATCAGCCGATAAGCTGATTTTTATTTAACCTTTATCTCAGACTAACTCTAGTCTGGATTATTTCTGCAAATGCAATGTCGTCATACACGTTTGGCTTTCAGCTTGGGTCGCAAAAGGTGATACCGCTTTGAGACCTTGATAGCTCACTTCAATCGTCCCTTCTGTATTGCGCGGCAACCACACACCAATAAAACCATTCTGATAGCTGGTCAGTGTATCTTGCAGAATAACTTTCCCGGCTTTATCAGTAATTTTCACATCAAATGTGGTATTCGCCAATTCGCCACGGCAGCCGGATAAACTGTGGTTAAAACAGGGGTGGGTTTGGTGTATATAAGGAGCAAATGAGAGATAGAACTTATCCCCCACCGGGAAAGAAAACTGCTGTTGCCCATCAGATAATTTCAATTCAGTCCCCGTTACCGCAGCTGAATAGGCCAAAGGGCGTTCTTGTTTGGATTGATCGATTGTCTCAATCATCTGCTCAGTGGTTTTTCCAGATAAACCGTGTTGAGCCAAAAATTCTGTTTGTGTCGTCGCCGAGGCAAAATGGCTGAAAGTGACTGCGGCTAAGGCAACAATAGCCAGTCGGGCAGTTGAAGCAAATGTCTTTTTCACTGTCATGGTATCCTTCCGGTAAGAGGAAAATGTTCCAGGTAAGTTGGAATCATGGCGATAATCTAAACCCTCCCCTTGGGGGAGGGTCAAAGACAGAATTGAATAGAAAGGTAAGCTATTGTATAGAAATGGATTTTCTTGATCTAAATCAAACTGAAACTGTGATATCCCTCTCAAACCGTTTTAATTAATATCCGGATGCTGAGCAATCAGATTTTTTCTTTTTTTCTCAAGCTCCGCGATTTGCTGGTCAATATCCTCAATATTTTGTTCGATGTGATCATGATGTTCCTGCAATATCTCTTTGGCTTCGGCCTTATCTGAAGCGGCAGGTGTTGCCCCTTTCAATGGCTTATTTGCTGTTTCCTTCATAAATACCCCAGTCACCAAACCAATAACTGCTACCACCATCAGATAATAGGCTGGCATAAACAGATTCTGAGTGGTTTCAACCAACCATGCGGCTGCTGTCGGTGTCAGGCCTGCAACCAATACAGAGATATTAAAGGCGATAGCCAGTGCACTGTAGCGAATATGGGTTGGGAACATCGCCGGTAATATCGATGCCATCACACCGGTAAAACAGTTAAGTAAAATCGCCAGAATCAACAAGCCGCAGAATATCAAACCGATAATGCCACTGTTAATCAAAATGAAGCTTGGGATAGCGAGAATAAACAACCCAATACTGCCGCATATAACAAAAGGTTTACGGCCAAATCGGTCACTCATTAACCCCATTACTGGCTGAACAAATAACATACCCAACATGATGGCAATAATAATCAATACACCATGGTCTTCTGAATAATGCAGGCTGTGAGACAGATAGCTCGGCATATAGGTCAGTAGCATGTAATAAGTGACGTTAGTCGCAATCACCATACCGACACAAATAGTCAGGTTCTTCCATTGCTTAGTCAGAATTTCGCGGAAAGAAACCTTCGGTGGCTGAGCAATATTATGGCGCGAGTCATTATCTATTTTGTCGACGTGTTGCTGGAAAGTCGGTGTTTCTTCCAGCGCATGACGCAAATAGATACCAATGAGTCCTAATGGAGCTGCCACAAAGAACGGAATACGCCATCCCCATTCAAGGAAACTAGCCTCGCCGACAATACTGGATATCAGTAATACAACTCCAGCCCCGAGAACAAAACCGGCAATGGAACCAAAATCCAGCCAACTGCCGAGGAAGCCACGTTTTCTGTCCGGTGAATACTCAGCAACAAAAATAGCTGCGCCGGTATATTCGCCGCCAACCGAAAAGCCCTGTGCCAATTTGGCTAATAACAGCAAGATGGGCGCCCAAATACCTATCGAAGCATAGGAGGGAATCAACCCAATACAGAAGGTGCTGACTGACATAATAATGATGGTGACTGACAGAACTTTTTGTCGCCCATACTTATCACCCAGTGCACCAAAGAATAGGCCACCGAGAGGCCGAACCAGGAAAGGAACGGAAAAGGTCGCCAGTGCGGCAATCATCTGAATACCGGGGTCAGCGCCGGGGAAAAACACCTGCCCAAGTGCGAATGCGACAAAACCATAGACACCAAAGTCGAACCACTCCATAGCGTTGCCCAGCGCTGCTGCGGTGATAGCTTTCTTTAGTTTGGCATCATCAATGATCGTAATATCATTGATTTGCATAGGTTTAACACTCTTTCTTCGTAGTCCCATTTTTTTCTTCCTTATGTTCCTGATAGTCCCACTACATAAAGCCAAAATTATCAATGACAGTTATCCCTGTTACGGGATTAAAATCTTTATAGAGGATTTATAAGAATAGTTGTAAAGCAGGGGAATGTGTAGGAAAAACCTGAGGCAAATCATTAGAAATACTAATGTAATCACAGCAAAAAACCACATCTTAGCGGAACCTGTCAGCTATTTTGAGATGACAGGCCCCGCTAATGATTAATGCTGTGGGTCTTTATCCGCAGGGGGTTTACGCGTTTTTGTCCACTCCCGCAGCCGCTGGATATGCAGATACAGAGCCGGAATGAAGAAAATCCCGACAGCGGTGGCCATTAACATGCCGCCAAACACCGTGATACCAATAATCTGACGGCTCATTGCTCCCGCACCACTGGCAAACACCAACGGCATCACGCCAAGGATAAACGAGATTGCCGTCATCATCACCGCGCGGAAACGCTGTTTGGCACCGTCTTGTGCCGCCTGGGCAATAGTCGCCCCCTCTTCCCGACGGGCTTTGGAGAATTCGACAATCAATATCGCATTCTTGGCCGCCAGCCCTATCAAGAGCACCAATCCGATTTGTGCATACACATCATTGGCAAAGCCCATCGCTGACAACCCTGCGACCGCACCGCCCACCGCAAATACCACCGAGAGGATCACCACCAGCGGTATACTCCAGCTTTCATACTGAGCCACCAGGAACAAGTAAGCGAACACTAATGCCGCCAGATAAATAAACACCACCTGCCCGCCGGTTTGCTGCTCTTGCCATGACATCCCACTCCAGCTATAGCTGTAACCTTGCGGTAAATTCTGTGCTAATAGCGCCTCCATCGCCGCCATTGCCTGCCCTGAACTGGCCCCATCAGCCGCAGACCCGCTAATCGCTACCGAGGGGAACTGATTAAAATTGCTGATAAACGGCGCGCCAACTGAGGGGGTCAAAGTGACCAGATTCGCTAAACTGACCAATACGCCGTTATCGCTGCGCACATTCAAACTATTGATCTGCGCGCTACGCTGACGGAAATCCATATCATTTTGTAATTGCACTCGAAACATACGGTTATTGAGGGTGAAATCACCGGCATTCATCCCCCCGAGTGAGGTCTGTAAAGTCTGGAAAATACGACTGACTGGCACCTGTAATAACGCGGCACGATCGCGGTCAATACTCAGATTGATTTCAGGTACTGAAGCACTGAAGGTGGTAAACACCCGACTCAGCTTTGGGTCTTGGTTGGCAGCAAAAATAACCCCCCTGACTGACCTGTGCCAGTTCCTGCGGGGTTTGCCCCAACAGGGCTTGAATCCGCAAATCAAAGCCCGAAGCACTGCCTAAACCAGCAATCGCCGGTGGGTTAACCGCCATGATCATCGCCGAGGGAATGGCCGCCAGATTAGCCTGAATATTTGCCAGTACCTGATCAATATGTGGCCGTTGCCCCCAAGGTTTAAGCATCACAATCGCAAAACCGGCATTCGGCGAGTTATTGCCACTAAGCAAGCTGAACCCAGTGATTTTGATCACATCCTCGACCGCATCGTTGGCGGTCACCTGCTGGTACATCTGGTCCATTACCGTCTGCGTGCGATTCAAAGACGCCCCATCGGGCAGTTGCAAACTGACAAAGAAATAGCCCTGATCCTCTTCCGGCAAGAATGAGGTTGGCAGGCGGGTATAGCCCCACCAGGTTGCCAACCCCACCAGCAGCAATGCGGCAATACTGAATACAGCGCGGCTACTGATTCGTCCTGTTAATGAGACATAGCCATCACGAGCACTGTCCAACCCGCGGTTAATGCCGCCAAACACGCCGCTAGTCGACAACGTACGGCGCTTAAGCAATACCGCACATAATGCGGGGCTTAAGGTTAATGCATTGATACTGGACAAAATAACCGCAGCCGAGAGGGTGACAGCAAACTGTCGATACAGCTCCCCGACAATGCCAGGCAAGATAGCAATGGGCACAAATACCGCCATCAGCACCAGTGTGGTGGCAATAATTGGCCCGGCAATCTGGCTCATTGCCTGTTTGGTTGCTTGCGCTGGGGTGAGATCTGGATCATTTGATAGCAAACGCTCGACGTTTTCAACCACCACAATGGCGTCATCCACCACAATAGTCAGTGCCAAAATAATCGCGAACAAACTGAGCGTATTCGCTGAGTAACCAAAGACATACAACACAGCAAAGGTGCCCAGCAGCGAAACCGGAATGGTGAGCGCGACAATAAAGGTCGCCCGCATGTTTTGTAAAAACAGATACACCACCGCTAACACCACAATCAGCGTCAATGTCAGTGAAAGCGCGATTTCATGCAAGGTTGCCGTGACCGGCAAAGTGGAGTCATAGTTGATTTCATAGGTCAGATCAGTTGGAAAAGAGGCCGACAGGCGAGCCATCTCATCCCGCACGCCATTTGCCACATTTAACGCATTGGCACCGGGTACCGGATAAACCACCAAAAAGGCTGACTCAGTTTGGTTTTGCGCCGCACTGACTTGATAATTTTGCGCCCCGAGCGCCACGCGCGCAACATCACCCAGCCGAATCATACCGCCCTGGGGATTGCTGCGAATAATGACATTGGCAAATTCCTGTGGGTCACTCAGCCGCCCTTGCCCGCTAATGGTCAGGGTTTGCTGCTGGTCTGGCGTCGACGGGGACGAACCAATCTGCCCTGCTGCCGCCTGCACGTTCTGCTGTTGTAATGCTGCGATAATGTCCTGCACGCTGACATTCAGCGATTCCATGCGTTGCGGATTCAACCACACGCGCATGCTGTAATCCCGCGCACCAAACACCTGTACATCACCCACACCATTGATTCGCGCAATAGCATCTCGCAGCTGTATGCTGGTGTAGTTACTTACAAACAAGGCGTCATGAGTCTGTTTCGGCGAGAAGACACTCACGCCCAATAGCAGGTTAGAAGCGCGTTTGCGCACTGAAATACCATTTTCATTCACTTCAGCCGGGAGCTGAGCGCTCACCTGAGAAATGCGGTTTTGCACCTCAACTGCCGCCATATCCGGATCAGTGCCGCTGGCGAAGGTAATACTCAGTTGATAGCTGCCGTTATTGCCACTGGTAGACTCCATATACAACATATTGCTGACACCATTGACCTGAGCCTCCAGCGGCGACGCAATAGCTTGCGCCACATCGCGGGCACTGGCCCCCGGATAAACGGCACTGACCGACACAACTGGCGGCGTGATATCTGGATATTGCTCGACCGGAATCACATGCAGTGACACCCAGCCAACAATGGTTATCACTAGCGCAATAACAATGGCGAACTTGGGGCGACGAATAAAGAAATGCAGCATCTGTCCTTCCCCTTAGTTCGCAGTCAGCGGCGTGGCAATACTGGCGCTCACTGTCATACCCGGACGAACATGCTGTAGCCCCGATACAATCACTCGCTCGCCCACTTTCAGCCCATCTTTCACTTCATATTGCTGTTCAAACTGCTCGCCGAGGGTGACCGGCCGCACTTCAACCTGATCTTTGTCTGTTACTACCAACACAAAATGGCCCTGCTTATTTTGTTGCAATGCCGCAATCGGGATGGCGGTAACCGCTTTTGCGGTTTCAGCCGCCAGCGAGACATTCACCACCCCACCGGGCAATAACAAATGCCGAGGGTTATCAAAACGGGTGCGAATCGTCACCGTGCCGGTCTGTTTATCAATTTGATTATCGACAGATTCAAAAACACCGCTTTCTGGATATTGCTTACCATTTGCCAATTGAATACGCGGAGTGAAATGCTCAAATACCAATGCGCTGTTGTCGCTGGCAGAGGCTACACCTGTCGTGGATAACTGATAGGTGGCAGTGATGTAATCTCTTTCATTTACCGCTATAGCCACCCGAATAGGGTCAAGTTGCACAATACTCACTAAGGTGCCACTGGCTGGATTAATCAAACTGCCAACATTAAAGCGACTGTGACCAATTTGGCCGGTGATCGGGGCATAAATATGGGTAAAACTGAGTTGTAGTTGTTGAATCTGCAAGTTTGCTTGTGCCTGAGCCACCGCCGCTCGGCTGATATCTCGCTGCGCTTGCGCTTCATCGACTTCAGCCTGACTGACCGAGCGGTTATTGCCTAAACGCTGTAAGCGGGTGAGATTCACCTGTGCATGGTTGGCGCTGGCGGTTGCACTGTCTAACTGGGCCTGTGCTTGAGTTACAGACGCCTGATGCAAAGCAGGATCAATTTCATATAGGAGATCCCCCTGCTTAACCATCTGGCCTTCAGTAAACAATCTGGCGGCAATAAACCCTTCGGTTCGGGTTGTTACATCCACCGCCTGAATAGCTTCCACCCGTCCGAGAAACTGCAATGCACTATCTGGGGTTGCTGAGGTCACGACTGCAACTGTCACCGCTGGTAAAGGTGTTGCGGCCATGACGCTCTGAGAGCCAATACTCAGTATTAATACAGCGGCATATACGGGCAGATAATCGCGCCGAGCACATAAGGCTCGCTGCACGTTAAGCATTATCGTGTCGCGAACCCAATTTAGTGTAGACATGGTCATTCATTCCTTGCTCTCGGCGGGTAATTGGTTCGGATAGGATGTAAAAAGCTTAGTTTGATTAATAATAATCTGAAGTCACTTTAACGTCTTGCGACAAAAATTCATATTGCTGACCGCTGCCTGAGTCATAATCCTCTCAGCACACTTCGAATAGATTCGCGCAGTAAATAGGGTAGGTAAACCGCTAGTTTGGCTTTACTCTCATTCTTTTTCGATAGAAAAAGAGCAAGAAAACATCATATTATTCTAAGCTCAAATAATAAGTCAGATGAATTATGCTAGTTTGTATTGCCTCAGAGCCTTCAGTTCCTGTGGATTAAACCGATATTTAATAAGTATGCCCCACAGATTTCCAGCTACCGGAAGATGCAGTAAGCCAGAAGTTAATCAGTCTGGAGCCAATTTGGACGATGACGGGTATAAAGGAATTGACTATGACAAACTCCACCCCGCCAGAACCGCGGGCAAGAGGGGAAAATGTTTTCTTTGCCAAGCGGACTTTGCAAACCATGGCATTGTTAGTTGCGGCAACGATTATTATTGCCGCAGCAGGCATAATCTATATCGCGTCACAATTAAATGAACAAGCGGTATCCCAAAGCCGGTTTCTGGTGGAAAAAGCATGGGAAATGCGCCAAAAATCCATAAAAACCAGAATAAAAGATAACTCTTTTTGGGGTGATGCTTATAAACATTTGCATGTCACAGTTGACCCTGACTGGGCCTTTGTCAGCCAAAATATGGGGCCATCACTTTACGAAAACTTTGGCTATGAGGGTGTTTTTGTTATTGATGGACAAGGGAACACTCGTTATTCCGTCATCAACGGGCAATTGGCGAATACCCACCTACAAGACTGGCTCCACGAAGATATTACGCCGTTTATAGATTCAGTGCGCAGTCAGGCTGAAAAAGAGTATGCGGCCACAGAAATCATCAATGTTAATGGGCTACCGGCCGTCATTGCTGCGGCCGCAATCACCCCCGGCAATGACCCTCGAGTTCAAGCCGTTGCTGGCCCGCCGTCAGTTCTGGTCTTCGCCAACTTATTGACCCAAAGTGAGTTGAATATTCTGGGGGAGAATTACGGTCTTCATCAACTCCGCATTCCCCAGGATGAAAAAGATGCCGCGTCCAATCCCTCACTACAATTATCGTCAAATGACAACAGTCGTGTAACACTGCTGTGGAATCAAAACATGCCGGGCGCTCAACTACTCAATATCTTGCTGCCACTGCTAGGGTTGGTTGCACTGGTGCTTGGGCTGAGCGGTTGGTGGGTTCTGCGCCGCGCCATGGCAGAGGCGCGCACTGCCGATGAAAATAAAGCAGCGTTAATCGCCAGCGAAGAGCGCTTTCGTCACGTGGCTGAAGCGGCTACTGATTGGCTCTGGGAAACAGATGCCGATCTGCGCATCACTTATCTATCTCAGCGATTTTTAACGATTACCGGGCTAAGTGTTGAGCACTGGCTGGGCCGTAATCTCGATTCACTGCTAAATTGTGACGTGATCCCGCTGCGCTCTTGGCTGCAATACACACATTTGACTGAGTCGCGCAATGAGCTGCAATGCACCTATTTCTCCGCCAAAGGCGACAAACGTATTTGTCGGATTTATGCCAAACCTATCATCAAAAATGACCAGAATATTGGGTTTCGGGGCACCGCCTCGGACATCACCCGAGAGATAGAAGCGCAGGAGCGAATCCAACACCTTTCTCTGCATGATGCGCTAACTGGTTTACCCAACCGCCTGCGAATGAAAGAGTTTTTAGAAAACAAACTACACAACCTGGCCGCTGCGCCGCATCCGTTGGTGATCCTCAATGTCGATCTGGATAAATTCAAACCGGTTAACGATACCTTTGGTCATGTGGCGGGCGATCAGGTGTTACATCAGGTGTCTGAACGCCTGAGAAGCTGTTTGCGCGATCAGGATTTAGTGGCTCGCCAGGGAGGGGATGAGTTCATTCTGATTATTAGCGGGCTATCTTCAACCAAAGAAATAGAACAGCTCTGCGCCCGTGTTATCGCCCGTATCGAAAGCCCGTATCTCATTAATGAGAAAGATATTTTCATCAGTGCCAGCATCGGTATTGCCCTGGCGCCGCAGGACTCGATGCAAGCCGAGGAGCTGTTACGCTTTGCTGATATTGCTATGTATGAAGCCAAAAACAGTGGCAGTAATCGCTGGAGTTTCTATTCCAGTGAAATGAATGACCGCTTGATGCAACGCAGTGAGCTGGAGCGTTTCTTGCGCCAGGCGATTAAACATAATGAATTTAGCCTTTACTATCAGCCGCGCTATCGTATTAAAGGGACGCAACTGACCGGTGCCGAAGCTCTGGTACGCTGGAATCACCCGGTATTAGGGCTGCTAATGCCAGATCAATTTATTGCTCTGGCAGAAGAAACCGGCCTTATCACTGCCATCAGTGATTGGACAATGCTGCAAGCCTGTCAGGATGCAGCAACATGGCCGGCATCACTGATTATTTCAGTCAATATTTCTGCTATTGAATTCAGAAGCCAACGGCTGATCGAACGTGTGCGGCAAGTCCTGCTGTTGAGCGGCTTACCCAGTCATCGGCTGGAACTGGAAATCACTGAGCGAATAATGATTGAAGATGCAGATGGGGCATTTAAAACCATGACAGCCTTAAAAGCCTTGGGGGTGCGTTTATCAATGGATGATTTTGGCACTGGATATTCGTCACTGAATTATCTGCGCCGTTTCCCCTTCGATGGCCTGAAAATTGATAAGAGCTTTATTGATGAACTAACGCAATCCCATGAAGGTCGGTCGATTGTGGAGGGCATTATTAACCTCGGCCACGCCCTGTCCATGACCGTGACCGCTGAGGGGGTTGAAACCGCAGAACAACTTGAGCATCTGCAAACGTTAATGTGTGATGAGGCTCAGGGCTATCTGTTAGGAAAACCGATGAAATTAAGTGAGCTATTAAATATTACTCATCAGGCTGGATACAGTGAGTAACCTTGCAAGAGGTACCGCTCAGTCTCCAGATTAATTGTTCACAGAGGCTGAGCGGTAATAGGTATTTTACGAGGTGGGTTAGCTTTTGGCTTTGAAATTAATAATGTCGTAGACCAATCCATCTATTGTACTTTTTACTTGATTAGCGGTGATCGGTTCACCACTGTTACTCACTTCCTTACCATAAGCTTTACGTACCACGACAATGACTGGTTTTCCGGTATTGGAGTCGATAACCTGTACTTCCAGGTAAAGTGCGGCTTGTTGTGCCCTATTACCACTGGCTGCCATGGTTCCGGCAATAACAGCAGCGATAGGTATCATCTCATAGACTTCAAGATTTTTATCTTCGGCGGAAACCGCAGTAATGGCGGCCCGAACAATCAATGTATTACGTCTTTTCGGAGAATTGACTAACGGCAATTGGTGGCTAACAGCTTCTTTAAGTCTTTTATTCGCGTAAGCCAGTATTTCATCTAATGTTTTTTGATTTACTCGATGAGTAGGTGTAGAACTTGGGTAATAGACCAATGGCGTATAATAAACACCGGTGTATTTCTTAGCATTAAAATCGGGGGAGACCCAGCGTAATACTTTTTGGCCACTCGCGGATTCAGCTTCTTGCAACTTACTATAATCACTAATAAAACCAGAGTATTGCGCACTGGTTGTTACGTTTGAAGTGCATCCTGCCACAAATATCCCGATGGTAAATAACGCCGCTATTTTATAACTATTCAGAATGGCCATTGTATTTTCCTATATGTTTATTAGGGAACTAAAAAACAGAGATGTAGAAAAAGACCAAGAAGACAAAAAAATGACAGTGCTCTCCATTCAAATTTTAAACCATGGCAAAACATTTGCTGGATATTATTTAAATAATAACAAGCCTCCCAAGAGGCTCATAATTAATTTGAATTTGGAAATAAAATCAGGCGAGAATTAATACGTCAAGGTTTCCAATTGATAAAGGCCATCAAGGAAGGCTGGCACAAAACTCCCCGGCCCTGCGACGTGTTGAGATACTTGCCCCCCGACCTGCGACATAATTCGGCAAGCGGTCGCAACGTGGTGCAAACGATCCCCTTCTAGCGCACAAAACGCCGCCACCACCGCAGACAACGCGCAGCCAGTTCCGACCACACGGGTCATTAGCTTATCGCCACCGGTCACCGCAACATCGCGCTGACCATCAGTGATGTAATCAACCTCCCCCGTCACCGCAACCACTGTCTGGGTGCGCTGTGCCAATTGGCGAGCGGCCGGTAATGCCGCCAGTGACGTATCGACACTATCAACACCGCGCCCCATGGTTGCCATACCACTCAACGCCATGATCTCTGAGGCATTTCCACGTATAGCCGCAGGTTTTAGGGTGAGTAAATGGCGGGCAAAATCAGTGCGATATGCCAGACCACCCACAGCAACCGGATCGAGTACCCATGGCGTGCCCGCTTGATTAGCTGCGGTTATCGCGCTCAGCATCGACTCTGCTCGCGCCCGATGCAACGTACCAATATTGATAAGCAAACTGTTCGCCATGGTACTGAATTGCGCCGCCTCTTGCGGCTCTACCACCATCGCAGGGAAAGCCCCCAGTGCGAGTAACACATTGGCGGTAAATGACTGCACCACTTCGTTAGTCAGACAATGCACCAATGGCGGCGTGGCACGAAATTGCTGTAAGCAAGCGCTGGCCAGTGCATCTGGGAATGAATCCATCAAATAATCCTCCAATAGCCACTTTTGATCGCACCCACTCTAACAAGGCAACCCTTCTGTTGTCGTCGTTTGATATTACTCCCTGATCAGCTACGCGCAGCCGCTATTAATGCCTGCCCCAGCGCCAGACCACCATCACCGGCGGGCAGGCGCTGGGGCATCAATAATTTGAAATCATGCAGTTGCTCGCGGAGTAATTGGCGCAGTAACCGGTTATGCAGCACTCCGCCCGAAAAGGCAATAGTATCAATGCCAAAACGCTGTGCCGCCTGTCGAGCCAGGCTGGCAAAGCCCTGCGCCAGCGCAAAGTGGAAAGCATAAGCGCGCTCAGCCGGTGCTGCATCAAAAGCCAGCCATTGCTGCCAAAAAGTGGTCAAATCTAATTGATTGCCGAGCAGTGGCATAGTGACGGGCGGAGCTGTTCTGGAACTTTGCCAGGCCAGCGCTTCCAGTAAACACGCGGCTTCTCCCTCCCAACTGATGGTCGGTGGCACAATATTCAGCGCCGCCGCTACCGCATCAAATAATCGCCCCGCCGATGAAGCCAGTGGTGCATTAATGCCACGCGCAATCGCCCGCGCCAGTATATCCCCCTGCGGCAAAGGGATAGCCACTGCGGCGGGCAAGTTTTGCCAATTCGGTACAAAACGCTGAAACTGTGCCAGTAAATTGCGCCACGGCTGACGAGAGGCTAGATCCCCGCCGGGTAAGGCCACCGCAGGCAAACCGCCCACGTATTCACAATTCACATAATCCATCAGCAAACATTCACCACCCCATAAGTGACCATCAGCGCCATAGCCCAGCCCATCCAGCGCCAGGCCTATCACAGCTCCATCCTGACGCGGCCAACCATGTTCTGCCAGGCAAGCCGCCAAATGAGCATGATGATGCAGCACTTCCACGCAGGGAATGTTGTGTTGCGCCGCCCATTCTCGGCCAAATTGGTGGCTGACATAAGCGGGGTGCGCATCCACCACCACCACCTGCGGGGTAAAATGATAAATATCGCCAAACAGCGCGAGTAACTGCTGCTGTTGCTGCGCAATATCGCGATCGTCCAGATCACCCAAATGCTGGCTTAGCACCGCATTGCTGTCTCGCAGCAAGCAAAAGGTATTTTTCATATCGGCCCCCAGTGCCACAATCGCGGGTTGCTGGCTAAAGCCCGGCGGCAGCTCGAAAGCATCCGGTACATAGCCGCGAGCACGGC
This sequence comes from Yersinia enterocolitica subsp. enterocolitica, assembly GCF_901472495.1. Classification (NCBI taxonomy): domain Bacteria; kingdom Pseudomonadati; phylum Pseudomonadota; class Gammaproteobacteria; order Enterobacterales; family Yersiniaceae; genus Yersinia; species Yersinia enterocolitica. The sequence goes on from NZ_LR590469.1 coordinate 2,593,948, forward strand.
GCAGCATTTCGGCCCCATCTGGGGTAAGGCGCACTAGCGAGTCGTCGGCGCGCTGCACAATTTCCCTGTCGTGCAGCAGCCAGTGATCGGCAATCTCACTCAAGGCACTCAGGGCCTGTTGATTACTCAGAGCGGGCGGCTTACCTCTACCATTACCGGAGGTCATCACCAACGGGCGCGCCACCTGTTGCAGCAGCAAATGTTGCAGTGGGTTAGCAGGCAGCATTACGCCAATTTCGGGTAACTCCGGCGCGACCGCCGCACAAAGTGGGCTTTCCAGCTGCTTTGCCACTAACACAATCGGGGCGGCCGGGCTGCGTAGCAAACCGAGCAACGCAGTATGATCAGCACTTGATACACAGCTTTGCAGCCAATCGGCATCCGGTAACATTACTGCCAGCGGCTTGGACGGCCGATGTTTACGCTCGCGTAAGCGGGCCACGGCGACAGCATTGGTGGCATCCACCGCCAGATGAAAACCACCCAGCCCTTTGACGGCCACAATGTCGCCCGCCAACAGCGCAGCAGCGGCTTGCTCTAATGCGGAGAAGCCCTGCGCTAAAGCCTGCCCATCAGTTCCCGTTAGCCACAGTTGCGGGCCACAATCCGCGCAAGCATTGGGCTGGGCATGAAAACGACGGTCTGCGGGGTGGTCATATTCGCGCTGACAAGCCGCACACAGCGGGAACTTACTCATGGCGGTAAAAGGGCGGTCATACGGCATGCGCTGGATAATAGTAAAACGTGGGCCGCAATGGGTGCAGTTGATAAAAGGATAATGGTAGCGACGGTTAGCAGGGTTATTCATTTCACTCAGGCAAGCATCACAGGTCGCGGCATCCGGCACAATTTGGGTATCCATCTGCCCGGCCCCGCTGTGCTGAATCACGAAATCCAGCGGTGGCTGCGCCCAGTGGTATGGTGTGGCATCAATACTATCAATGTGCGCCAATGGTGGGCAATCTTGTGGCAATGCTTGTAAAAAATCAGCCACCGCCGGGGCTTGCCATAGGTGAACCGTCACCCCCGCGCTGTCGTTACTGACATCCCCTTGCAGGCCAAAACGGTGGGCAAGTTGCCAGATATAGGGGCGAAAACCCACCCCTTGCACCTTACCTTTTATCCGCAGGCACAGGCCATTTTTATCCACAAAAACTCCTTCGCAAGGCTGCCAGCAGCTTGTTTTATAGCTTGGAGATCGCGGGGCGACTGCACCGATGGGCGCTCCGGCGACTTACGTCGCTACGACCCATTCGGTACATTTCCCCGCTTATCAACTTGTTAATCGCCTGTCACTTCAAGGACAAATGGGATCAGCAGATTCGAGGTAGCGGCTCATCCAACGGCAAATCCAGTTTACGTGAAACGCCAAATGCGCCACATAATCGCACCTGTTTATTCTCGGTCACCTGCCCGATAACGGCGGCATCACGGCCGAGTGGGTGGCGCTGTAATTCAGCTAAAACAGCATCTTGCGCCTCAGGTGAGACCACCAGCACCAGCTTGCCCTCATTGGCAAAGTTGAGTGCATCCAGCCCGAGTAATTCGCAAATGCCGCGTACCGCCGGTTTTAATGGTAAATCCGCTTCGTTGATTTCCATGCCACAGCCGCTGGCGGCGGCGAATTCGTGCAGAATTGCCGTAACCCCACCACGAGTGGCATCACGCAACGCCCGCACACCGGTAATATGGCGTAGTGGCGCAATCAACGGTGCCAGTAGCGCGCAATCACTGGTCAGTTCCGCCTCCAGCCCCAAACCTTCGCGTAGATTTAGGATGGTTGCGCCATGATCACCTAAGGTGCCGCTGACAACGATCCGATCGCCCGCACGGATCATCGCCGTTCCCCACTGGATATCTGCTGGGATCACGCCGATGCCGGTGGTATTGATAAAGATCTTATCCGCCGCGCCGCGCTGAACCACTTTGGTATCGCCGGTGACTATCTGAATACCCGCTTGCTGTGCGGTGGCCGCCATTGAATACACAATGCGCTCCAGAGAAGCCATCGGTAGCCCTTCTTCCAGAATAAAACCACAGGAAAGATAGCGCGGAGTCGCGCCACTCACCGCCACATCATTGGCCGTGCCGCACACCGCCAGTTTGCCGATGTCGCCGCCGGGAAAGAAAATAGGATCAATCACATAGCTGTCGGTCGATACCGCCAGTCGATCCCCCTGTGCAACCAGATCCGCCAGCGCAATACGCGCCTGATCTTCCCGCTCATTCAGTGCCGGGTTAGAGAACGCCGCCAAAAACAGAGATTCGATCAAGCTCTGCATTGCCCGCCCGCCACTGCCGTGTGCCAAGGTAATCTCTTGTTTATTCATTTAGTTGTGGCCCATTGAAAACAATACCCAAAGTCATTGGGGTTGCAGGTAGGCAGCAAGCGAACGCCTTTCACATCCCTGCGGCCTCAAGTACGAGGGGCTATCGGTATTGATGATAAGCAGAGCAAGCCCCTTCGGAGGAAACCATCAGCGCCCCAAATGCATTATCTGGCGTGCATTCGCCACCAAACAGCGGGCATTGATCCGGTTTGCAACGACCGGTCAATACATCGCCGCAGCGGGATCGCGGATCATCGGCCACTCGTTGCTGTTGCGGGGTGAAGCGCCGCTCAGCATCAAACGCCTGATAAGCCGGGCTAAGCTGTACACCGGAATCGGCGATTTCGCCCAATCCACGCCACTCGCTGCGCTCTTTGGTTACAAATATCTCGGTCAGCGCCTGTTGCGCTAGCAGGTTGCCGCTGTCGGGCACAATGCGCCGATATTGGTTTTCTACCGCACAACGCCCACTGACCATCTGCTCCAGCAGCATCACCAGCCCTTGCAAAATATCCAGCGGCTCAAAGCCGGTGACCACCAGCGGTTTATTGAATTGGCTGCATATAAAGTCGTATGGCGTAGTACCAATCACCATGCTGACATGGCCGGGTGCGAGGAAACCGTCAATGCGCACATCGGGTTGTTGTAGCAGGCTGCGCAAGGTAGGAATGATAGTGATGTGCTGGCAGAACACGGTGAAGTTGCTCAGCCCCAGCCGTTTGGCTTGTTGCAATGTTAAGGCGGTAGCAGGCATGGTGGTTTCAAAACCGAGGCCGAAAAATACCACTTCGCGATCAGGATGGCGCTGTGCCAATGTCAGGGCATCCAGCGGCGAGTAAACCACACGAATATCTGCCCCGCGCCGCTTGGCATCCAGCATGGAGCCATGACGCCCCGGCACCCGCATGGCGTCGCCGTAAGTGCAGAAAATCACCTGTGGGTGAGCGGCAATTTCCAAACAACTGTCGATACGGCCCATCGGCAATACACACACCGGGCAACCCGGCCCGTGAACAAATTCCAAACCCTCTGGCAGCAGTTGATCCAGACCAAATTTGAAGATTGCGTGCGTGTGGCCGCCACACACTTCCATAATTTGCAGCGGCAAGCGTTGTTGATCGGCAAGTTGTGGCAATAAGTTTTCGATCCGCTGTAATAATGCACTGACCAGTGCCGGATCGCGGAATTCATCAACGTAGCGCATCATTAGCCTCGCTGGCGACATCATCCAGATCCAGCCCAACGGCCTGCATATGCGCTAACGCCGCCAGTGTTTGCTGGGCTTCTTCTTCATCAAGCAAGCTCATAGCAAACCCGACATGCACCAATACCCATTGGCCGAGCAGGTCAGACGGTGACTCGTCGCACACCAACGCGATATTGATTTCACGTTTGACACCGCTCACTTCCACCCATGCCAGTTGATGGATATCTTCCCCCACCGCCACTATTTTGCCGGGTACGCCTAAGCACATCGCTGTGCCTCCAGCCATTCCAGCCACAAATCCATCCCCTCACCGCTACTGGCTGACAACGCAATGACCTGAATATCCGGATTCACCTGACGGGCATAATTAATGCACTGTTCGATATCAAAATCCAGGTACGGCAGCAGGTCGATTTTATTGATAATCATTAGGGTGGAGGCGGCAAACATATGAGGGTATTTCAGCGGTTTATCTTCGCCTTCCGTCACCGAAAGCACCGCCACTTTATGGCGTTCGCCGAGATCAAAACTGGCGGGACACACCAAATTACCAACATTCTCAATAAACAACAGGCTGTCATTGCTGAGATTCAGGCGGTGGGCAGCATCATGCACCATCTGCGCATCCAGATGGCAGCCTTTACCGGTATTGACCTGAATCGCCGGAACACCGGTGGCGCGAATGCGTTCGGCATCATGAGTCGTTTGCTGATCACCTTCAATCACCGCGCAAGGCACTTGCCCAGCCAGCAGTTGCAAAGTGGTGGTCAACAGCGTGGTTTTGCCAGAACCGGGGCTGGAAACCAAATTCAGCGCCAAAATATGTTGCTCGACAAAATGCTCACGGTTATGGCTGGCTAACTGATTATTTTTGCTCAGCACATCTTGCTCGATTTGCAACAAACGGCGCTGCCCCATGCCCGGCGCATGGCCACCGGCTTCACCCTGCCCATAATGCAGCCCCAGCTTGTCAGCATGAACTTGCGGAGTGAAAGGCTCTGTGGTGGGGGCGTCTGTGTCATCGGGTTCGGTGTCCTCAGATTCAATGGTTGCCATCGGTTCTGGCGCTTTGCCATGATAGTGATGGTGAACATCGCCCTGATGGTAATAGTAGTGGTGATGAACAATCACTGGCTGTGTCCCCTTGGCAACATATTTGTGTTTATGTTTATGCTGAATCTTTTGCGTCGGGGCATCACTTTCGTGCTGGTCATGGTGGTGATGATCGTGGTGGTGGCCGTCATCGTGATGATGATGGTGGTGATCGTCATGGTGGGCGTGGTGGTGATCATCATGTTGATGATTGTCGTCGCCCTCGATCTTTCTCTCGCCGCTGGCGCAACCACAAGTCGTACACATAGGAATTCACTCCTTCAGAATTATTCCACTTCTATCTGTTTCACCTGCAAATTGCTGCCACTCTCTACTTGCAGAGCATGGCTGCCGCAATGCGGGCACCCGGCATCATGCCGTTCAATGGCAACGCTGTTGCTGCACTCCCAGCACCAGGCCACTGCGGGCATGTAGCTGAGATGCAATTGGCAATTTTCGGCCAGTGTTTTGCGGCTGGCGGCTTCGAAACTGAAGCGTAAGGCGCTCTCTTCAATACAGGAGAGCGCGCCAATTTCCAGCCAGACCGCGGTTATCCGTGTAGCACCGTTAAGCCGCGCCTGTTTTTCAATCAGCTCCAACGTGCTGAGACACAAACTGATTTCATGCATGCTGATTCTTTATTTGGCTAACTTTGTTAAACAAAGCCCGCCGCCGTGGGTTGGCAGGAGCATCGGCATCCATCACCGGCAGTGAGAGCGCCATACGCGCACTTTGCTCCGCCAGTTGTAACGCCCGTTCAGCACTGAGCGAGGTGTCCAGCGGTGACATCAATGAGCGGCTCAAATACTGGCCGCAACCGGCGATTTCGCTGACGGTAAAATCTATTTCGCTGACAATAAAACTAATGCTGCCGCAAGGAAGTGCCAGCATCAGGCGCTCCCCCACCGCACGACGTTGCCAGCTCTGCTGCGGCCCTGGTAATACCACTAAACTCAGCATCCACGGGGTCAATAACGCGCCGATCCATTGCTGCTCAAATAACTGAAATCCGCAGGCGCGCAGCGGAATGTGGTCACGGTAAAAGGGTAAGCCGCGCATTTCATCGGCAGCCACCTGGCCGAAAACCTGTTCCAGCAATGCCGCTGGATTTTGTTCATGACCGGCAATGACATCAAACATGACTTTCTTCTCGTGCCTTGAGGGTGATCCCACTAGCATGTAATGCCACCAGAATCTGTTCCAGCGCTGGCTCTATGGCCCGCGTGACCGTTGGCGTCAGGCCGATATTCGGTGCCAGTGATTCGGGTACCACCCCCACCAGAGTCAGCTGGCGCGGGAACTCATCGGTCAATTGCAGCGCCATCAGCACATCACATAACCCCAACTGATGCGGTGACACTTTGCGGCTAAACATCGCCGGGATCTCTTTATCGCGCAGTACCGCAACACTGCCCGGTGGTTGCCCGGTTAGCACCGCATCAGCCACAATCAAATGCTCGCGGTTCGCCATAGCTTCCATCAGTTCCAGCCCAGCAGTGCCACCATCCAGCACGTCAAGCTCCGGTGGGATGTGAAAGCGCTGCTCCAGCGCTTCAACAATTCGCACACCGACAGCTTCATCACTGAGTAATAAATTACCTATACCTAATACCAAAATCCCCATCACAGCACCTTGACTTTGGTCACTTCGTTGCCCGTTGTATCAACAATATGTACAGCACAGGACATACACGGGTCGAATGAGTGAATGGTCCGCACCACTTCGAGTGGTTTGGCAGGATCTGCAACCGGTGTCCCCACCAGCGCTTGCTCGTATGGCCCCGGCTCATCATTATAATTGCGAGGGCCAGCGTTCCAGGTTGATGGCACCACCGCCTGATAGTTGGCAATTTTGCCATCCTTGATAACCACCCAGTGCGACAACATGCCGCGCGGCGCTTCTTCAAAGCCCACACCACGGATTTCGCCGCTCAAAGGAATATCTGGCTTGATAAAGGTTTCGATATCACCAGTACCAATATTGGTGACCAGTGCCGTCCATTGCTGGGCCAAGGTTTCATGCAGCACACAGCAATGCACCGCACGGCCAATAATGCGCCCCAGAGTCGATGGTAATTGTTCGGCGGTAATGGCCTGCCCGCTCAGTTTTTGGTAAGCCGCACCGATGTCAGTGAAATGCTGTTTAGTCGGTACATGTCCGGCGGCCAGCCCGCACATGAGCCACGCCAGCGGCCCCACTTCCACTGTTTTGCCGTAGAAAGTCGGTGCTTTTACCCACGAATATTTGCCATCTTCCTGCCAGCCGGTGTAATTCGGGTTGGTTTTCCCCTCCCACGGTGCCAGCGGTTCGTCGTCCTGATACCAGGCGTGTTTGCCGCTCTCGGCGATACCTTCTATCAAGTACGGATCGTTGTGATTGGCTATCGGGCGGAAAGCCCCCTTTTCCAGATATCCCCCCGGCAACAGGAAGGTTTCCCCTTTACGATCGGTTGGCAGCTCCGGCACGCTAAGGTAGTCATCCGCCCCTTTGCCCAAATTGAGCCAGTTCGGATAGTGAGCGGCGATCACCGCGGTATCGACCTTATAAACCTGCTCAATAAAGCTGCCCAGCCGGTCAATAAAGGATTTCACCAACATCAGGCGTTCCAGATTGAGCACACTTGGCATATCCAGATTAATAGGGTTGGCAACCCCACCCACTGCCAGATTCTGAATATGCGGTGTTTTGCCGCCGAGCACCGCCACTATACGGTTGGCATCGCGCTGGCACTCCAGCGCTTGCAGATAATGTGCCACCGCAATCAAATTGACCTCTGGCGGCAATGCCATCGCCGGATGGCCCCAATAGCCGTTGGCAAAAATACCTAACTGCCCGCTGGCGACCAAATCTTTGATTTTCTGCTGCACCCGGGTGAACTCTTCCGCGCTGTTTAGCGGCCAACTGGACAAGCCACTCAGCATCGCAGCCGCTTTTTGTGGTGAGGCTTGCAGTGCCGAAGTGACATCCACCCAATCCAGTGCCGAGAGTTGATAGAAATGCACGATATGGTCATGAATACTGTGCGCGGCCAGAATCAAATTACGGATATGCTGCGCATTAACCGGCACTTCCATCCCTAATGCATTTTCCACTGCCCGCACCGAAGCAATGGCATGAATGGTGGTACAGACGCCGCAAATGCGCTGCACAATCATCCAGGCATCGCGCGGATCATTGCCTTGTAAAATTTCTTCCATGCCACGCCACATGGTGCCGGAGGACCAGGCTTTAATGACTTTGCCGTCCTCAATTTCGCAGTCGATCCGCAGGTGCCCCTCAATACGGGTGACGGGATCAATGGTGATGCGTTGGCTCATGCTTTACCTCTGTCTGATTATTCTTATGTAACTGTCCGTGAGCAGGAAGCACCGGCAACAGTCGAATCAATAAAATGTAGGCACAGACCTCAATGGCAACGAAGCCGATGGAGATCAGGATTTCACTGGTGGTGGGAAAGTAGTTATAGCCGCCGCCGGGGTTGAAGGCTAAGAGTGAATAATTGAGCCGCCACAGCGCCCCACCACTTATCATGCAGAGCGCCCCGATAAACAGTAAGCGGCTATCTTCTCTGGCCCGCCGAATACGGAAGATCAGTAGCGGCAAGGCCATCAGGACAATTTCAGCCCAGAAAGCGATGGCATAGCGGTCAAAATGCCACAAATATTCGGTCTTATGGCGTACCATAACTTCACCGAGACGTAGCACGATAAACAGCAGTAAAAAGACGTCGATGATGGTGGTTAATCGTGTGAATAATGGCGCTTCATTGGCTCCCCGCCCCCGTAATCCGGCCTGTACCAGCGAGCCTTCGAAAATAACAATCGAGAAGCCCAAAATGGCGGCGGTCAGTAGGGAGAACAGCGGCAACATCTCGTAGCTTTGCCATAACGGATGGATCTTGGCACCGGCGGCGATCATTAATGATCCCATTGAAGACTGATGCATGGTCGGCAACAGTGCACCGAGCGCGATAACAAAAAACATCACTTTGTTCAGCCGCTTCAGCGAAACTTTCCACCCTAACCGTTCAAACAGCGCCGGAGCAAACTCCACTGCCATCACACCGATATAAATGGTCATACAGACGGCGGTTTCGAATAGCACCGAATTGACGTTGAAATGGCCGGGAATAAAGAAGTAAGGCAAGTTCCAGTAACGGCCCACGTCGATGGTGATGGAAAGCCCACCGAGCGCGTAACCAAACAAACTGGCGAGTAGCGCCGGGCGCACCAGCGGGTGATATTCGCCCCGATTGAACACGTAAACCGCCCAGGCTAATGCCCAGCCGCCACACGCCAAACCGGTGCCGACCAGTAAGTCGAAAGCAATCCAGATACCCCACGGGAAGCCGCCATTCAAGTCACTGACCGACCCTAAGCCCAGTACCAAACGTTTGACAATCAACAGCGCGCACAGCACGACAAAAGGCGCTAACAGCATCACCGGCCAACTGACCAGCCGCCCACCCAGTGGGCTGGATTTATGCATCGTCATCATGGCCGTCCTTATTATCGTGCTTGTCAGTATCGCTGTCTTTGCGCTCATCACGGGTATTGCGATGCACCAACGCGGTAACCCCCGCCAATACCGCCAGCGGTAGGATCATGCCTTTGTATAAGGTGTGCTGGACATGCTCAGAACGCGCGCCAGTCGCCAGTTCTGCCAGAGGGGGCAAATCAAGTTTCTCGGTCGGAATGCCAGCCAGCACTAATACCTGAGTGCCGCCGCCCTCTTTTTCACCATAAACATGCGGGTCATAGTGGGCAACCGGATGCTCGTAGGTGTCATTGGCGCTAAGTGTTTGGCGCGGGAAGCGATAATTCTCGCCCGGTTTCAGCGTCAACCGTCGCTGCGCCTCGGACAATAACTCCTCGCGGGTGCCGAATATCACCGCTCCAGTCGGGCAGACCTCGACACAACCGGGTAAGCCGCCTTTATCCAGCCGCTCGACGCCCTTCTGGTTGCACAATTCACATTTATGGATCTTGCCAAACGGGTTGTGATAATCGTATTTCGGCACATTGAACGGGCAGCCGACCATGCAGTAGCGGCAACCGGTGCAGACATCCGGGTCATAGTGAACAATGCCGGTTTTAGCATCTTTGCGCAGCGCACTAACCGGGCAGACGGAAACACAGTTAGGATCAACGCAGTGCATGCATTGCTTTTTGATATAGGCGTAGCCATCTTCCAATTGATCTTTATGAATACCCGCGCCGCTGGTCCAGACCTGAATAATGTTGTTGGTATAGGGGCTGAGTTTGTCATTATCCGCCCAAAGCGCGTTACCGCTGGCATAGCTTTTACCCTGATCAAACAATTCACTATGATTGACCTGCTGACATTTACTCACACAAGCCTGACAACCAACACATAACGTGGAGTCATACAACATGCTCAGCGCGCCGGGGATCGGTGGCCGATTTTGCACCTCGGCCTGGGTGCTGGGGGAAAGCCCCGCCAACAGCACGCCGCCGGAGGCTAGTTTGAAAAAGTGACGTCGGTTCACGGCTATTCCTCCCGCGATGAGTGATCGTCATCTTTGCGGCGCTGCTTCTGTTGCCGCCCCAGTTCACGTACCGTCATCAGGCTGACACCGGCGACCAATCCCACCACGCCACCCAGTAGTGCCGTCGCAGTGGTCGAAATCTCGCCGCCTTCTGTATTATGAATGAGGGGTTTTTCAGCACGCGGTGTCGGGTTCTCGACATTCGCCAGTTGGGCGATGCCTTTGGTGAAGCCAATCCCTTCTTCATTACAGCCATAGCAAGGGTGCCCAATCCCCACCGGCCAGATGCCGCCGCCAACATCGCAGAACTCCAGGGTCGGGCAGTTGCCGTAGGTCTCCGGCCCTTTGCAGCCGAGATGATAAAGGCACCAGCCCTGCCGATGACCTTCATCGCCAAACTGACGGGCAAAACGGCCAGCATCAAAGTGTGGTCGGCGCTCGCAGTTTTCGTGGATCAAGCGACCATAAGCAAAGGTCGGACGGTTTTTGCTGTCCAATGCCGGTGGTCGCCCGAAGGTAATGATATGGGCCACTGTTGCCAGGAAATTATGTGGATTGGGTGGACAGCCGGGAATATTTATCACCGTTTTACCCGGTAGCGCCGCTTGCAAACTCACCGCACCAGTCGGGTTCCCACCGGTCGCTGGCACACCGCCCCAGGCGGAACAGGAACCAATGGCAATAATGGCCGCCGCATGTTCTGCGGCTTCACGGATATGCTCAACAATCGGTTTACCCGCCACCATGCAGTAAATTCCACCGTCTTTCAGTGGAATCGACCCATCCACCACCAGCACATATTTTCCTTTGTACTGCTCGATGGCCCGGTGTTTATTCTCCTCCGCTTGCTCACCAAAAGCAGCAGAGAGCACTTCGTGATACTCCATTGAGATAACACTCAACAGCAGGTTCTCAATGGTCGGGTGAGTTGAACGTAACAGTGATTCAGTACAACCGGTACACTCCTGAGCGCCAATCCAGATAACCGGCGGGCGCTGGGGTGAACTGACTGTGTTGGCAATTTCAGCGGCAGCCTTGCTACTGAGACCCATGGTGGCCGCCAATGCAGCACAAAGCTTCATAAAATCACGACGGTTAACGCCATGCTGGGAAAGCATGCTTTTTTCCCCTGTATTATTATTCTATTGTTCACATACCCGATATTAACAACGGGCATATCCCTATAAAAAACGCGGCTTTCTGTTAATAGTTTGTAACTCTGCAACTTTAATTAAGTTGATCTTTATCAATGGAAATTGATTGAATAGGGACAGGGGAAATATCTGTGAACTAAAACCGTTTCAGCAACTATTTCATTTGCCAGAAATTTAAAAATCTGTCAGGTAGCAATATGAAGTGGGTTAATACAATTGAATATCATTAGGCCCAAAAGTGTGATTCGCTATAATGAATTTAATTAATTATTAGTTTTTTTAGTTACTTAACTAGAAACAAAAATTTCACTTTCATAAAAAATGAAATGAGAAAAATTCGTAAATATAAATCTGACCCGGCAATTTATAATTAATTTAACAGCGGCACTAATATGAATTGTTAAATCTGGCGGCTATCAGATTTTTATCAATTTCATTCAGTTTGAAGATTTGTCATCAGTGTTTTTACCCTTTTTAGCAGCATATCTTAATGTTACAAAACGGATCATCATGGGATAACAGCTGAAATATAATGAGTTAATTATGTATTTTGTGCATGAATCAATTTATGGCAAAGCAAGTCGTGCTATGATTAATTTACCGGTCACTATTCAACCGGTTATGTGATAAATGTTATCTGGCAACAACTTCAACCAGGAAGGGTCTCTATGATTAAGCCACTCATTGCTGTTGCTATCGCCGTTGCCACACTCAGTGGTTGCGCCAATAATAATACTCTTTCAGGCGACACATTCAGCAGTTCTCAGGCCGGTCAGGCCCAGGCGGTCAGTTACGGGACGCTGGTTTCGGTACGCCCGGTCACGATCCAAGGCGGAGATGGCAATAATATTGCCGGTGCCGTTGGCGGCGCGGTGGTCGGCGGGTTCCTGGGTAACACTATTGGTGGTGGAACAGGCCGTCGTCTTGGTACCGCAGCAGGTGCTGTTGCTGGTGGGGTTGTGGGTCAGCAAGTCCAGAGCATGATGAACCGCAATAGTGGGGTCGAATTGGAAGTGCGCCGTGATAATGGCACCACCTTCCTGGTGGTTCAGGCTCAAGGGGTAACGCAGTTCCAACCGGGCCAGCGAGTCACTATTGCGACTCATGGCAATACAGTCACTATCACACCACGCTAAATGCTCACTATGTTTTAAGTTACAGGGAGGATTAGCTGCCTCCCTGCACCACCAAATCAATAGGGTATCTAATAGTTTTATTTCATCATCATCGCCAGTGGCAATACCTCACTCCAGCTGCAAATAGCGTTCAGATTTATTATCATCCAGAGTAATGAGCATGTTCTTCAATTCTACAAACTGAATAGCTTTGTCACCACGGACAAAAGATTTGCTGGCAGCCACTAACTCACGGTTTAATTTCGCCCAAAACGTATTATAGCTAAATAGAATTTAGCTGGTTAAGATAATTAAGCATAGGAATAACCACATTCTCAAAGAAAATTTTTCTTTCTTGCTATCCATTTATACTCTTTATGCCGCAATTAGGATCATAACTTTATCATCTCCAAATAGAGCAACATACATGTCAACACCCAACCAATTGATTTAAATTAAGATTAATAATTTCACAGGAAATTTTTCTTCCTAACAAAGGAATTGACGAGGAAAGATCAGCTAAAAAACTTCCCAATCATCAATACTGCAAGTCACTCTCGCCGACTTCTCCAGTTTATTAAAGACACTGCCAGCGATCGTGCTTACTCTTTACCCTTCACCAAAGATAAATGCGTTCCGCGCTTAATAATGAGAAGTATTGATACGACTACTTGCCTGGGATTGTCGAAAAATAATATGAAAAACTACACGTATATCGTTAATCATTGGTCAATTGATATGACTTCAGGTTTTATCACTCACCAAATCACGCAAGAACAAAAACGGTTGGGTAAATATCAGCTCAAACTTGTTTCAGCTTTACTGGAACATACCGATGAAGTTTTATCTCGCGAACAATTAACCCAACGGGTATGGCAACACCGGGTTATTGGTAACAATAGCCTGCCTAATGCCATTCATACTTTGCGTGTCGCGCTGGGTGATAAAAATAAGCAGCGGCGGATTATTCAAACTATTCCGAAAATGGGTTATCGGATAGATCCCTGCTTTTGCAACATTATTGCCATTGCTGAAAGCACTGAAACCAAGCTGGTTAAGTCCCGTGCCCCCGTGGTTAACGAGCAGACTGTTTCCATCATATCAGGGCAAACGGCGGATAGTTCAGAAAACGAACAAGCTGCAATGACTGTAGAAACGGGTCATCACTCACGAGTATCGATACCTAACGCAATAATGCCTACGCAAGGTATTTTCAGCAACAAACGTCTTTCTGCCTGTTTGTTATTGGCCATCATGGTAATTTTCGGTTTGAATTATTTGATACTGCAACAAAATGATGGCTCAAAACATCATACCATCGAACAAAATCCGTACGATTATATGAGTTCATTCCAGCCAACGGTGAGTAATGATAATTTATCATTAGCATCAGAACGCTCGACCGCGGAGTGATTTTACCCACCGCAATTCTGAGCGATCCCCACTAAATCAGCGCTAATAAATCAACACCATATTTCGGTAGGTTTTGGCGAGGTGATTAAGAACGGTGCTCAACACCGTTCGCTTTAAAATTAGCGGGGAATGTCGCATGACATTCTCCACTAACGTCAGATACGAGATTACCCACCGTGATTTAATGCTGTTGGCCTGGTATCTCAGATGTAACCCTTTGTTTTCGGACTCGTAGCCCACAAGCCACAGCACTATTGTGCTCAGTGTCGCCAGCAGGCTCAGTACCAGTATTCACCCTTGCAGTCCAGCCGTATCTGGGTATTTCCCCTGATACGCCCGATAAAATTCCATCCGAGTGATTTTATATGTCTGAACCATGCATTCCTGAACCCAGCATCAGTAACAATGATGACCTGGCCGGCGGGTTAACCGCACCGGAAAGAGCATCAAGGAACGCTTTCTGTATCAGCGGGTTCTGCTGTTTTTCTGAAGAAACTATCCAGCTTAATAAGGGGATTGAACGTCCGTCACAAATAAGGCTGGCACGAAGTACATGATGTTCCTGAGAAGGATAGCCACTCCAGTCAACGGCTATAACACACAGAGATAACTGACTCGTCAGTCATCGATATAATTCTATTAAAAATCAGGTGGATATCTTGGTGTGGCGACTCATTTCCCAGCAAGCGATCAACTCGTTTTATTTTATTGTTGACCTAAGCCGAGCCGGGTAAATAACGGCCGATACTGGTCAACGTCAGTGATGCGCCATTAATTAGTGAAATGGTGGCATCCAACAAAGTATTTTGTCGGTATTTGTGAAACGGTGTTAAAGCATCATGGAAGAAGTTTTGATATACTTGGCGAGCAGGCAAAGAGGTGATCTCCTTGAATTGGTTGCACAATCAGTAGAACACCTCTATGCCTGTCTTTTTTTCACCCTCCCATTACTGGGGATTCCTCAGCACCTAAATTGGGCAAATGTAATAAGGAATTAATGGGTTTGATTGCACATAATGCCTGTTTAGTTTATAGAAATGGGAATATAAAAAACAGGCGATTGCATAAAAATATCACAGTGTTGGTTTACTGAATTTTTCGGTGATAAACTGCGTTATAATCATAGCGAATATGGCATGCAATTCTTGGGATGGATGTGAATTGTCATTAAAAGAAAAGTTATGATTAATATTCAAATTTTCTTTTTTTCCAAACTCAACATATCCAGAATGATAGGCGTGTTCATTTTCATATCCCAGTTTTTTTGCTTCAGATAGAATATCTTTTAAATGTTTATTAATATCAAAAAAATGAACATTAACACCTTTATTTTCTATTTTAATCCTATCAATAATATATTCTAATTTAAAATTATGTTTTTTAGAAATGTTAGATATTTCATCCCGACATTGCTGATCATTCATCTTCATACCTGGTGTTATTGAGGGATCAGGAATTCCCATAACCAATATATTTTTCACTCCATTTTTAATCATTTTTTTGATATTTTTTTCTTGACTATGGACAACTTTATCAACATCTCGTTTATGGAACGTCATATAATCATTTGAACCAAGGGATACAATAGCCAAATCAGAATCATTAAAATGTACCCCTTTAATTTGCTTAGACATATTAGACATAAACCGGTAAACAGGATTTAATTTACTGTAGTTGGCAGAAACCGCGCCCCCCTCAGCTTTATTAATGGTTTCAACATTCATATTTTTTGGTGAGGTCAGGAAATCAACCCAAGTAAATCCATTGGTAAACCTTCCTTTATAGTATTGTGATGCAGAGGGTAACATACCAAGTGTTTTTTTACGCATTCTACCTTCAGCGTCTGAAAGACTATCGCCAAAAACATACAGTTTTTTTATATTAGTAGAATCATGAAGCTTAACCTTCGAATTATTTACGGCCACAAAATTTTTCGCTAAGCAAAATTTTTCATTGGATAAGTTTTGAGATGCAGGCCCGTCCAGTACATCCTGACTGGAATTGTTATTCCTATCTTTCAGTGAGGGAGAAAAAGATCTGTTGTGGTTTAAATTAATAATCATAATTTCCTCTGGATTTATATAAAATAATAAATAATTATCTCTATACAAACATGAGTAAACAATCTCATTGGGTGAGACCGACAAGAGATAATACCATCTTAAATACATTTTTAATTCTTAAATAATTATAGTGTTTTTTTAAAAATCGAACTTTAATATTTCGATTTTAAATTTCTCTCTGATATATTTACAGTCTATCATGATAAAATTTAGACATTATTTCCCTTATTAATATTATGATAAACACTCGATATCAATACCATCTTCACGCATATTGGCCAACCGATAACGTAATGCTCGCGGTGTAATACTCATAAACTTCGCTACTTTAGATTTATTTCCCTGAACCGTTTAAGTACATCAACAATATATTGCTACAGTGCCAGGCGGTCACGTAATTTAACATTACTGTTTCCATGAGTAAACGGAACACCTGATACTGAGTATACCAAATTATCTTCTAATGATTTTTTGGCTACAGATGTGTATATCGACGTTACAGGTAATCCCAAATGTGTAATATCCCCCCCGTTATTGCTCATAAAAATATTCTATATGTACTAAATAAATATGAAGAAACATCCATGTGTCGCCATATAAATCAGAAAAGTTAATTGAAATTAACTAACTATACACCAACAGATTGAAATAGATTAATTAAATAAAAATAAAAATAAAAAAATCAGATAAATAAATATATTATAATGAGGTGTTGATTTCATAAAAAATAATAAACCATTCGTTTTATGGTGTTAAAATTAAATATTTAATTTACATTAAAACGAGTGCGTGTAATTGTTCGCTAAGATACCTGAGGAATGAGGAGGATTAATTTCTTATGGCTATAGCTAAAGAAAACACCCCGCCAGCATCTTGCTAGCAGGGTGACAGTTATTTAAATTAATATTATTAAGCAGCCTGAGTATTATCCGATAGATTAAAAGCAGACACCGCCTCAGTCAGTTGACGAGCCTGTTCTTCTAATGAAGCAGCCGCGGCAGCAGATTCTTGTACCAATGAGGCATTTTGCTGTGTGACACCATCCATTTCTGCAACCGCCTGACCAATTTGGCTAATTCCTCGACTTTGCTCATCAGAAGCAGAAGCAATTTCGCCCATAATATCGGTCACATTCGTCACCGCCTGAACAATGCTGTTCATGGTTTCTCCCGCTCTCGAAACTTGCTGTGACCCCATATTAACCCGTGATACCGACTCACTAATTAGCCCTTCAATTTCCTTGGCCGCCTGCGCACTGCGTTGTGCTAAATTGCGGACTTCACTGGCGACCACCGCAAAACCGCGCCCTTGTTCACCGGCACGCGCTGCTTCAACCGCTGCGTTTAATGCCAGAATATTGGTTTGGAATGCGATGCTGTTTATCACGCCGATAATATCGGCGATGCGGCGTGAGCTTTCGGTAATACTACTCATGGTCGCAACAACATCATTAACAATGCGGCCCCCATTTTGGGCTGTTGTCGAAGCATTCTCGGCTAATTTACTGGCCTGATGGGCATTCTCGGCATTCTGTTTCACCGTCGCATTTAACTGTTCCATGCTGGCAGCGGTTTCTTCTAATGCCGCAGCTTGTTGCTCGGTACGCGAAGAAAGGTCGGCATTTCCAGCGGCTATTTCGCCCGCACCGGTGTAAATCGCATCGGTGCTACTACGAATAGTCGATACTGTATTTACCAGGCTATTTTGCATTTCTTGCAAATAAGGGATTAATTGTCCAACACAGTTACGACCAAATTCAGCCATTGGTCTGCCTAATTGCCCTTGTGCTAATCGTCTAAAATGCACCTTGATTGAATCCAGTGGACGCACCAAATAGCTGACAATATAACGGTCGGTTAATATCAAAATAACGATGCCAGCAATAAGTGCCGCCAGTAACGCCCGCTCACACCACGTGACCAAAGACTCCACTCGCAAACTGGCTGCTTCTGTTGATTTATCCACCGCCGAATTGTATTTCTCGATTGTGGCGCCAAACTCCCGGCTCAATTGTGGATACTCATTGTTAAACATGCTGTTATAGTCTTCAAAGCGATTTGCAGACACCGCTTTAAACATCGGTTCAATCCCTTTATCCAACAGTGTTGACCAGCTTTGGATGGTTTTCTCTGTCAGAGCTGTATCCATTTCTTCATGAGATTGCAGCTTAAATTTCTGCAATGCTTCTTGTGTGTTTTTAAGAGCGACACTGGCTGAAGCTAATTCTCGATCAGCATCGGCAATGGCCCCATTTTGACGATAAGCTGCCGCACGCGTTAAACGAGTAACCACACGGAAATATTGGTCATTACCCCGATTAATAATATTAACGCTTTTCTGTTGTTCCGAGCTCAGATGGAGGGAATGCGTTAATTTGTTAAGTGAAAATAATGTAAATGTTGAAACGCCTCCCCAGAGCAACAAAAATATAACAAGAATAGAGAATAACGCCATCCTGATGGTGATATGTTTTAGAAAATTCACGGGAATACCCCTGTGTTTTATTTTTTTAGTTTATTTCCTTGAGATTTCAAGGTGTTTATCGCTGATAATTTACGCAGGGAAAAAGCTGATTATCAGGATTAAGCAATAAAATAGCATAAAACCAATACAAAAGATCAAGAGCGCCGATCAATAACAGCTAACCAATTGATTTCATCTATTAAAATGTAAACAAGCATCGCTCATTTTCAATCGATAATTCATTAGTAAATTTCAGTGTTTTTTCAAAAAATATGTATTTATTTTGAATATAAATACAGCACCTTTATCTAATTAAGTTAGAAATTATAAAAATATCAATTAATTTAATTACAGAAGGTCATTACCCTCTTTTACTCTGACAGAATTAAATATCTTATTAAATAAGATTAGACGTGATAAATAAAATTCTAACAAAAATTCACGTCAAACTATCAGGTGAAATATAAAGCAGAATTTATCTATTTATCAGAATGGATTCTTTAGACGTTTTTTGGATAATCAATTAAGGCAGGAGAAATAACTATTTTATTCATTAATCCACTGCCAAGTGCAGGGCAATGCACTTGGCAGCGTTAAGCCCAGGATCAGTGCAACTCAACCTCTGCGATGGGGTAGATCACCGAGAATAAAGTCATTGATGATACTGTCGAAGTCCTTATCGCTGCTGAAACCTAATGCTTTGGCATAATGAGCCTCGAAATTTCCAGGCCAGGAGTTCACAATCTTCTCAATGAGTGGATCTTGCTGAACTTTAATTAGATCAACCACTTCAGTACCTGCAATACGCCGTAATGCATCGATCATCTGTTGCACGCTAACAGATAATCCTGGCAGATTAATCACTCGCCCTGACTTGAGCTGACTGGCATCCAATTGATGACCGTGGATCAGGTTATTAATCGCCATTTTCGGCGATAACAACCACAAAGATGTTTGTGGACTCACCGGGCAAATCACCTCAACGCCCTGTAATGGCTCACGAATAATACCGCTAGCAAAGCTGGAAGCGGCGCGGTTTGGTTTACCGGGCCGCACCACGATAGTGGGCATTCTCAAGCTACGACCATCAATAAACCCTCGGCGGGTATAATCTGCCAGCAATAAGTCATTCAAGGCTTTTTGTGTTCCATAGGAACTTTGCGGCGCCCAGACCTGCTCATCGGGCACTACTGCCGGTAACTCACCACCAAATACAGCCACTGAACTGGTAATAATGACTTTAGGACAGTGCCCTAGCTGGCGCGCCCGTTGCAGTAAGCCGCGGGTGGCATCAAAATTGATGCGCATTCCCAGATCAAATTCTTCTTCCGCCTGACTGGAAACGACCGCCGCCAGGTGGAAAACAGTGTCAACCTGCCGGTCAAAAATACTCGCCAACCATTGCGAATCAGCAATATCACCACAGAAAACCTGCACTCGCTCATCGGTAATCGCACTCAGCGGCACCACATCACAAGCCATAATTTTGTTAATACTGCGCTGATTACCCTGGCTATCCGTCAGATAATCCAGTGTTAATAAACGTTCAATTAATCGACGCCCCAGAAAGCCGGCAGCACCTGTTACCATTATGTTCATCGTCATATCCTTTTTTATCTGCGCGGTTAGCGATTAACTGTTTTGGCTGGAACTAAAAAGACTAACCCCGCCCCAATGAATAGCATGGTGGAAATAATCAACATGCCGATGGTGGTACTTTGAGTCAGATCTTTTAGGTAGCCCATCATATAAGGTGCGGCGAAACCCGCCAGATTGCCCCAAGAGTTAATCAACGCAATACCTGCGGCAGCGGCAGTGCCCCCAAGGAATGCCGTCGGTAAGCTCCAAAACAGTGGCAAAGTGCTCAATGCCCCCATCGCCCCAATGGTTAATCCCACCATAGCGATGATGATGTTGTCACTGAAGCTGGCGGAGATAATCATCCCAATCCCGCCCAATGTCGCGGTTAAAGCCAGGTGCCAGCGCCGTTCCCGCAAGCGGTCGGCACTACGTGAGACCACGACCATCGTCACTGCTGCTGCCGCATAAGGAATCGCACTCAGTAAACCGATAGACAAAATATCTGTAACGCCGCTGTCTTTAATGAGTGTCGGCAGCCAGAAACCAATGGTGTAAAAACCAGCAATCAGGCAGAAATAAATAAGGGTAAGCAACCAGACTCGGGGTTGTAGGAAAATCTCTTTTAGGCTGCTGTGGACATGATGCTGAGTGTCATTATCGATATTGGTCTGGAGGATTTTTTTCTCTTCATCGGTTAACCATTTGGCATGCCCGATCCTGTCCGTCAGTTTAAAAATCACCAAAATACCAATGAGTACCGAGGGAATACCTTCCAGAATAAACATCCATTGCCAACCAGCAAAGCCGTGGAAACCATTAAAGGCATCCATTATCCAGCCAGATAGCGGCGCACCTATCACCCCAGATAATGGAACTGCGGTGGCGAATAAGGCATACATGCGGCCACGACGGTTAGTCGGGAACCAATATGAAATATAAAGGATCACCCCCGGATAGAAGCCAGCCTCAGCTATCCCCAATAAACAACGCATCACATAAAATGACATCGGCGTGGTAACAAAAGCCATTCCCGCCGAGATAATGCCCCAGGTGATCATGATGCGCGCAATCCACAACCGCGCTCCAACACGATGCAACATCAGGTTGCTGGGAATTTCTAAAAAGAAGTAAGCAATAAAGAAGATACCGGCACCAAAACCGTACACCGCATCAAAGAATTGTAAGTCATCGGCCATTTGCAACTTGGCAAAGCCAACATTCACCCGATCCAGATAAGCCACGACATAGCACAACATCAGTAACGGTAAAATATGCCATGCCGCTTTGCGGTAGGCATGATTCTCCGCTGGCAACACCTTCGGTATCACTAAAGGTTCGGTTGATGATTCAGACATAGTAGAGCCTCATATTTTAATTATTCGCAGGGAACAGAGATCAGCCATAGTCCTGTCAACTACAACTGCTGGCGTTGCACATAAAATGTTAATTTTAGTTATTTAATGTTTATTAAAGTTAAATCTAAGGGATAAGTTAGCCAGTGAATGCGATTGAAATCACAATAATTAACACATGATGATATGGGAAATCACAATGCTTTGATTTTAATAAAATTTTAATTTGTGCAGATTCACGAAAAGTAACACAGAGGAAGTAGGAGGTCGGGTCGAAAGCAGCAAATTAGCTGCCCTGCTTGAAGAGGGTGGTATTGCACCAAGGCTGCCACTTCAATACCCGCGATGGTATGAATAATAATGACTATCATTCTCTTCCGAGAATGGTAAATTATGACTAAGAATTCACATTCCCAATAAATTCAAAAAATATTATTGGTAACGCTTGTTTGTATATCCCCCAGATGAGGGGAGTTAAAATAGAAAGAGAAAATGCCATTATGTCCTTTTATATCAAATACACTCAGCATAAATCATGGCGTTCGATATTGCCGGGACTGGGCCTTTTAAGCCTTATTTTCTGCTTGTCCGGCTGTAAACCCGCCGACGACACCACCAGTGAGCAAGCCCCCTCATCAAGTAGCCAAAACGCAACAACATGGACTCGCACCGTAGAAACGGCGAAAGGCCCGGTGACACTGACCCAGCAGCCAAAGCGGATTGTCTCCACCAGCATCACTATCACCGGAACCTTGCTGGCTATCAATGCTCCAGTCATTGCCAGTGGTGCGACCGTGCCTGATACCACAGTGGCTGATAACCAAGGTTTCTTTACCCAATGGTCAGAGGTTGCCCAAGCTAAAAAACTGGTGCCGATATACCAGACAGAGCCGAATGCGGAAGCTGTCGCGGGAATGAATCCAGATTTAATTATTATTTCTGCCACTGGCGGAGATTCGGCGTTGAAGTTGTATGAGCAGTTGTCGGTTATCGCCCCAACATTGGTGATTAATTATGATGATAAGAGTTGGCAAGAGCTGGCGGTTTTGCTTGGCCAGGCGACAGGGCATGAGGCCGATGCGCAGCAAGTCATTGCAACATTCACTCATCGACTCAATGAGGTAAAGCAGAACATTACGCTGCCACCACAACCAACCTCAGCCTTTGTCTATCAAGCGGCAGACAGTACCGCCAATTTGTGGACTGAAAATTCAGCGCAGGGAAAATTGTTACAGGAATTGGGCTTCACTCTGGCTCAGGTTCCTGATGCAGTGAAAGGCAATACCAGTATGGGTCACCGCAAAGATATTATTCAACTGGGTGGAGAGAAGCTGGCCGAGGGCCTGAATGGCGAGACTATTTTACTGTTCTCCGGCGATCAACCGGCAATTGATGCATTGAAAAGTAATAAGTTTTTAGCTCATACCCCCGCAATTGAACACAATCGGGTGTATGCCGCAGGCTATGATACCTTCCGGTTGGATTACTACAGTGCGAGTAAATTGTTAGCGCGGCTTGAGGAAATGTTTAAGGCTAAGTCTTAATCACTTTAAAGCGGGACGATAAAGAGAATATTAATGAGGTTAATGACAAAGTGCCAGTCACGGTGAAAACAGGTAGATCGTAAAGCCGCCGTACTTCTTTTGTTAAAACAAGCGTCCTTGTAGGCTCCAGCCCCGCCATCCGTGGCACGGACGCTTTACTCTTCAACCTGCCTTCACCTTGCAAGATCGGGTTTTTGAGGTTTGTCAGCAGTCTGATATTAATCTTACTTAGCATGGGGTTTTACCCATGCATTCTCATAATAAGTCGTGTTAACATATATTAGAAAATAATAATGATAATCAAAACTATAACTATTTATAAACAATCAGCATTTGTTAAAAAGAGTGACAATGCCAGCGACTGATCCCCCAAACCAATTTTCAGCAAAGCGGCTCAAACCTGCCCCTGATCTCGGTAAATGCACTCCACCTCGCCGTGGGCTTTGGCTACTAACCAGCATTGTTATATTGATGCTAGTGATGGCCGCCAGCTTGATGCTCGGCGCCAAAGCCATCCCATTTTCAGTGGTCTGGCAAAGTTTACTGGGCGAACACAGCAATGCTGACAGCATTTTAATTCTGGAGTCCCGCCTACCCCGCACCTTGATTGGTGTGCTCGCCGGTGCCGCCTTGGGGTTATCGGGTGCCGTCATTCAAGCACTGACTCGTAACCCACTAGCTGATCCGGGAATTTTGGGGGTCAATGCTGGGGCCAGTTTTGCCGTAGTGATAGGTATTACTATTTTTGGCGTTCATGCTATTCACGGCTATATGCTTTCGGCCTTTATCGGCGCGATGATCACCACACTGGTGGTGTATTGGGTAGGAACTCAGGGCGGCGGGCGGGTGAACCCTTTGCGTCTAACACTCTCTGGCGTGGCTATCGGGGCAGTATTACTCGGGATCTCGACCGGCATCTCATTGACACATCCACAGGTCTACGACCGGGTTCGCTTCTGGCAAGCAGGCTCGCTGGATATCCGTGATATGTCGGTAGTGGCGGCAGTCGCGCCCGCTATTCTTCTCGGCAGTGTGATTGCCTTACTATTGGCACGCCCTCTCAATGCCATGCATATGGGGGAAGATTTAGCCGCCGCAATTGGCGCACGCATTGCCCAAACCCAGTTTTGGGCCGTAGTGACAGTGACCTTGCTATGTGGTGCGGCTACCGCCGCTGTTGGCCCGATCGCCTTTGTCGGCCTGATGGTGCCACATATGGCTCGCTGGATTGTCGGGCCGAATCAATGCTGGATCCTTCCTTTCACCTTGGTAATGACCCCCATTTTGCTATTAGTTTCAGATATTGTGGGGCGCTTTCTGGTTCCCGGTGAATTACGAGTCTCCATCGTGACGGCGTTCATTGGCGCTCCTTTATTGATCTGGCTGGTTCGCCGTAATAAAAGGATGACCGCACTATGAAGCCCGCCACTCCGCCATGGCTATTTGGCCGCCCTGATGGCCCCATCAATCTACGCATCCAGCCCCGTAGCTTGATGGTCGGCGGGTTGCTGCTATTGGCCTGCTTGCTGGCGGCCATGCTGGCTTTAATGGTCGGTACATTACCGCTTACTCCGGGGCAAGTATTTGAAGCCTTATTCGGCCATGCCAGTGGGGCGGCGAATATTATCGTCAACCAATGGCGATTGCCCCGTGCTGTCATGGCACTGATTTTCGGCGCCGCACTGGGGATCAGTGGTGCCATATTTCAGTCTCTGGTACGTAACCCATTGGGTAGCCCCGATATCATCGGCTTTAATGCTGGCGCTTATACTGGCGCGTTGGTGGCGATTACTCTGTTTAATGGCAACTATTTTGAGATTGCCAGTAGTGCGCTGGGGGGCGGATTGCTCTCAGCTATCGCGGTGTATCTGTTGGCCTACCGCCAGGGAATTCAGGGCTTTCGGCTAATTATTGTCGGTATTGCCATGGGCGCAATGTTAACCGCATTTAATACCTGGTTGACTATCACCGCTTCATTAGAAGCGGCCATCACTGCCGCCGCATGGGGAGCCGGTTCTCTCAATGGTTTGACGTGGGCAAAGGGCCTGCCATCAGTGATGTTTATTGCCATCGCCGCCGTGGTGGCGATGTTACTGAGCCGCCGTATGCCGCTGCTGGAAATGGGCGATGATGCTGCGGGCGCTCTAGGTGTTCCAGTCGAAAAAACTCGTTTGGGCCTGATGGCTATTGGCGTCATTTTGATGGCTGCGGTCACTGCGGCGGCAGGGCCGATTTCCTTTATTGCGCTAGCCGCACCACAAATCGCAAAACGCCTGTCTGGCACATCATCAGTGACATTGACCGCTTCTGCGTTAATGGGAGCACTGTTATTGATTGCCGCTGATTTGTGCGCCCAACACCTGTTTTCACCTAATCAATTGCCAGTCGGTGTTGTGACTATCAGCATCGGTGGTCTGTATCTTATTTGGCTTTTAATCCGCGAGTCTCGACGATCATGAGTAATGCTAGTTCCACCACTTCACCTACCCCTCGCTTGTGGGCCGAGGCGCTGACTTTGGGTTATGACGGCAAGATAATCAGCGAAAACCTGAGTGTCGCCATTCCTGATGGTGAGTTTACGGTTATCGTCGGCCCCAACGCCTGTGGTAAATCGACGCTGCTGCGCGCCTTGAGTCGATTACTGAAACCGCAGGCGGGTCAGGTGATTTTGGATGGTAAGAATATTGCCAGCCTTGATACCCGGCATGTTGCGCGCCATTTGGGCTTATTACCACAAAGCTCGCAAGCACCGGACGGGATCAGCGTGCTGGATCTGGTGGCGCGTGGTCGTTACCCCCACCAGAAATTATTGCAGCAATGGACACAGGCTGATAAGCAGGCGGTCAGCGATGCCATGCAGGCCACTGGTGTCAGTGAACTGGCAGACAGGTCAGTGGATGCTTTATCAGGCGGGCAACGCCAGCGGGTTTGGATAGCTATGGTGCTGGCTCAGCAAACGCCATTACTGTTATTGGATGAGCCGACCACCTATCTGGATATCGCCCATCAGATTGATTTGCTTGAATTGTTTAGCAATCTTAATCAACAGCATAACCATACCCTGGTTGCTGTGCTGCATGATCTGAATCATGCCTGCCGCTATGCCACCCATATTATCGCCATGCGCGATGGAAAGATTGTCATCCAGGGAAAGCCGCGCGAAGTGATCACCGCAGATCTGGTGGAGCATGTCTTTGGTATGCCCTGTTTGATCATTGATGATCCGGTGTCGCACACCCCTCTGGTTATCCCAAAGGGGCGGTTTAAGGTGTGATTTAGGATTCAGTTTTATACCCTAAATAACTCGAATTGCAGGAAAGCGGCAAGCAAGTGAACCCCGATGAGCTTACTCAAGTAAGTGATTCGGGTGATTGAGTACAGCCAACGCACATGCAGTTTGAAGTATGACGGTTATAATGAGCGAGCAAGCAGTGTAATCCATCAATCAACCCACCGCGCCAGCACAGCGAATCATGCCCACCAGCATAAATCCGATAATGTAATCGATGCCCCGCCTGACGCAGCGCCTCGCTCATGGCCTCATTAACCTGATAAATCACATCTTCACGGCGACCCGCCTCCATAAAAATATCCAATGGATGATCATTACCCAAACCTTGGTAAACCTGTTCTGTCAGCCAGCCTTGACGCTCGGCAGTTCCGGCGGTCAGAGCTTTGAAATTATCAACATCCGGCCACCAGAAGGAACCGGACTGACTCAGCACACCACCAAAACGCTGCGGCCAATGTAATCCGGCATATAGCGAGGCCAACCCACCAAAACTTTGCCCTGCCACCACGGTACGCGAGGCCTGGTCAGTAAAGGGTTGTAGCGCAGCAACTTGCGGCAATAATTCTGTTTGTAGCGCTTGCCAAAAATCTTGATTGCAAGGCAACTCTACTGAGCGATGGGGCTGGTCAATAATGTCGATCAACACATACACACTGGCGGGCAAACGTCCGGCGTCAGTTTCATTATCCAGCACACCGAATATCGGTTGCCTGGTTGCCCAATACTGCCCATCAAGCAAGATAGCTAATGGCCGCTCGGCATTATCTGCCGTGCCGTGTGTGTGGTAAATCCACACATTGCGGCTGTTACCTAGCAATTCGCTATGCCAGGTAATCAATTGCAGCCGTTGCGTATCCGTTGGGAGTTGCTGGCCTGCATCAATCGGCTGCCAGGCGGTCTGAGGTATGGCATCAGCTAAATGCACCGCAGAAAGTGGCCTTCCGCGATAACTGGAATGGGGGGCGGTGTGATTGAACGGATCGTTTTGTGCCAAATCCATCAAGGAGATCCACCAATTACGCTGTGCCTGCCGGCGTTCTTGTGGCGTTCCCTCAGGTAAATTCAGGCAATGTTCCGCAGTAACCGGCATAAAACTGTAGCTGCCACGGAAATCAGATTCCACTTCAGCCTGCCAATACCAAACATGGGTTTGGCCCAGGCGTTGTAGGGTTTCAGGATGAGTACTGTGATGGTCTGTCACGCCGTTAACATCAATGTAGACACGACTATAAGTAGGTTCATCTGCCCCAGCTACCGGCTCCCGCCAAAGAAACGTCAGTCTGACTTTATCCTCAGATATCGGCTCCACCAGCGGCGTTCCCCACTGTGCAATCTGCTGCCACCACGATTCACTACCGGCTAAAGGGTCTGCTAACAAGCGCTGGCTATCAGGATGTTCATTTGTCGTGCTCACACTCAATCCTCTTGATTTCATTGCCCAAGTCTATTCACCACTCATCACGCCAATGTATGCCCACAAGGGGTCAGGTTAAATACATTTGAGGTTAATGACAAAGCTATTGATAACTCAGTGAGTAAAGGGTTTACCGCACCTCGGGGTACTTCGGTGGCTTACGCCACTACGACCCCAACGGCACGCTTCCCCTTAGTTTGACGTTGTCATAAATCTAATACATTTGTTATTTTTATATTAATACAAATAATATTGAGAAGTATTATTATTTGCAATAACATGGTGCGCATTCTTTCTTGAGCGTCACCTTATTCCCGAATATGTATAAGGATACAGCCGCAACTGATTGAATGGGCAGAAATCTTTTTTATATCCATACCGGATAATAAATAAATCTGGGTGGATCCAGCACTTTTATTATTGTATTTCCAGGTAGGGATAAATCATGTTTGATATTTCTGGCAAAAAAATGCCGAGGAAATTGCCATTCCGGGCAAACTACACCTCAAAAACCTTATTATTGACCTCCGCACTGATATTCATCCCCTCTCTACACACTTTGGCGGCAACTCGCGCGCAAGAAACGGCGGCAACAAAAGAAGATAAATTAGTGATAGTTGCCAAAGCGGGTAGCGGGCAACAAGATGCGGGTTTTGTCGCTAAAAATAGTTCAACCGGCACCAAAACTGATACTCCGCTGATTCGCACTCCGCAATCTATTTCCGTCATTACCAGCCAGCAAATGCAGGATCAAGGCGCAACTTCTGTTGCTCAAGCATTGCGTTATACCGCTGGTGTGGTGCCGGAATATCGCGGTGGCTCTAACATGAATGACGAAGTGATCATTCGTGGTTTCGGCTATGCACCGCGTTTTCTCGATGGCTTGAGCTACAACTCATTGGGTGGCGCACGGCGTGGTGGTCAGATTGATCCGTGGTTATTGGAGCGGGTGGAAGTGGTTCGTGGCCCGGCATCAGTGCTGTATGGCCAAGTCAATCCGGGTGGCCTGATCAATATGGTCAGCAAGCGCCCAACGGCTGAAAGTATTCACAAAGTGCAGGTAGGAGCGGGTAATAATAGCCTGGCGGAAGCCGCTTTTGATTTTGGCGGTGTCTTCGATGATGAAGGGAAAGTTCTCTATCGCCTGAATGGGATTGGCAGAACGCAGGATGATGCGGTGAATACCTACAAGCAGGAACGTTTTGCTATCGCCCCGGCAATAACCTTTATTCCGAATGAAGACACCACCTTTACCTTATTAACCAGCTACCAGAAAGAACCCAAAGCCGGTTCACGTAACTTCTTACCGGCGACCGGCACGGTATTTGGTACCGCTTACGGCAAAATACCTTACGATTTTAATGTCAGTGACCCGTCATTTGATCAATCTGAACGCGAGCAAACCTCAGTTGGTTATGCTCTTGAGCATTACATCAATGACACCTTTAAATTCCGTCAGAACCTGCGTTACAGCTATAACAAGCAAGACTATAAGTACTTGGTATTTATGGATTTACTGGCTGATAGCCGCACCATGACCCGCCGCCCACAAATTGAACGCCAGACAACCGCTGAGTTTGCAGTCGATAACCAACTGCAAGCTGATTTCTGGACCGGTCAACTAAACCACACGGTGCTCACCGGATTGGATTATAAACGCACCCGTATTGATAGCCGGTTCTATATGGGCACGGTACAGACAAAATATAATCTGGATTGGGTATCACCGGTTTATGGTCTGAATATCAAAGACAGTGACCTGTCACTGAATAGCAGTGATTTGACCAAACTGGATCAGGTGGGGGTGTATTTACAAGATCAAATCGAACTGGATAAGTGGAACTTCCTGTTGTCCGGGCGCTACGACTGGTCACAGTTAAAAACCATGAACCGTAAAACCGTCACCCAAGATCAACAAGACGATCATGCATTTACCGGCCGTGGCGGTGTGTTGTATGCCTTTGATTCTGGTATCTCACCCTATGTTAGCTACAGCACCTCATTTGAGCCAAGTACCGCCAAAGGTGCACCTGGCACCGGTGCATTAGACCCGGTCACGGCACGTCAGGTCGAACTCGGCATTAAATACCAGCCGCCGGGCAGCCGCACTTTGCTGACCACCGCACTGTATGATTTACGTCAGAAAAACATTAGCCAATACGATCAAGCACTGGCCTATAACGTACCAATTGGCGAAGTTCAGTCTCAGGGGATCGAAACTCAGTTAAACAGTGAGATTAACGATAATATCAACCTTATTGCCGCCTATACCTACACCAAAGGGAAAGTACGGGAAACTAAGACCGCCGCTGAATTAGGCAAAATGCCCGCTCGCACACCTAGCCATTCCGCCTCACTGTGGGGTATGTACAGCTTTGATAAGGGTGTGATTGATGGATTATCCACCGGTGTTGGCGTGCGCTACATCGGCACCAGTTGGGGTGATGCGAAAAACAGCTTTAAAGTCCCAGCGGTTACGTTATATGACTGGATGATGCGTTATGAACTGGGGCAAGCTTTACCATCAATGAAAGGCACCAGTTTGCAGGTCAACGTTAATAACGTATTTAACAAAGAATATGTAGCCAGTTGCGCACAAATGGCGGCCTGTTTCTATGGCAGTGGCCGTGTTGCTACCGCAACCGTCAGTTATTCCTGGTAAACTTTCACTTTCAGCCGCGCCGGTTGATATATGCTGGCGCGGTTTTATCCTAACGAATAAGAATTGCTTAAAGAAAAGTAAATATTTGCTCCAACCCATGCCATTTTGGCGGTTATATTAAAAATAAATCTAATAAATTCAGCCTAATAACTTTTCATTAACCTTTCATTCCATTTAACGTAACCGGACAAAACCATTCTAAAAACAGTGGGATAATCCTATACTCGCTAACAGCATTATTTAATCGCGCCATATATTCAGAGTAAACATGCCAGCATTTAAAGGAATATCACAGCTTATGCACCGAACGCGCGCCTGTAAAAAGCGCCTGTGCGGCATGCTGCTGATTACCTGCTGGTTTTTTCTGAATACCCAACTGGCGATAGCTGGCCATCAGTGTGATATTGCCCCTGCCGACTCGCCGGTCTTTAGCCAGCATCAAGGGCATTTACAATCAGACCCGATGCAACACATGTTGTCGGCGATGGAAATGTCTCATGGTCAGGCGCAAAACTCCCTATGTGAAAAGCATTGTATTCCTGACTCAGTTCAATCTGACAGCGGGATGCTGGTACTGGCAGCTTTGCCGACCCACACTGAATTAGTGCTAGCGGATATACAGCAAGCCCCGCGCATTCACCGCCTCGACTGGCATATGCCGCCCATTGTTGGGCCACCCACCGAAATCGCGCTCTGCCGATTTAGAGAATAGATCCAGACAGATTTAACCACATTATTCACGCGTCTTTGCGTGCTGTGCTTATTTTATGTTTTGGAGCTATTCCTATGAGTACTTTATTTAACGCCGTATCCACCACTGTTACCACTTTAGTTTGTGCTGTTGTACTTTTCTCTGCCCCGCTGTTGGCCGCCCCCCTATCAATGACAGAAAGTATGCCGATGTCCCATAACCACGGGGCAATGATGGCTGATACCACCACGATCAATACCAATAACTATCACTCTCGCGGGCAAATAAAAGCCTGGAATGCCAATAGCGTATCCATCTCCCACAGTGCCATTTCGGCCCTAAACTGGCCACCAATGACTATGTCCTTTGACCTGCCGGATAACCTTGCTACAACCCCAATTCCAGTAGGCACTCAGGTCACATTTAGCTTCCGCCAGACTGAACAGGGCTATCAGCTCACCGCCATTTCAGCACAGCAACCGTAAGGCGGGAGCCATCATGAACCACCTATTGAATCACCCACTGCCGGTGCGGCCTGCG
Source organism: Yersinia enterocolitica subsp. enterocolitica (assembly GCF_901472495.1). NCBI lineage: Bacteria > Pseudomonadati > Pseudomonadota > Gammaproteobacteria > Enterobacterales > Yersiniaceae > Yersinia > Yersinia enterocolitica. The sequence goes on from NZ_LR590469.1 coordinate 2,625,371, forward strand.
GCTGTATTGCGCTTAGGAATAGCCCGCCTGCTGATGGCTGCGGCATTCAGTTTACCCGCCCTGAGCCACGCGGCGGATATCACTCTGGATCAGGCGCTGGTCTCGGCAGAGCGCTACTCTGCCGAGTTATCTGCGAATCAGCATCAGGTTAATGCGCTGGAAAACATGGCCAGTTCTGCCACCCAACTGCCTGATCCCAAATTGAAGTTTGGTATAGAAAACCTGCCAGTTGGGGGCAGCAATGCCCGCCGTTTTACCCGCGAGGGCATGACCATGCAGCGGATCGGCATCATGCAGGATTATGTCAGCAGTGATAAACGGCAAAGAAAAGCCGATACCCTCAGTGCCGAAGCGCGTAAAACCGCAGCGGGCAACGAAACCATCCGCACCAGATTACAAAAGGAAACCGCGCAAGCCTGGCTAGATCTGGCACTCACCGAGCAAGCCGCGAGTGATGCCAAGGTTTTAGTGCAGGAGAGCGAAAAACAGATAGCACTACAACGGGCCGGAGTTGCCAGTGGTGGTGCGTTACCCAGCAGTGTGTTGGATGCGCGTCTGACCCTGGCGGCGATGCAAGATAGACTAACCACCGCACAACGCGACGTGGCTTTGGCGCAGACCCGACTGACCCAGTTAACCGGTATTGAAGTTCAGCACGTCGATGGCCCCTTACCCAAGTTCTCCCGCCTACCCGCTGCTATCACCGTGTTGCGCGATAGCATTAACCAGCATCCGGAAATCTTGCTCGCCAGCCGCGAAGCGGAGGTTGCTAAAGCACGTTCGGCGCAATCAGCCATTGCGGCGATTCCGGATATCGGTATTGAAGTTTATTACGCCAAACGCGCAGAAGAATATGAGGATATGGCAGGAGTGATGGTAACCGTCGATCTGCCGCTATTTCGCTCGCAACGTCAGGATAAAGACTATGCCGCGGATGTCTCGCGAACCATGGAAGCCAACGACCAGCTCACCCTACTGACCCGTAACCATCGGGCGCAGCTCGACACGCTGCTAGCGCAATATCAGGCCACACAGCAGTTATGGCAGCGACAGATTAACGCTGTTTTACCGCTGCAAAAACAACGTGTTGATTTGATGATGGCACAGTATCAAGCCAATAAAAGCGATTTGAGCAGTGTACTGGAAGCCCGGCGCGCCCTGCTCGATAGCCAGCTCAACACCAGCAATGCCGCCAGAGAATTAGCCCGTACCTGGGCTGCTATCCGTTATCTGACCCCGCAGGAGAGCGTGCGATGAAAAAGTATTTTAGCCTGACTTTAGTGGCCGTCGCCGTCATCAGTGGCATCGCTGGTTATCTGCTCGGAAAACCGGCATCACATGCCATATCAACCGTTGCTGCAAGCCCCGAAGTCACTGCAGAAAACAGCCGCAAAGTGCTGTATTGGTACGATCCGATGTCCCCCGGTCAACGCTTTGATAAACCGGGAAAATCTCCGTTTATGGATATGGAACTTGTGCCGCGCTATGCCGGTGAAACCGTGGAAGATGGTGGCGTCACGATCAGCGCCCGTCAACAGCAAAATTTGGGGCTGCGCACCGCGCCAGCAGAAATGCGTACACTCAACTATCGCCTTACTGGCTACGGCACCGTGGCAACAGATGAGCGCAGTGTACAAGTCATCGCTGCCCGCGCTAACGGCATTATCGAGCAATTATATGTGCGCGCTAATCAGCAGCCGGTGACAAAAAATCAACCCTTGGCGCAGTTATGGATTCCCGACTGGAGTGCTGCCCAGCAAGAGTATCTGGCTATTCGCACATTGGGTGACCGCGCATTAACTGCGGCGGCCCGCCAACGGTTACAGCTGCAATTTATGCCAGAAGAGGTGATTCGCAGTGTCGAAAAAAGTGGCCAGCCACAAACTCGGGTGACACTGCGCTCCCCTGCCAATGGTTATGTCAATAAACTGGATATCCGTGCCGGTTCGCAAGTCACAGCAACGCAATCCCTGTTTGAGTTAGCCAGCCTCGATCCGGTGTGGATTGTGATGGATTATCCGCAATCGCAAGCCAGTTTAGTCCGGATCGGCAGTGAAGTTACTGCTACTACGGCCAGTTGGCCGGGTGAGTCCTTCCACGGCAAAGTCAGTGTATTATTGCCCAATATGGATCTCGCAACCCGCACTCTGAAAGCGCGTATCACCTTGGAAAACTCACAACAACAGCTCAAACCGGGTATGTACCTAAATGTGCAATCGACACCAACGGATACGCTTGAGCCAGTGCTGGTCATTCCACAGGAAGCCTTATTGATGACGGGCAGCCGCAACACTGTATTACTGGCAGAAGGAAATGGTCACTTTAAGCCAGTTGAAGTCAGTGCCGGGCAAACTCAGGACGGTTGGGTAGAAATCAAATCGGGGCTGAGTCATGGTCAGTTGGTGGTGACCTCCGGGCAGTTCCTGATTGATTCAGAAGCCAGCTTGCAAAGTACCCTGCCGCAAATGGCTGACACCCCAGAACCCCAGGTGCCAGCCGTTGATAACACCACACCAGCGCCGGTCGATATTTACTCGGTACAAGGGGAGGTCAATGCGATTAATGGCTCAACAATCACGCTTTCGCATGGCGCGATAGCCGCCTTGAAATGGGGCGCGATGACCATGGATTTCTTGCTGCCAGCGGGCAAGTTATCAGCGGATATACATGTCGGTAGTCAGGTCAATTTCACCTTTATTTTGAATGAACAAGTCGCACAGATCCGCCAGATCCAGCCGGTAAAAGCCAATAACTCCAATAACAACATGGATATTCATGGGAGCCACTTATGATTGCCGCCATTATCCGCTGGTCGTTACGCAACCGGTTATTGGTGCTACTGGGCGCGGTGATGATGGCCGCTTGGGGAATTTGGTCACTGCAACAAACCCCACTGGATGCGCTACCGGATCTCTCCGACACCCAAGTGATCATTCGCGTCAGTTATCCCGGCAAAGCGCCGCAAGTGGTGGAGGATCAGGTCACTTACCCACTCACCACCACCATGCTGTCAGTGCCCGGCGCTAAAACAGTGCGCGGCTTTTCCATGTTCGGTGATGCCTATGTCTATGTTTTATTTGATGATGGTACCGATCCTTACTGGGCGCGCTCACGGGTGCTGGAGTATCTCAGTCAGGTGCAATCTACCCTGCCCGCTGAGGCCAAAGCGGCACTGGGGCCAGATGCTACTGGCGTCGGCTGGATCTATGAATATGCATTAATCGATAGAACCGGCAAACACAGTCTGGCCGATTTGCGCGCATTACAAGATTGGACACTCAAGTTTGAGCTGAAGACGGTGCCCAATGTTTCGGAAGTCGCCAGTGTTGGCGGCATGGTGCGCCAATATCAAGTGATTCTTGATCCGGAAAGGATGCGTGCGCTGAATCTATCTCATCAGCAAATCGCCAGTGCCATTGCCGACAGCAATCAGGAGGGAGGCGGCTCGGTACTGGAAATGGGGGCCGCCGAATATATGGTGCGCGCCAGCGGCTATCTAAAAACGCCAGATGATTTTAGGAATATCGTGATCACCGCGCGTGATGGCATTCCTATTTTACTGTCCGATGTCGCCACCGTGCGCATAGGGCCAGAAATGCGGCGCGGCGTGGCAGAATTGAACGGTGAAGGGGAAGTCGCTGGCGGCATCATTGTGATGCGCTACGGCAAAAATGCGCTGGAAACCATCAACGGCGTGAAAGAGAAGCTACAACAGATTCAGCGCAGCTTGCCCGCCGGAGTGGAAATTGTGCCGGTTTATGACCGCTCACACCTGATTACTCAGGCCATCGACAGCTTGTCATTTAAGTTGTTGGAAGAGTTTTTAGTGGTCGCGGTTATCTGCTCGCTGTTTTTGTTCCACTTCCGTTCGGCGCTGGTCGCCATCATCACCCTGCCCCTTGGCATCCTTGGTGCCTTTATTGTTATGCACTATCAAGGGGTTAATGCCAATATTATGTCGCTGGGCGGCATCGCCATAGCCATTGGTGCCATGGTAGATGCGGCGATCGTGATGATCGAAAACATGCACAAAGTATTAGAACAATGGCGGCGGGATCACCCCGGTCAAACACCAGTCAGCCAAGATTATTGGCGCATTTCGGAGCAGGCGGCGATTGAAGTCGGCCCGGCTCTGTTTTGCAGTTTATTGATTATCACTTTGTCATTCATTCCGGTCTTTACCCTACAGGCGCAGGAGGGGCGGATGTTTTCCCCACTGGCCTTTACGAAAACCTATGCCATGGCGGTTTCTGCCGGTTTAGCGATAACGTTGGTGCCGGTATTAATGGGGTATTTTATTCGCGGGAAGATTCCTGACGAAAATGCGAATCCGATTAATCGCTGGCTCATCGCCCTTTATCACCCAGTATTGACCGCGGTGCTGGCACGGCCCAAAACGACCCTGGCCGTGGCAGGGATGTTATTGCTGGCAACCTTATACCCACTAAGCCGCTTGGGCAGCGAGTTTATGCCCGCTTTGGATGAAGGCGATTTACTGTATATGCCCTCAACCTTACCGGGAATTTCAGTGCGAGAAGCCAGCCATTTGCTGCAACAAACGGATCGTTTAATCAAAACAGTACCCGAAGTGGATACCGTGTTTGGTAAAGCCGGGCGTGCAGAAACAGCCACCGATCCCGCGCCACTCACTATGATCGAAACCACCATTCGGTTTAAACCCAAAAATCAATGGCGGCCGGGCATGACCATGGATAAGTTGATCGAAGAACTGGACGCCAGGGTCAATGTTCCCGGTATTGCCAATTTGTGGGTGCCACCGATCCGCAATCGACTGGACATGCTATCTACCGGGATCAAAAGCCCGGTGGGAATCAAAGTGAACGGCAAAAATGTGCAGCAAATTGAGCAGGTGGCACAGCAAATTGAGCAAGTGGTACGTAAAGTGCCAGGCGTGACCTCAGCGCTGTCTGAACGACTGGCCGGTGGCCGCTATGTGGATATCGACATCGATCGCCAACGAGCCGCCCGCTATGGTGTTTCGGTTAAAGAGCTGCAATCGTTGGTGGAAACCGTGATTGGCGGGCAAAACATCGGTGAAACCATTGAAGGCCGCGAGCGCTATCCCATCAATCTGCGTTATCCACGAGAAATTCGTGATTCACTACAGAAATTACGCGACTTACCGGTTGTCACCGCCAGTGGCGGGCAAGTGGCATTATCTGAACTGGCGGATATTAAAGTAACAGAAGGCCCGCCGATGCTGAAAAGTGAAAATGCGCGCTTATCCGATTGGGTTTACGTCGATCTGCGGGGGCGGGATTTAAAATCAGCCGTCACAGATATGCAACAGGCCGTCGCTCAGCAAGTCAAACTACCGGAGGGCGTCTCGCTCAGTTGGTCTGGGCAATTTGAATATCTGGAGCGGGCAACAGCGAAACTGAAAATTGTCCTACCGGTTACCTTGACTATCATTTTCGTGCTGCTGTATGTGACTTTCAGCACTGTCCGTGATGCCGCTTTGATTATGGCAACCCTGCCGTTTTCCTTGATTGGCGGGGTCTGGTTGCTCTATGGGCTGGGCTATAACTTTTCAGTGGCTGCCGCAGTCGGCTTTATTGCGTTGGCGGGGGTAGCGGCAGAGTTCGGCGTGATCATGGTGCTGTATCTCAATCAGGCAGTCAAAAAACATCAACGGCCCGGTATACCGATGACGGCCAATGAAATGAGTGCTGCCATTCACGAAGGTGCGGTATTGCGAGTGCGACCAAAAGCCATGACAGTTGCGACCATTACGGCCGGCTTGCTGCCTATTATGTGGGGAGGTGGCACCGGTTCGGAAGTTATGCAGCGCATCGCCGCCCCGATGATCGGTGGGATGGTGAGCGCGCCATTACTTTCCATGCTGGTTATTCCGGCGGTGTATATGTTGCTACATAAAAAAGACAGGAAACAACACTAAATCTCAAAAGTATTACTATAGCCCTGCGTTCTGGTTTGCAGGAGTCAGGGCTTTATTATTGATTTCTCATAACTTCTCAGCCCGTCCAGCACGACGAAAGGTTAAGTTAATCCGGTATGCTCCCGCAGCGGGAGAAAACCCTGCTTTGATCGGCAATACACCATGATAATTCAAACGAGACGGCCCGCCCCACACCACCACATCGCCTTCGCTCAATAAAACTCTCTGACATTTAGCCTCACGGGATGCACCACCAAATTGGAATACCGCTGGCAGGCCCAACGAAACGGAGACAATGGGCTGGCGTAAATCCAACTCATCTTTATCTTGATGCAAGGATAACTTAGCCCCCACCTCATAACGATTTATCAAACAGGCATCGGGCTGAAAATCCACAAAACCGGCTTGTTGCGCCGCAGCAACTGCCAACGACATAAAACTTTGCGGCATGGCGGGCCAGCACAATTCTGTTAACGGATCAATCGAGCTGTAGCGGTAACCGCCAACATCGCTGACCCATCCCAACGAACCACAATTACTCATGGCGACCGACATCCGGTAGCCACCTGGGGTAATTAAATGTCGAAAGGGAGCTACAGTGGTAATAGTTGTAATCTCAGCCAACAGCGAGGATGCCTGCTCTTGGGCAAAATGATGTAAAACAAATGCTCCAGGAGCTAACTCTTCAACCCAAGGTTCATTGGGTAACTGAGAAAACAGATCCATGGTCATTATGGCCTCACTATACCTCAAGCTGTTGCATCACTAAGACTGATACAGTCTACTCCAACCCTCGGCTTAACTTAGCGCTATTTCACTCTTTATCTACGTGCCATGTCATTATAAGGAGGAGAAATATTATATTTGATATATTGAGATTAAAAAATTGAAGAATTAATCAATAATACAGAAGAGTTGCGTGAAAATCACAATCAAGTGATAAATAGAAAATAATAAACAAATAATAAATCATGATAATTAATGATATTAAATAACATATCCATGCTCAATATCTTCTTGTTAATCACAATTACATCATGCAAGAATACGTCGGCTCATTACTTAAATGACATTTAAGAATTAAAATAAAAATAGACAAACAGCAAATTAATAACCATTAAAACCATAATGACATGGTACAACTTCTACTTTCACGCACACAACATCAAAGAGAAATACTCACTTAGCATAAATCTTATTTACGCAAGATGAGATGAGATGAGATGAGATCTTAAAGCAATCAAAATAAATATACACCTTATACAGGATAGGTAGCTGCCAAAATGGAGACAAATGAGATTGTGTTTAAATTAGAAGGAACGGTGCTATTTTCTCCCGCACAACGCTGTTTAAATGGCCCCGATGGTTCAGTGGTAATATTAACTGAAAATAATCTGAGATTCTTACAATTACTGCTTAATGGAGTAACAGAGAAAGAACAGATCATCAATCAGGTATGGAAGGAACAGCGTGGAGCGGTCAGTGAAAGCAGTTATTACGGGCAACTCTATATGCTGCGAAAGGCATTTCTCCAAGTAGGGCTGAAGGAATCGCTTATTCATACTATTCCGCGCAAAGGAGTGCGTTATACCGGGTCAGTGAGTAAAATAGCAGTATGTAAAGAACCGCAGGAACAGCAAAACAGCACTGATATGCAACAGATCCCTGCACTCCCTGATGTTTCACAGTTAACCACACTCCCTTTACCGATAGAAAATATCGCTCCACAGGAGTTTCCGGCACAGAACAAACAAAGTTTCCTGCAAAGCTATCGCTGGAAAAAGTTAATTTCTTTACTGGCTTTTTTCTCTTTCTGCTGGCTCTCATTTCTCTCAATCTTAATCATGGTTATCTTATTTAGTGGGGAGAAACCAAATCCTTAACTCGCCAACCAAAATAAATATGATTTAAAAAGGCTAAATAAAGGTAACAAAAAGGATTTTTCAACCTGGAACACGTTTAATAGCAACCACTACCAACGAGGCGAAAACAAAAAAATCAAATCGGTCAGTAGCGATACATCAACTCAATACTTAATTTAAATATCGGGAATACTCCCACTACATTTAACAAGGAAAGAATTATGATGAATTTAATCACTAAAGGTTACGTTACAGCACAAGTTAATGCGCAACAGTTTATAAAAGATAATCGTGGTACGGTTATTGAGTACGTGTTGATTATTGCTGTAGCCGCCTCATTACTGGCCTTAGTAAAAACGCCGTTGAAGGGGATCGTCGATGCATCCATGGAAGAAATAAAAACAATGCTTTCTAATAAATAATAGAAACTCATCTTATCAACACGGCAGTGCCCTGCTGCCGTGTTTAATCTTATATCAGGATGGTGTATTGGATACCCTCAATATATTGATAAACGCACTGTTAATGTTGCAACTATTGTTCGTCTGTTATAGCGATATTCGTTATCGGACTATTAGCAATAAGTTTATTATCACTATCGCTATCAACGCGCTGGCCTTAGGTTTTACTATGAATCATGCGATTAACATAGTGATTCCTTTCAGTGCATTACTGATTGGTTATAGTCTATTTCATTTCCACCTGATTGGTGGGGGGGATGTTAAGTTAATCACTGTGTTGTTATTGGCACTGACGACGGCGAAATCACTGGATTTCATTCTCTATACAGCGATGATGGGCGGCGTAGTGATGATAATAGGTATGTTGGTTAATCGGGAGGATATTCAACAACGAGGCGTTCCTTATGCCGTGGCGATCTCTGCCGGATTTTTATTATCGTTTCTCACCTAGCATAACAGGCATGTCATTTAAAAAATAAGATAAAGGCTATTATCATGAATCGTAAATTTATTTTATTGCTTTCACTTTTGATTGTCGCTGTTGGCATTGTAGGTATTCTGATTAATACTGATAATGGTCAAAAAAATACCCAGGACTCAACCGAATTGAATCGCGAGCAAGATACCAATATTGCCTTGGCGATATCAACCCACGACCTCTCCTCAGGCACAATATTAACAGCAAATGATTACGCTATAAAAAAGCTATCGGTTAAAGAATCAAGTGAATTAGTAAAAAGTAATATCTCAAGCAGCGCGGAGATTAATCGCCACTTATTGAAAGAAAATGTTCTTGCTGGTTCTTACATTACAAAGGATATGTTAGCAACACCTGATAGTGATGAGTTTAATCATCTTGTTTTAAAAAAAGGCAATATCATTTATAAATTCAATTTAAAAAAGCAGGACGAATATTTGCTGGACTCATTAAACACCGGAAATAGGCTCTCTTTTCAATTGATAACCCTTGAGACAGATAAAAGGAAGGGTATGGAGAATGGCACTACCATCAATAAAAAAGGGATGAATAGTAGACAAAGACAAAATTACTCACTAAATAAACTCATCCAAAGCATGGAAATAATAAGAATAAAAAAGTACTCAAAAGATGAGTTATTGGAAATAAATGGCAAGAATCGAAAGACCGAAGAAATGTTAATTGGTTATATTGATGTCATCATCGATATGCAGGATTTGGATTTAATCTATCTGGCAGAAATATCAGGTGAAATCATTCTAACACCCACCATCGGTGACGAAGATGATAAATCAAAACATTTATATGACATATTACCCGAGCTACGTACAATAAGAGAGTTAAGGGGATGAAAGTAGCCAGACCAAGGTATTTAAATCAAATTGCACTATTTTTCCTATGTATGATCATATCATTCTTCATAGCATTCAATAGGGCAAATGCCGAACCAGTTTACTTATCTACTGGTGAATCCTATATGATTAAAACACAGGAGGAGATAGATACTGTTTTTGTTTCTGCCGCAGCTATCGCAGACTATGAATTAGTGGGGAAAAATAGCATTATTGTGTATGCTAAACAGGAAGGAACGGCAGAGTTTATCCTATTCAATCAGAACCATCACCCCATAAAAAAATCGGCCATATTAGTGGATAACACTATTACCGCAGCACATAAAAGAATTCGGCTTGAGTACCCTGAAAGTGATATAGAGATTAACAAGATAGGCGATAGCTATATCCTGACAGGAACAGTAGAGACCGAAGAGGCAAAAGAAACGATTGCCAGCATCATTGGTGAAGCTATTGGTAGTGAAAAAACAATAGCCAGCAACAGTAAAAAAGACAGCGATGGTAACAGTCAATATTTTAACTCTCCAGAGTATTCAAGGGTTGTGAATAAAATAAAGTTACCTGGCTCAAATCAAGTAAATGTAAAGTTAACCATTGCAGAAGTCTCCAAAGACTTTAGTGAAAATATTGGGATGGATTGGAGTACTATCGGGAATTTTTCAGGTTCATTTCAATTTTTTAAACCTAATGGCTTAAATAAATTTAACGCAAAAGGCATTAGTGCATTAGTTCATGCTATTAATGATGATTCTATTGCCCGTGTTTTAGCCGAACCTAATCTCTCGGTATTATCAGGAGAAAGTGCCTCATTTTTAGTGGGTGGCGAGCTCCCTCTGGTTAATACTACGGCAAATAGTACGGTTATTACTTATAAACAATTTGGCATAAAACTAAACATCGGTGCCAAAGTCAATGCGAAAAAGCGTATCCGTATTAAATTGGATGAAGAGGTGAGTAGTGTAGATAAAGTATTTAATATCGATGGCGGAGATGCCTACCCTTCATTTAGAACACGCAAGGCGGCAACCACCTTAGAGCTAGGTGATGGTGAAAGTTTTATTCTTGGCGGGCTGATCAGCAGTTCAGAGAGGGAAGCGCTGAAAAAAATCCCATTTATTGGTGATATCCCTATTTTAGGCGCGTTCTTCCGCAATGCAGAGACACGGAAAAATCAAACTGAATTAGTTGTCGTCGCGACCGTGAATTTAGTGAGGCCGGTGTCAGAGAAAGAAGTGGAGCTCCCCAACTTTATGCATACCTCAACACTTGAGCGCTTTTTTAACTTTACTCATATCATGGAAGTAAAAAGAGAGAAAATGGCTAAGGAATTTCTGAGCAAAGGAGGATTTAGCAAATGAAGTTGTTAATAATAGGTAGCCTTATCTTATTGTCAAACTTGGCTCATGCGGGGCCTACAATTAGCCCAATGGATAATGACCGCGCATCAACATTAATGGAAAATAACAAAGCTATAACAAAAGCTAATAATGGATGCAAAAATAACAAATCAAAAAATCAATATAAATCTTGCAAATACAATATTAATGATTATCGCACGGTTAAAAGTAGCAAAGTAGGCTGTGCCAACAATACCAATAGAAAAAACTCCAGCGCTAATGGTGATTTATGCAATTAATCCTAAACAAGGAACTCATTAATAGAAAAGACAGTAAAACAAGAAATAATATAGTAGTTATGTCTACCCGAAAATGGGTAATAGAAGAGGTATCGGAAAAAATAAGACTAGCCAACATAAACGATATTAAAGAGATTGATAAAGACATTTTTAACATATCGGCCATCAACATTCCTGACCAAACCGTCGGTTTTATTATTGATATCGGCCATAATGAGGATGTAGATAACACGTTAAATTTAATAAAAAGTAATACCCCGCGAGATTGTTGGTGTGTATTAGTGGGTGACATTGACTCGATTAGTATCGCGCAAAAATTTACTGAACGTGGACTATTATACTTAAATGTGCAATCACAGTCAGTTGAACTGACACAACACTTGCTAAAAGGCATTCCAATTGAAGCAGAAAGGAAAGCTTTTTTTGTCAGCATACTAGGATGTAAAGGCGGCATTGGCACTACACTGCTCAGCTATCATTTTGCTTATGAAATCACTCAAATAAAAAAATCCCCCACCTTGTTACTACAAGGTAATCAAGGATCTCAAGACATTGATCTGATTACCGAGAAAAAAATGGTATCAGGGGTAAATGAGTATCATAAAAATATTGATATTATGTTATGCAAAGGAAATGAGTTAAGTGATATTCAGATAGGTAGAAAACATAATTACATTATATTAGATCAACCCATACATAACTCGCCAAAAGAAAAATTAACAGACTATATTGAGCACTCTGATTGCATTATTATACTACTCGATAATAGTATGTCGTCTGTCCGGGTAGCCAAAGAGTTTATTGATATCTATGATCGATTTAAACGAGATAACCGGCAGGTAACTCGTTTAATAATTTGTTTAAATGAATGCCGACCTATAGCAAAAAACATGTTGGACACTTCTGATGTTCAAACCTTATTAGGCCGTAAAATTGACACACGAATACCTTATATAGCAAAAACCAAAGAATCATTAGTTGACCAAAATTATTTTGGTAGAAATAAAATAAAGATAAATTATTTAGCCAAAAATACATTAGGCATAAACACTCATGTTTCAAATAATAGAAAATCATGGATAAACAAGATAGTAGCATCACTAAAATAAATAAAAGGAAAAATTAACAGTGAAAGTACCATTGAATACCCAGGAAATAATTAGAGATAAAATGCTCGCCAGTATTGATATAGATCAGGTTCAATATCTGGTTGATGATTATAGTAAACTCAGCGAATTACTTTCACAAACACTCGATGAGTTATTTAATAATAATGACTATAAGCTAACAACCCAAGACCAGAAAAAAATAATTACCATGATTGCAGATGAAATCACTGGGTTTGGTCCATTAAGAGAACTTATGGAGGATGACTCTATTAGCGATATTATGGTCAATGGCCCAGAAAAAATATTTATTGAACGTTTTGGGATGATAACCTTAACCTCTCGCCGTTTTATTAATAATGCACAATTGACGGATATTGCTAAACGTTTGATGCAACGCGCTAACCGGCGTATTGATGAAGGCCGCCCACTGGCTGATGCTCGCTTAATTGACGGTAGCCGTATCAATGTAGCAATAAGCCCTATTGCATTGGACGGCACTGTACTTTCTATCCGAAAATTTAGTAACAACAAACGAAAATTAGAAGACTTGGTAGAAATGGGTGCCATGAGTAGTGATATGGCTAATTTCCTCATTATTGCAGCCAGTTGCCGGGTTAATATTATTATTTCTGGAGGAACAGGTTCGGGTAAGACAACATTACTCAATGCATTATCAATGTATATATCTGAAAATGAGAGGGTTATTACTTTAGAGGATGCAGCAGAACTCAATCTTGAACAACCGCATGTAGTACGAATGGAGACACGGCTGGCCGGGTTGGAAAATACCGGTCAAATAACCATGCGAGACTTAGTCATCAATTCACTGCGTATGCGCCCTGATCGAATCATTATTGGCGAGTGTCGAGGTGAAGAAACCTTTGAAATGCTTCAGGCAATGAATACTGGTCATAATGGTTCTATGTCGACACTGCATGCTAATACCCCCAGAGATGCTGTCGCACGACTTGAAAGTATGATTATGATGGGCCCAGTCAATATGCCTATATTAACCATTCGCCGTAATATTGCCTCTGCAATTAACCTTATTGTGCAAGTTTCTCGAATGAATGATGGCTCACGAAAATTAAGCCATATCAGCGAAATAATGGGTATGGAAGGTGATAATGTTATATTACAAGATATTTTTTCATTTAAACCCGCTAAAGAACGTGGATCAGAAGGAAAAATTCAAGGGGAGTTTATCAACCATGGTTTACTGAATCGCTCTTCTGTAAGGATAAACGCCGATATCCATAACTTATCAAACGAATTAAATAGTATTTTTTCTTTGGTGGGAAAATGATTTACTATATAATATTATTAACAGGCTTAATTTTATTGGTATTAAATAACTTTAAGTGGTTGAAAATAAAAAAATCCATTTCAACAAAAAGAAAGGAAAAATTAAAAAGCGGCTATTTTTTAATTTTATTTTTCAAGAAAACGCTTAACGAATGGTTATCTTACTTAACAGAAATTCTTAGAGAAAAGAATACACTTCATATATTAATGCCGATAGTATATTCAGCATCTATTTATTTAGTTAATTACTTTTTATTCCATTTTAATAATGTTATTGCTTTACTTTTTATTATGGTAAGTGTTATCTGTTTTCAATTAAGGCTGTCGAGAAAAAGGTATCACCGGTTTTTTAAACAAAATTTCCCTGAATCTCTATTAATGATCAACATGGCAGCAAGTAGTGGTGCAAGTATTAATCAAATACTAGAGCGCTGTGGGCAAGAAATTAGTGGCCCATTAGGAATAGAGTTTAACCTGGTTTGCCGTCGGTTGAATGTGGGGGAATCCCCTGAGTCAGTTTTTTATGATTCTTATCAGCGTTTTAAATATCCAGAGTTCTATTTCCTTATCACTATTATTTTACTTAATCTGCAACAAGGTGGGCAGTTAAGAGAGCTAACAAGTCGCTTATCTGAAGTGGTCAATAAAAATAAAGCTACTGAGCAAAAAAAAAGCGGTGATGACTGCACAGATACGGATGTCAGTAAATATAATATCTATAATGCCTATTGCATTTTCTCTTTTACTCTATTTTCTTGATCCTACCACCATAGAGTCAATGTGGCATCACCCTATCGGTAAAATAGTATATTACTACATTATTACTAGTGAACTTATTGGCATGATCGTAATAAGAAAAATGCTAGGAAAAGCGATATGAAATTATTATTATTCATTAGTATCTTACTATTTGGACTGATAGTTTTTTTTAAAAGCAAAAACAAAAATGACAATATATCAATCTACAATAAAATAAATAGCGTTGAAATTGATAAAATCAAAAGTAAGAATAATGAAAAAGAAAGTGAAAAAAACATTTCTAACACCATAAATCTGCCATTTATATTGCATAATATAATTTATTTAAAGTTGGTAATTGCGGTTACCATTCTGATAATAACCGCGATATTGGCCGCATTTGATTTATTCTCAATTGATCTAAAAAGTATACTTATCATGGTGACCATTATACTTATAATGACATTATATTTCCCCAAGGTGATCGTGAAAAATATTGTCGCCAGAAGAACTCAGTCTTTACTCAGGTCACTACCATTCTTTATCGATATAACAGCTGCCTGTGTTCAATCTGGAATGACAATAGACAACTCACTGAGTTACTCAGCCAAAAAATTTGAATTAATCAACGCCGACTTAAGTTTTATTATGCTTAAAGTGACCAGGAGAGCAGAAATTAATGGCCTGGAGAATGCAATTAAAGAATTTAATCAATCTTCCACTGAATTAGAAATAAGAATGTTCTGCAGCGCACTCCAATATAGCATCAGCTTTGGTGCCACAATTTACGAACAGTTAATTAAGTTATCAAAAGACATGAGAGAAATGCAGTTATTGGTTACCGAAGAGAAAATAAGTAAATTAACGGCAAAATTAACCATTCCATTATTCTTATTTATTCTTATTCCTTTTATTGTATTAGTTGTATCACCTGGCATTTTGGAGTTACTTGCATATGAATAAAAAAATCAGCATCACTATAACTGCTTTACTTTTCACTGTCGTTTTAAATGGCTGTTCCACTCATAATAGTATAAGCAGCAAAGAATTTTATTATCGTGAGAGTATTTTACTCAAAGCTAATAACTATCCTGGTTTAATTACTTTATATCGAGATAAATTAAAATTAAAAGAAGATGATTCAGTCCGGCTAAAATTGGCAAATGCTTACTATCTTACTGGTGATATTAAATCCTCATTATATTATTTACGTCCAATATCCCATAAAGAAAATGCATCAATTTACACGTTACAAATCAAGAATCTTATCAGCAACAATGATAATGCGGCGGCTAAGATTGTAGTTAATAAATTATTGGCTATTTCACCTGATAGTGCAGAAGCTCACAATCTGAACGGTATTATTTTAGCTAATGATGGTGAAATAAATAAAGCAGAGGCGGCTATTGAAAAATCACGGTCTTTGTTTATTTCAGATGAAATAGCAATGAACAATCTGGCAGTAACAGCCATGCTTGATGACCGCTACAGTGATGCCGTAAGAATATTACTACCCGACTATTTAGCGGGAAAAAGAGGGAGTTTAATGCTACATAATTTAGTATTCTCATTGGTTCAGCTAGGTGATACCCAATACGCAAAGAAAATAATCGTAGCCGAAAAGATGGCTGAGAATCCGGATCAGTTAATATTAGCCCTGAGCCAAGTGACCAATCTTCGCCAAGGACGCCTGCCTGAGAGATAAAATAATGAATGGAAATGTTATAACTTTTTTTCGCTCAAATAATGGATCTATAGCTATTGAATTTTTAATAGTATTTATCCTGTTTATATTCATTCTGCTATCCAGTGCCGAAATAACGCGCCTGCTTTATATCTCTTCTAATCTTGACCTGGCTTTTTCGGAGGCCACCAAGACTGCTAAAAACAGAAATATAACTGATAACAGAGATTACAATACAATATTACGTCAAAGACTCATTACTCAAACAGGTGTTTTTGGGGCATTTATAGCAGACAGTAATATAGTTACTGATGTTACCTTTAGTAATAGTATTAATGACATCATTAACAATGCACAACAAGATGATAACAACCTGGTACTCGCAAAATATACTGTTAGTTACACATATAGGGCTGTTTTTTTCCCCATCCCCACTATTTTTGCCAATACCTTATTAAAACGTGAGGTGATTTTTGTTCAAGAATATTAATAATAAATTTATTATTAACAGCAATGGGACTGTCATTATCGAACTGGTTTTTGTTGTTACCATTATTGCACTATTTATAAAATTATTATTATCCGTAGCTGCATATAACTCAACCGTAGGTAAATTAGACCGCATCTCATATTCTATTGCAGGGATCGTTCGAGAGCGAGTAAAGTTATACAGCAACGATAACGTATTAACACAGGAGCAAGTTAACCAATTAAAATTGCTAACTGAACAAATGCTATTAAACTCAGGCACCCCTTATAATAACGTTGCAATGAGAATAGAAACATTGCATTTTAATGATACCGACTCTTCGGAACCTGAGCATAAAACAATTGACGATGAGAAAAGTGTATCGTTTAGCATCGGAAATTGCCAACCAGCTCAACTGTTACGTGATATGAGTGACTTATCACCCTATGGAAATACCGGTCGCTGGATACCACTTTACCAGGTGACCTTATGCCTGCCGACGATACCTTGGTATAGCAATCTATTTAGCACTGATGTGTCGGTTCCGGCAATAAAGTCATCAGCTATAACTATCGAGCGATAATACTTAATTTAGATAAAATATCATATAGGCTATTTATGCGAATCCAACCAGATACCATCCATAAATTAAATCATTTCACGCTATTTAAAAAAAATGAACAAGGTACAATTTTAATTTCTTTTATGATTATTTTACCTTTTTTTATTGCGCTAATTTTTATAACGTTTGAAATTTCACATTACTTACAGAGAAAAGCCAAGCTCTCAGATGCTATTGAGCAAGCAACATTAGCACTGACCATCGAAAATAATGCAATACCGGATGAGCCCCAACAAATTAAAAATAATGCATTAGTTTTATCTTATGCGAATGCCTATTTACCTTCTAAAGAATTTTCAGTACCCATAATTAATATAAATGATAATACTTATTATCTTGAATACAATGCTGCTGTTACTATGGCTTATCCAGCTAAATTTTTAACTCAAACCTCCCTCACCAACGCGATTACCGATATTAATATCACAGATAATGGTGTGGCCATAAAAAATAAAGCCATAGAAGCCAGTGATCTGACCGATGTGATTTTTGTCGCTGACTATTCAGGCTCAATGTTGTACAATTTTGATGTCAATGAACCAAATGATCACGAACGAATAAATGCCTTAAGATCGGCATTTAGAAAATTGCATGATATTATTATGAATAATAGTAATATTAATGCTATAGGTTACATCCCTTTTTCATGGGGAACAAAGAGAATAGTTTTCGAGAATCAACAGCAAAAAACATATTGCCATTTTCCTTTTTCATCAAAGATATATAAGCCCAAAGGGAATTACCTCTCGGACGAGATAAAAAAAAGTTCCAATGCTTTGCTCCTTCTTGATTATATTGGCGATATTATTGACTATGATAAGACAATTGAATCAATTACCGGAAACGCACAAACCATTGATATACCTATGAGTGATGTCAGAACTAAGAATGTTTGCCTGCAAGCTTCCAACGCATACTCGTTAGAGCAGGAACAATATATTAATAATATAGATAATATAATAAAAATGGAACCATATGGGTGGACACTAATAAGCTCGGGGATACTATCGGCTAATAATCTATTTAAGAAAGAAGCTAATAATCGCCATAGAAAACTAATGATTATTCTTTCAGATGGTGTGGATACTTATCAAGATAATTTTTTACCAAATAAAGGGCTTTTTATCAGCAAAACGCTTGTAGAGAAAGGGATGTGTGAGAGGGTTATAAGTAGTGGTATTCAAATGGCATTTATTGCCATTGCATATTCACCGGATGATGATGTAAATGAACCTGAATATATTAACTGGAGACAATGTGTTGGTAAAGATAATTATTATGAAGCCCATAATGCTGATGAGCTGATGCGTGACATACAACAAGCCATTAGCAAGTCAGCAACAAGTGAGGTCGGACGTAATACTCCCAAAAAATAATCTCCAATATTAGGCGCGGTAGCATTCACCGCGCCAGCTTGATTATTTCGCGCCGCCCGCTTCCATACCGACTAACCCGACCTTGAGATAACCCGATTTACGCAGTGCATCCATCACACTCATCAGAGTTTCATAATCCACCACTTTATCCGCCTGGAAGAAGATGGTGGTTTCTTTATTAGATTGGGTCACTTTATCCAGAGCCGCCGCCAGTGTCTCACGGTCAACCTGCTGATCGCCAACATAAAGCTGGTTATCAGCCTTAACAGTCAAAAATACCGGTTTCTCTGGCCGCGGCTGTGGTACCGCGGAAGATGCCGGTAAATCCACTTTGATATCAACTGTGGCCAATGGCGCTGCCACCATAAAGATAATCAGCAATACCAGCATGACATCAATGAAAGGCGTCACATTAATTTCGTGCAGTTCAGCGCTTTCATCAAGGTTATCGTTCATCCGCATGGACATAAATCACCCCGCACGCAATTGATGAGGTTGCTTAGGAGACTTTGCTTCAGCGCTGCTGCTCAAATCAAGATCACGGCTCAGTAGCAATAATACCTGTGCGGCGACGTCCCCTACCTGAGCACGGTAAGACCCAATCAAACGAGCGAAAATATTATAGATAACTACCGCAGGGATTGCGGCCACCAAGCCGAGCGCTGTCGCCAACAATGCTTCTGCAATACCTGGAGCAACAACTGCCAGATTGGTTGTTTGTGAGTGGGCAATACCGATAAAGCTGTTCATGATGCCCCAAACCGTACCAAACAAGCCGACAAACGGAGAAATAGCTCCGATGGTTGCCAGGAAACCGTTGCCTTTGCCCATTTGGCGGCTGATGGCCGCCACTCGGCGCTCCAGACGAAAAGCAGTACGTTCTTTAATACCGTTGTTATCGTTCGATTCTGCCGATAATAGACGCTCATTTTGCGCCTCACGCAGTAACAGGCCGCTGATACTCTCAGGAGAAAAAGCCGCTGCCCGCTCGGATGCAGTATCAAGGTCAGTAACCGCGCCGATAACCTCATGCTCTTGCTGTAAGCGGCGACGTGCACGGAATAACTCGGTACCTTTGGAGAACAAAATGGTCCAGGTCACGATGGATGCCAGTACCAGACCAATCATTACGCCTTTAACCACTACGTCGGCATGTTGATACATGCCCCAGACCGAGAGGTCCATTGCCAGCCCTTGTGGTGCTGGAGCCGTGAGTGGCTGAACCGCTGGCGCAGATGTGGCAGGGGCAACAGTGTCTGCATTAGCAGGCGTTGCCGCGACTGGGGTGATTTCCGGCGCAGGTAGCGGCGTTGATGTTGCCGTTGTTGGTGTTGTAACAGATGCAGCAACTGCACCGCTGTTGCCTGGCGCGGCGAATGCATGACCGGTTAAACCTGCCACCAGCAATAATGCCATCGCGCCTTTCATCATTCGGCCTTGCACGAATGATTTATCTTTAATCTTTTTGCCAGCTGTTTTCACGCTGTGCCTCCACCCAATATACAGATCAATTTAAGGACGAAATCAGCTGCCGATCATATCAAACAAATGGGGGATTGATAGTAATTATCATTAGTATTTGCGCCTATTTTTTGAGAAAAAATAAGAATTGCCCTGATATCAGGGACTACCCAGCATGATAAACGGATAGGCGATCTTGGCTGTAAAGACTGAATGACATGCTATGTAAAGATGAAAAAGGATTAACTGCATAAGGCACGCTCATATTTATTAAGGAATCACCTCACGAAAACACCTTAATAAATTTCCTATTTCGCCACTTACACAACATTTTTCCATCGCAAACCTCCAGAAAACAGCGAGTCGCCCTATTGATTTTTTTTCATGGTAAAAGCTGCTCTCACATAACAATCATCATGCTAACGTAAGGGATAAATACATTCCTATAATGAATGCTGACCATAGAATAATGGACACGCTGATAAGAAGGTGGCAACGCGACATGTCTGCAAATAAACCTACGACAGAAAAACTGGCAACAACCTTAGTTAGCGCAGGTAGGAGTAAGAAATTCACCCAAGGCTCGGTCAATACCGTTATTCAGCGCGCATCTTCTCTGGTATTCGACTCGGTGAAAGCGAAAAAGCATGCCACGATTAATCGCGGCAATGGTGAGTTATTCTATGGTCGCAGAGGCACGTTAACCCACTTCTCCTTGCAAGAAGCCATGACCGAACTCGAAGGCGGCGCGGGTTGTGTGCTTTATCCTTGCGGTGCCGCGGCTATCAGCAATGCCATTTTGTCATTTGTTGCCACTGGCGATCATCTGTTGATGACCGGCTCGGCCTATGAACCGGCGCAAAGTTTTTGCGATAAAATCTTATCGCGCATGAATATCACCACCACTTATTTTGATCCTATGATGGGCGCGGAGATAGCTTCATTAATCACACCGGAAACCAAAGTGGTTTTCCTTGAATCACCGGGTTCCATCACCATGGAAGTGCAAGATATCCCCGCCATAGTGAAAGCTATCCGTGCGGTTGCTCCTGAAATGATTATCATGATGGACAATACTTGGGCGGCTGGGGTGCTGTTTAAAGCCTTGGATTTTGATATTGATATCTCGATCCAATCAGGCACTAAATATATTATTGGTCATTCCGATGCCATGCTGGGGATTGCGGTTGCCAATGAGCGTTGTTGGGAGCAACTGCGGGAAGACTCATACCTGATGGGGCAAATGGTGGATGCCGATACCGCTTATCTTGCCAGCCGAGGCCTACGTACACTGGGTGTGCGCTTAAAGCAGCACGAAAAAAACAGTATTGAAATCGCCAACTGGCTAGCAAAGCGACCGGAAGTTGCTGCGGTTTATCACCCCGCACTGCCCAGCTGTAAAGGGCATGAATTCTACCAACGAGATTTTACTGGCTGCAATGGCCTGTTTTCTTTTGAATTAAAAGAAGAGCTAACTCAGCAACAGTTAGAGTCCTATCTCGACCACTTTACCCATTTCAGTATGGCTTTCTCATGGGGTGGATTTGAGTCCTTGATTCTGGGCTATCAACCCAAGGATATCCGGGCAATCCGCAAATATGAGGGAGAAGGAATCAAAGGCACACTGTTCCGTCTGCACATTGGACTGGAAAATGTGCAAGATTTGCAGGACGATTTAACCGCTGGGTTTGAGCGCATCAAAGCTACGCAGTAAAATTTCTGAGTGATAGGGTTTGTTAATGCGCGGTGACAATACCTGCGCATTAATCCTCTCTTACACAAATAGTATCAACAGCACGTATATATACCCTCAAAAATTTGGTTATTGAGGATAAGATCAATGTGGATCAGCACCATTACGGATACACTAGGTAAGACCTCACAACAATATCCTCACATGATAGGCAAACAGGAACAGAAATGGATGTATTACGCGAAATCCTTCATGCCTTATGGCAGCAGGATTTTAGTAAACTTGCCGACCCGAATGTGATTTGGGTTATTTACGGCATACTCTTTACCACCCTCTTTTTAGAAAATGGTTTGCTACCGGCTTCTTTCCTCCCCGGTGATAGCTTGTTGCTATTGGCGGGTGCATTAATTGCCAAAGGTGTCATGGGGTTCTTACCCACCATGATAATTCTGACCGCCGCGGCCAGCCTGGGTTGTTGGCTGAGTTACTTGCAAGGGTTGTGGTTGGGAGATACCAAAGTGGTAAAAAGGTGGCTGTTGCAGCTGCCGGTTCATTATCGTCAACGCGCCCATAACCTGTTTGTGCGCCACGGTTTGGCGGCGCTGATTATTGGCCGATTCCTGGCTTTTGTACGGACTTTATTGCCGACTCTGGCAGGCATTTCCGGCTTAAACAGTACACGTTTTCAGTTCTTTAACTGGCTCAGTGGGCTGCTATGGGTGGGGAGTGTCGTGGGGCTAGGCTTTGCACTTAGCCATATTCCGCTGGTTAAGCACTATGAAAATCAAGTCATGACAGCATTGATGATTTTGCCGATTGTCTTGTTACTGGTGGGGTTGGTTGGCACGCTGGTGTTGGTCTGGTGTAAACGTAAAAGTGTAACTGACTAATCTTTTCCGCTCGAACAGCTAAATGGTGCTCAGTGCGCCGTTTTATGTAGGTATCACCTCAGTTAGTACGCAGTTTGGCAACTTCCTCACTCGGCGTGAGGCCAAAATAGCGTTTAAACTCACGGCTAAACTGTGAAGCGCTCTCATATCCCACCTTATTTGCAGCGGTGCTAGCCTTTAGTCCATCGTGCAATATCATCATGCGCGCGCGGTGCAAGCGGTAAGATTTCAAGTACTGCAACGGAGAGGTATTAGTCACTGCTTTGAAATTATGATGAAATGCTGAGACACTCATATTCACATCTGCGGCTAATTGTTCGACATTCAAGTTATCTGCAAACTGATTTTCGATCCGCCGCAATGTCTTGGTAATTTGATTGAAATGACCGTGGCGATTAACTAATGCCTGTAATGCCCCGCCACACTGACCACATAACACGTAGTAGATAATTTCTCGCACGATTTGTGGGCCAAGCACCCTGGCATCACGGGGATTAGACATCACATCCAGCAGCCGCTCGGTGGCGCATAGCATCTCTTCAGTCAGTGCCGATGAATTCACGCCAGAGGTATTGCCGAAAGGCTTGTCTAGCTCGTCATCACCGATATCTATAATCAAGTCTTGTAACATCTGGCTGTCTATATGAATGGAAATACCGGCCAACGGCACTTCCGGGCTGGCGAAGGTTTCACATTCAAACGGCAACGGAACTGTCAGAATCAGGTAGTTCGTCGGATCGTACTGAAACACCTTACTACCCAGATAGCCCACTTTATGGCCCTGAAAAATAATAACCACACTCGGGGTATACATCACTGGCGTGCGCGGTTGATGCACGGTGGAGTACAGAATTTTTACTTTTGGCACCGTACTGGGGGTTAAACCATTACCTTGAGCCAAACCTGCAATCATCCCGGCCATCTGTGCCTGGATATCAGTAACCTCAACCATTGCGCCCTCGCCTGCTTCTGCTATCTAAAACGATCTGACATAAATAGTGCAGTATTTTGCGTGTTTTCTACAGTCTTTTGGAGAAATAGGCAAGAGCAAGGCAGGAATGTGCATTGAGGTATGGTATCAAGTTACCGACAATGGCTAACACTGATACGGCGGTGAATAACTCTTGCGCCGTAAGCTAATCTTTTAGTTCTTATTGTTCATTACCCAACGCTGGAAGACAAATCATGCAAAATTTCACCCTTCATACCCCAACTAAAGTGCTGTTCGGTACTGGCCAAATTGCGCAACTGACTAAAGAAATTCCTGCTGATGCACGTATTTTGATTACCTATGGCGGCGGCAGCATTAAACAAAATGGTGTGCTCGACCAGGTTCACCAAGCACTGAAAGGCTTTGATTTCCTGGAGTTTGGTGGCATTGAGCCGAATCCTACCTATGAAACCCTGATGAAAGCGGTTGAAGTTTGCCGGAAAGAGAACATTACTTTCCTGCTGGCCGTTGGCGGTGGCTCTGTATTGGATGGCACTAAATTTATCGCCGCAGCCGTCAATTATCCACAAGACCCGTGGCATATTCTGGAAACTACTGGCAGCGATATCAAACAAGCTCTGCCGATGGGTTCAGTATTGACCTTACCCGCCACAGGCTCCGAAGCTAACAACGGCGCAGTTATCAGCCGCCGTAGCACCGGTGATAAACAGCATTTCTTCTCCGCTCATGTACAGCCGCTATTTGCCGTGCTGGACCCAGAGGTGACTTATACTTTGCCACCGCGTCAGATCGCCAATGGCGTGGTCGATGCTTTTGTTCACACTATCGAGCAATATCTGACTTACCCGGTCGATGCCAAGGTGCAAGACAGATTTGCTGAAGGCTTGTTGCTAACCCTGATTGAAGACGGCCCTAAAGCTTTAAGCGACCCTAAAAATTACCATGTACGTGCCAATATTATGTGGAGCGCGACCATGGCATTAAATGGCCTGATTGGCGCGGGTGTCCCGCAGGATTGGGCGACACATATGCTGGGCCACGAACTGACCGCACGTCACGGGCTGGATCATGCACAAACTTTAGCGGTGGTATTACCGGCTTTGTTGATGGCGAAGAAACAACAAAAACGCGCCAAACTACTGCAATACGCAGAACGTGTTTGGGGGCTGCAGGGCGGTAGTGAAGAACAACGTATTAATGCTGCCATTCAAGCGACCCGTGATTTCTTTGAAAGCATGGGTGTTGCCACTCGTTTGTCCGCTTACAAACTGGATGGCAGTACCATTCCTGATCTCATTAAAAAGCTAGAAGAGCATGGTATGACTGCGCTTGGTGAGCACAGTGATATCACTTTAGCCGATAGCAAACGTATCTACGAAGCTGCGGTCTAACAGTCATAGCTTGGCGGAATGTTAAGAGGTTAATAATATGGTTCTTTACAGTCCGCGTTTGAGCTATTTCCAGGCAAGCTAATAAGTCGAGTCATCACGACTAAACTTAGGTAATCGGCAACTGGCTGATACAGCCCAATCACTACCCCAAGACATCACAGTTGTAGGCTTTCCTGCAACTGTGAATACGAAGGGTACGTATGCTAAGGAGATAATATATGGCGACGCAACCCATTATCAAATTGCACGATGGAAATCTGATGCCACAACTCGGCCTTGGCGTTTGGCAAGCAAGTATTGAAGAAACTCAACTTGCTGTCAGCAAGGCGCTGGAGGTCGGCTATCGATCAATCGATACAGCCGCTATTTATAAAAATGAAGAGGGTGTGGGTCAGGCGCTGAAATCAACGCATATCGCCCGTGATGAGCTATTTATCACCACTAAGCTGTGGAATAGCGACCAGGATAATCCGCAACAAGCACTGGAAGAGAGCCTGAAAAAACTTCAGCTCGATTATGTGGATCTCTATCTGATCCACTGGCCAGATCCAACGCAAGATCGCTATGTCAGCGCCTGGCGTGAGCTGATCGCATTGAAAGAGCAAGGATTGATCCGCAGTATCGGCGTTTGTAACTTTAATATCCCCCATCTACAGCGGTTAATTGATGAAACTGGCGTTGCGCCTGCCGTCAATCAGATTGAGCTTCACCCCTTACTACAGCAACGGCAAATCCATGCCTGGAATGCCACGCATCATATTGCGACAGAATCCTGGAGCCCGCTGGCCCAAGGTGGCGATGGCGTTTTTGATCAGGCAGTTATCCGTCAGTTAGCGCAGAAATACAGCAAAACGCCAGCGCAGATAGTGATCCGTTGGCATCTGGACAGTGGGTTGATTGTGATTCCGAAATCGGTGACACCTGCGCGTATCAGAGAAAACTTTGAAGTGTTTGATTTTAAACTGCACAAAGATGAACTGACGGCAATTTCGAAATTGGATAGCGGCAAACGGCTGGGGCCAGACCCGGATGTCTTCGGATCTGACCGCTAGTTTAATGCCTGGCTTTCCCTCTGGCTGTTGTACCACCGGAAGGTTTATTCACCGGCGCTCTGTTTGCGCCGGTTTTATTGCCTGTCGTCTTCGGCGCTGAACTGCCCGCCGTTGTCTGCGCCGCTTTGCCCGAAGGTGCTTTACTCGCAGGAACCTTACCTGCTGGAGCCACATTTGTTCGGTTACCCGGCTGACGCTGACGCGTGATCGAGGTGTGCTTGGTCAGCGCTGGCGTATGCTGACGATACGCCCGACGTGCTTCACGTTGTTCTTCCAGCGTAGGTGCAGGAACCAAACATTCACGGCGGCTACCAATCAAATGTTGTAACCCCATATCCTCTAATGCTGTGCGGATCATCGGCCAATTGACAGGATCATGATAACGTAGCAATGCCTTATGCAACCGACGCTGACGATCGCCTTTCGGCACCACAACATCCTCACTCTTGTAGTCCACTTTACTCAACGGGTTCTTGCCGGTGTAATACATGGTGGTGGAGTTAGCCAACGGTGATGGATAGAAGTTCTGCACCTGATCCAAACGGAAGCGGTTTTTCTTCAACCAAAGCGCCAAATTGACCATATCTTTATCTTCGGTTCCCGGATGAGCCGAGATGAAATACGGAATCAAATATTGCTCTTTACCCGCCTGCCTGGAATAGGTATCAAACAGCTCTTTAAAGCGCTGATAGCTGCCCATTCCCGGTTTCATCATTTTTGAAAGAGGCCCTTCTTCAGTGTGCTCCGGGGCTATTTTCAAGTAACCGCCCACATGGTGGCTGGCTAATTCTTTGATATAACGCGGATCTTCTACTGCCAAGTCATAGCGGACACCGGAGGCAATCAGGATTTTTTTAATCCCTTTCAAATCACGCGCTCGCCGATACAGAGAAATGGTCGGCTGATGGTTAGTGTCCATGTGCTGGCAGATTTCAGGATAAACGCAGGATGCGCGGCGGCATGTTTGCTCGGCTCGCGGCGACTGGCAACGCAGCATATACATGTTGGCTGTCGGGCCACCCAAATCAGAGATAATGCCGGTAAAACCAGGAACTTTATCGCGAATTTCTTCTATTTCACGAATGATGGAATCTTCAGAACGGCTCTGGATAATGCGCCCTTCATGTTCGGTAATTGAACAGAATGAGCAACCGCCATAGCAGCCACGCATGATATTAATCGAGAAACGAATCATATCGTAAGCCGGGATCGGCGATTTCCCATAAGAGGGATGCGGCACACGTTGATAAGGCAGGGCAAAAACGCTGTCCATTTCTTCGGTGCTAAGCGGGATTGCCGGCGGATTAATCCAGATATAGCGGTCGCCATGTTTTTGCATCAAAGCCCGGGCACAACCGGGGTTGGTTTCATGATGTAAAATCCGCGAGGTGTGGGCATATAGCACTTTGTCTGCTTTCACTTTTTCATAAGAGGGCAGCAAGACATAGGTTTTTTCCCACGGCTTAGGTTTGGCAGCCCGCACAGTAATAGGTTTGGCTTCCGGCTCAGGAACCGTGTCTGTGGCGCAGGGTAAATCTTCGCCGTAAGGGTTGGGAATCGCTTCGATACGGCCCGGTTTATCCAGCCGGGTAGAATCCACACCACTCCAGCCCGGCAATGCCGTTTTGCGCATCACCACGGTGTTACGGACATCCTGAATATCAGCAATTTTCTCACCCGCGGCCAGACGGTGTGCCACTTCAACCAGAGGCCGTTCACCATTGCCGTACACCAGCATATCGGCTTTGGCATCGACGATAACCGAGCGGCGCACAGTATCCGACCAATAATCATAATGAGCGATGCGGCGCAAGCTGGCTTCAATACCACCAAGTAAAACCGGCACATGGCTATAAGCCTCTTTACAGCGCTGGCTATATACCAATGTGGCGCGGTCTGGCCGCTTACCACTTTGATTATCGGGTGTATAAGCATCGTCATGGCGTAACTTGCGATCAGCGGTATAGCGGTTGATCATCGAATCCATATTGCCCGCCGTGACCCCGAAGAATAGATTCGGCTCCCCCAATCGCATGAAATCGTTTTTATTGGTCCAATCAGGCTGAGCAATGATTCCCACACGGAAACCCTGAGCTTCCAGCATGCGACCAATGATAGCCATACCAAAACTGGGGTGGTCAACGTAAGCATCGCCGGTGATAACAATAATATCGCAGCTATCCCAGCCTAATATGTCCATTTCTGCGCGAGACATCGGTAAAAATGGC
Organism: Yersinia enterocolitica subsp. enterocolitica; assembly: GCF_901472495.1. Lineage (NCBI taxonomy): Bacteria > Pseudomonadati > Pseudomonadota > Gammaproteobacteria > Enterobacterales > Yersiniaceae > Yersinia > Yersinia enterocolitica. The sequence goes on from NZ_LR590469.1 coordinate 2,653,549, forward strand.
GCTGTGCCATAGCATTCAGCCCAATAAGGCTGATAAGAAAACAGGTCACGCTCTGGCTGGATCAGGCTGGTACTCATGGCAATACTCTTTGAATTGGGGAAAGTTGAGGTGGTTCGGGTTAAGAAATCATCACCGGGCGGCGATTATACGCATTTATCCATGAAAAGAGGAAGGATATATCTTTTGATAACGTGATTAACGCTATCAGTTAAAACAGGATCACTGGACGATTATTCATCGAAACAATGATCCCATTCTTCTTAACCGAGCGTCGGCACAGCTTGTGTCACTAATTGCCCTGCGGAGCCACGATCTGCCATCTCAAGGCTCTGGCTGTAGAATAGGAATGGAAAATGCTCGGAAGAAACCTGATTGAAGTACACCAGTAACTCCACACTCCCATCAACCCAGACGGTATCTTTCCAGCCACGATCCTCGGCCATCGCCGGTGCACCATTCACATTTTTCACCAAGAACGAGACGCCCTGTATATGGAATGCTTGCGGCATATCTGCGTGTATGATCCAACGCTCCCAAGTCCCTTGCTGTGCTTGAGCATCGACCCGACTCATATCCCAGATAACGCCATTGATTCCCGGCAGATCATCCCCCAGGCGGAACTCTCGGGTGCGCACCACACTGCCATCCAGAATCTGATCAGAGAGCAAACGCATTGGTAGGTTATCAGTGACCAACGGCAGCAAGCCGGTCGGTTTTAATGTCAGTACTAAAGTGGAAATTAAAATACTCGATGGCTCAAATAGCCCACGTAACCTGTCCATAATCCCGGCAGACTCCCCCGCCGTGATGGACACCTCACTACCCTGCGACATATCGATAACCACTTCACGCCGCTCACCGGGAGCCAGTGAGAGCTGTTGTACCGCAACTGGCGCAGGCAGAAAACCTTGATCACTGGCCACCACATGCAATGGGCGGCCGTCACTCAATTGCAAGGTATAGCGGCGGGCATTGGACGCATTGAGTAAACGTAAGCGCACCCAACCACGGGAAACCTCAACAAACGGGCTTTGCACCCCGTTAACCAGCAATGTATCGCCGATAAAGCCGCCTTTGGCTGGCGGGTCGTATTCCGGCACACCAAAGTTATCCAGCCGCTTATCCTGAATAATAATCGGAAAATCATCTACGCCGTAATGGCTTGGCAATGGCATCGCTTTGCTGACTTCATCTTCCACCAGCCACATCCCCGCCAGCCCATTATAAACATGGGGTGCCATGCGGTTAGGCGTATTGGCATGATACCAACAAGTTGCAGCGGGTTGGCGTACAGGCAAAACCGGTGACCAGTCGACGCCAGGGGAAATCATACGTGCGGCCCCCCCCATCAACGTGCCAGGCACCTGTAACCCGCTAATCGTCATTGATACCGACTCAGCCAAACGGTTGCTGTAAATGAGCTTAACATCATCACCGCTGTACACCCGAACGGTCGGCCCCAGATACATCCCGTTAATACCCCATACCGCAGCTTTCTGCCTGCCACTGAATGCCCAATGCGCTCGCTGTAAAGTCAAAAACAGCGGTTGGCCACGACGAGACTCCAGTAAAGGTGGAACAGGTAACGAGGGTTGCTGGGTACTATTAGCCTGTGCCCTCAATGGCAACGAACCCGCGCCTAGCGCTAAGCCCGTAGCCTGAATGAACTGGCGACGACTGAGTGACATATCTTCTCCGTGAAAACCACAATCAAACCTACTGCAAAATTTTGCCTGACTGCGAATAACGCTGAAAGACGGCAAAACGCTCACGACCAGAGTCGTTTAAATAAAAATGGATTCAGGCAAAATAATCAATGCAGAATCAACCTACGGCAAACAACGAATAGATTATTTTTCAGTTGCTGCCTGCTGGGCAATTTCTGCATCAAGTTGCTCAATTTTAGCCAGCATTAAATTGCGGCAATGCTCTGACAACTCGCGCACACGTTCTTTACCATAACCAGTGGTATCAACGGGCGGCATTATTTCTACGATAACTTTGCCATTTGACCAACGGTTTAACTTGATATTATTGGTGCTGGATACGCAGATTGGCACAATGGGCACCCCAGCAGCGATAGCGGCATGGAAGGCTCCGGTCTTAAACGGCAGCAAACCACGGCCACGGCTACGCGTCCCTTCAGGGAACATCCAGATAGAAACGTTCTTTTTTTTCACTTGCTCAACGACTTGAGCAATAGTGCCATGTGCTTTGGCGCGATTATCACGGTCAATAAGCAGGTTGCCAGTCAGCCAATACAGTGGGCCAAATAAAGGTATCCACAACAAGCTCTTTTTGCCCACGGTGACAGTGCCGGATTGAACCACATTAGACATCGTGACCATATCGTAGTTATTTTGATGGTTAGCGATGTAAATGCAGGTACCGTAGTTCGCTGCTTCCGCCGGAATCCGCTGTTCAACGGTAATCCCAAATAACACTGACATCCGGCCAAATAGATGGGCGAACGTGGCGAGATTACGCGGATTTCGTGGGCGAAACAGGCAATAAATTGAACCAAACACACACACCAGAACACAATATAAAACTGCCAGTACCGTGCGCAAAATTAATAGCATAACAACCTCTTAAACACTTATTTTTATGAAACACTCACTTCTAGTAAACACAGACTCTTAGATTTGTAATCGGCGCTAGTATAGCGGCTTCCTGATAAAACACCGCGCAGATTCATTACCTAATGATGTTACGCGAAAGCGCGCGAATGATGCGCGCTCCCTGTTACATTAACTGGCTACCTCATGACTCTTCATTATCTGTTGGTGTCGCCCGCTCAGGCGCATCAACATCAACGCGGTCAATCCGCTGTAGCCCTCGAGGCAGTGGTGAACCTTTGCGACCACGTTCGGCACGGAATTTCTGCAAATCTTCCGGCCGTAAGGTTAGCTTACGTTTACCGAAGTGAAGTGTAATTGAGGTTTGCGGAGGTAAGACAAATAACCATACCAAGCGATCTTTACCCGTCGCCGCATCCGCTGCCGGGATCGAGACGATTTTATTACCCTTACCTTTTGATAATTCAGGTAGATCTGCCACCGGGAACATCAACATACGGCCAGCCGCAGTGATGGATAACAACATGTCATCCGGCCCATAAATCTCTAATGGTGGTAGCGCTTTGGCATTTTCCGGCAAGGTAATCATGGTCTTGCCTGCACGGTTTTTGGCGACCAAATCATTGAAAGTACATACAAAGCCATAACCGGCATCTGAAGCCATCAATAATTTCTGGTCATCTGCGGCCATGAGCACGTGTTCAATATTGGCTCCCGGCGGCAGAGTCAACTTGCCGGTCAACGGCTCCCCTTGCCCACGCGCAGATGGCAAGGTCAGTGGATCTAATGCGTAGCTGCGACCGGTGGAGTCCATAAACACCACCGGCTGGTTACTCTTACCGCGAGCCGCTGCACGGAAACTGTCGCCAGCTTTATAACTTAACCCACTCGGGTCAATATCATGGCCTTTGGCACTGCGCACCCACCCCATTTCTGACAGCACGATGGTCACCGGCTCAGACGGCACAATATCATGCTCACTCATGGCTTTGGCTTCTTCACGTTCAGTCAGCGGCGAACGGCGATCATCGCCATAAGCGGCTGCATCAGCCAGAATTTCTTTCTTAATCAGGGTATTAAGTTTGCGTTCTGACGCCAATAAAGCTTGTAACTGGTCACGTTCTTTGGCTAATTCATCTTGCTCACCACGAATCTTCATCTCTTCCAATTTAGCTAAATGGCGGAGTTTCAGTTCGAGGATCGCTTCAGCCTGAGTTTCAGAAATCGCGAAACGCTGCATCAGCAGCGGTTTTGGCTCATCTTCAGTACGGATGATATGAATAACTTCGTCGATATTCAGGAAGGCAATCAATAAGCCTTCTAAAATATGTAGCCGCTTCAGTACTTTTTCCAGGCGATAATTCAACCGGTTACGTACAGTTTGACGACGGAATACCAACCACTCGGTCAGGATCTCCACCAGCCCTTTCACCGTTGGGCGATGATCCAGGCCGATCATATTCATGTTGATACGGTAACTTCTTTCCAGATCCGTGGTGGCGAACAGATGGTTCATCACTTGATCCAGATCGACACGATTGGTACGTGGAACTATTACCAGGCGAGTAGGGTTTTCATGGTCAGATTCATCACGTAAATCTTCAACCATTGGCAATTTCTTGGCGCGCATCTGGCTGGCAATCTGTTCCAACACCTTAGCGCCAGAAACCTGATGCGGTAGTGCAGTGATGACCGCACTGCCATCTTCTTTTTTCCACAAGGCGCGCATCCGCACCGAGCCACGACCACTCTGGTAAATCTTACGAATCTCATTACGTGGCGTGATAATTTCCGCTTCAGTCGGGAAATCAGGCCCTTGCACAAACTCCAGCAACTCTTCCAGTGAAGACGTTGGCTTATCAATCAACGCAAGCACCGCCTGCGCAATTTCTCGCACGTTATGTGGCGGAATATCGGTTGCCATACCCACAGCAATACCAGTAGTGCCATTGAGCAGAATATTGGGCAGGCGTGCAGGTAGCATTTTCGGCTCCTGCATGGTGCCATCAAAGTTCGGCACCCAATCAACAGTTCCCTGCCCCAACTCACCCAACAACACTTCTGCATATTTGGATAAGCGAGATTCGGTGTAACGCATTGCCGCAAAGGATTTAGGGTCATCTGGTGCCCCCCAGTTCCCTTGTCCATCGACTAATGGATAACGGTAAGAGAATGGCTGTGCCATCAGCACCATTGCTTCATAACACGCGCTGTCACCATGTGGGTGATATTTACCCAACACGTCACCCACGGTACGGGCTGATTTTTTGAATTTAGCGCTATTGTTCAGCCCCAGTTCGGACATTGCGTAGATAATGCGCCGTTGCACCGGCTTCAAACCATCGCCGATAAACGGCAACGCCCGATCCATGATGACGTACATGGAATAGTTCAGATAGGCGTTTTCAGTAAAGGTGTGCAGCGGTAAGCGTTCTGCACCGTCATGAGTCAAATCACTCATTACTCAATTATCCTCAGACTCTGGAGGCGATCACTGTCAGTCAGCAGATCGGCACCGCAAGTTCATTGTCAATTTCTGCCCGCGATAGTACCTCATCTGCGGGGCTACTGTCACAACCCACAGAAGCAATGTCGTGTCGGCTGATGCGCAATTTTGCAGCTAAAACGCCGCAATCCAGGTGCTTTATTGCTTATTAAGCAACAGTGTTATGCATTGTTGTCTCTTTTTCTCTGGTAAAAAAACCATTAGCATGCTGAGTATTCCAGGTTGGCCAGTATCAGGCTTCCTTATGTTCTATAAAGGTTATATCAATGAGCAACGTACTAATTATTAACGCAATGAAAGAGTTTGCGCACTCCAAAGGGGCGCTCAATCTGACTCTTACTAATGTCGCTGCCGAGTTTCTTCAGGAAAATGGCCATCAGGTTAAAATCACGACGGTTGACCAAGGCTATGATATTGAAAGTGAAATTGAAAATTATCTGTGGGCCGATACTGTCATTTATCAAATGCCGGGTTGGTGGATGGGCGAGCCTTGGATTTTGAAAAAATACATTGATGAAGTCTTTACTTATGGTCATGGCAAACTGTACCAAAGTGATGGCCGTACTCGCTCCGATGCAACTAAGGGCTATGGTTCTGGCGGTTTAATTCAGGGTAAAACCTATATGCTTTCAGTGACCTGGAATGCACCTCTTGAAGCGTTTACTGATCCGAATCAGTTCTTCGAAGGGGTCGGTGTAGACGGTGTTTACTTGCATTTCCATAAAGCAAACCAGTTCCTTGGCATGAAGCCATTGCCGACATTTATGTGTAACGATGTGATTAAACAACCCGATATTGAAGGTGACATTAGCCGTTATCGTCAGCATTTGGCCGAAAACTTTAAGTGTCAGGCTATTTGATATCACAGCATCACACCTAAGTTGGAGTCACTATGATTACCGTTTTTGCAGAAATAAAGGTCAAACCGGGCCGTCGCCAGGCGGTGTTGAACGCCATTGAAAAACTGATACCTGCGGTGCTGGCAGAAGAAGGTTGTGGCGGCTACGTGCCGATGATTGACGTACCAACCCAGCTCGACTGGCAAAAGAATTCGCCAGACTCAATTTTCATGCTGGAGAAATGGCAAAGTGTTCACCATCTGGAACTGCATTTACAGATGGAACACATGCATCAGCATCGTGAAGTGATTAAAGACGATGTACTGGATGTGAATATTCACATCCTTGATAACGCTTAACCTTTAGGTTGATGTTGCAGTGGCGTTATTGGCTGTTTTTCAACCAGTGACTGCCCTGCAACTTGATCTGTTCACTCACATAATCCAGAAAACAGGTAATCCGCGCTGCAAGCTGAGTATTGCGATAATAAACCGCGTTAATCGGCTGCCAGGTTTCCAGGATTTGATCTGCCATTACCTCAACTAAACGCCCCGCCAGCTGATCTTCTCGGGTCATAAAATCAGAGAGTTCGACGATCCCTTCGCCCTGTAAAGCCAACAAACGCAGTGTTTCACCACTGGAAGCGGCCAGATTAGGGGTGATTAATGTGCGCCCACCGGGCAAATGAGGTAGCGACCACTGATTAAGGAATTCCGGCTGAGTGAAGCCGAGCAGACTGTGATTTGCCAGGTCATCAATGGTGTGAGGGGTGCCGTGGCGTTGCAGATAATCAGGGCTGGCGAGGATACGCACCCGACTGGCTCCCAGCAGACGTGCATGGATAGTCGAATCGCGCAACGCACCAATACGAATCGCAATATCAGTGCGTTGTTCCAGTAAATCGATATTCAGGTCATCGGTATTCAGTTCAAGAATGATTTGCGGATATAACGCGCGAAAACCGCTGATCATCGGCACAATCACATGCTGCATAAAAGGAGCCGCCGCATTTATTCGCAACCGCCCGGCAGGTTTTAGCCGCCGTAGCGCAATCTGCTCTTCAGCATCATCAACCGCACCGAGGATCTGCCGTGCATGAGTGAGAAACAACTCCCCCTCTTCCGTCAATTCCAATCGCCGAGTGGTGCGGCGCAGCAAGGTGGTCGCCAGCTTCTGTTCCAGCCGACTTAATGCCCGGCTGATGCCCGATGTGGTTTGGCTGCGCTGTTCCGCAGCCGCCGTAATAGAGCCACAGTCGACGACCGAGGTAAACGCCTGCAACTCTTCTAAGGTGACCTTCATCGATCAGACCTCAATCTCGGCGGTATCCCCTTTCTCTTGCAGCCAATTGCGGCGATCTTCTGAGCGTTTCTTCGCCAATAGCATGTCCATCATCGCCATTGTTTTATCAATATCGTCATCACCAATGGTCAATTGCACCAAGCGACGAGTATTGGGATCAAGGGTGGTTTCGCGTAACTGCAACGGGTTCATTTCACCCAACCCTTTAAAGCGTTGCACATTCGGCTTGCCACGTTTGCGTTTTAGTTGCTCCAACACACCGGCTTTCTCTTCTTCATCCAGCGCATAAAACACTTCTTTGCCTAAATCGATGCGGTATAACGGCGGCATGGCCACATACACATGGCCATTGCGCACCAAAGCACGGAAGTGACGCACAAACAGCGCGCACAGCAAAGTGGCGATATGCAAACCATCGGAATCCGCATCCGCGAGGATACAGATTTTGCCGTAGCGCAGTTGGCTCAAATCTTCGCTGTCGGGATCAATACCAATCGCAACTGAGATATCATGGACTTCCTGCGAGGCCAGGACTTCATCTGAAGACACTTCCCAGGTATTCAGGATCTTCCCTTTCAGCGGCATGATCGCCTGATATTCGCGGTCACGTGCTTGCTTGGCAGAACCACCCGCGGAATCCCCTTCCACCAGAAACAGTTCAGTCATGCTCAAATCTTGCGAAGTACAGTCGGCCAGTTTACCGGGCAGTGCCGGGCCGCTGGTCAGTTTTTTACGCACCACTTTCTTGGCCGCACGCATGCGGCGCTGGGCACTGGAAATCGCCAACTCAGCTAACTGTTCAGCCGCTTGTACGTTCTGATTCAGCCATAAGCTGAATGCATCTTTTACTACGCCGGACACAAAGGCCGCGCACTGACGTGAGGAAAGTCGCTCTTTCGTCTGGCCGGCAAACTGTGGATCTTGCATTTTAACTGACAACACATAGGCACAGCGTTCCCAGATATCATCTGCCGAGAGTTTGACGCCACGTGGCAGAATATTGCGGTATTCACAAAATTCGCGCATCGCATCAAGCAAACCCTGACGTAAGCCATTAACGTGAGTACCGCCCTGCATGGTTGGGATCAAGTTGACATAACTTTCAGTCAGCAACTCGCCGCCTTCCGGCAACCATAACAGCGCCCAATCAATCGCTTCGGTATCTCCGGCAAAAGAGCCGACAAACGGCACTTCTGGCAAGGTAATCAAGCCGTTAACCGCTTCCATTAGATAATCGGTTAAACCATCGGCATAACACCAGCGCTGCTCGGTATTATTGACCTGATCTTTAAAGACGATTTCCACGCCAGGACACAGTACCGCTTTCGCTTTGAGCAAATGAGATAAGCGAGATACAGAGAAACGCGGGCTATCGAAGAAAGAAACATCTGGCCAGAAATGTACGCTGGTACCGGTATTGCGCTTGCCGCATGTACCGATAACCTGTAGTTCCTGCACTTTGTCGCCATTTTCAAAGGCAATGCTGTAGATTTGGCTATCGCGACGCACCGTCACTTCTACACGCTTGGATAAGGCATTCACAACTGAAATACCTACACCATGCAAACCACCAGAAAATTGATAGTTTTTATTCGAGAATTTGCCGCCTGCATGTAAACGACACAAAATCAGTTCAACCGCAGGAACACCTTCTTCAGGATGGATATCAACCGGCATCCCACGGCCATCATCAATCACTTCCAGTGATTGATCGGCGTGCAGGATGACATCAATGCGATGGGCATGGCCTGCCAGCGCCTCATCGACGCTGTTATCAATCACCTCTTGACCAAGGTGGTTTGGTCGCGTGGTGTCCGTATACATTCCCGGACGACGACGCACTGGTTCTAAACCGCTGAGTACTTCAATGGCATCAGCGTTATAGCTGGATTCAGTCATGGTTTGATTAATATTCGGCTAATGGTTGGAAGGCTAGCGGCGATATGCCCGACAGGCCATAACGGCCTGCGGTACTCTACCCGCTGTATTGGGTGATGCTTAAACCGCCAGATATCAAGCGGTCGCTAGCCCTAAAAAAGTCACAATCGGGGAGAAATAATGATCAAAACCGACAAAGGCATGATTCCCACCTGATTCTACTGTTTGCCGACAAGGGGTATAATAGGCAACCGCTTGACGGTAATCGAGGACTTCATCCCCGGTTTGTTGCAATAACCAGAGTAAATCCGGTGATTCCAACTTTTCAATCTGCATAGCTTTCAGATCGTAAATATGCCGAGACTCTAACACATATTTTTGCCCGGTGTAGGGGTTCTGATTTTCCCCCAGATAATCACTGAGCAGCTCGAATGGGCGCACTGCCGGGTTAACCACCACTGCGGGAATACTAAAGCGCTGGGAAAGCCAGGTCGCAAAATAACCGCCAAGGGAAGAACCTACAATGCCGATGGATTGCCCAGCTTTATCCATCACGATGCTTTCCAGCATTTCTGCGGCCTCCGCCGGATAAGGCGGTAATTGTGGTATCTGCATCTCAATATGGGGATGGTGTTGCTGCAACCAACTTTTGAAGGTGGTTGCTTTGGCCGAGCTGGGTGAGCTATTAAAGCCATGAATGTATAGAAGCGTACTCATCAATAACCATCCGAGTCCATGTCCGGGCAGAACTCATCACTGGCTAACCGACGAACCTCAGTTTCAAGTCTTCCATCAGGCAGTAAGTCGAGGTAGCGCCATCGCGGTGCCACGGTATCAAGTGTAAAATTAGTACAGTGCGGTTTGAACTGCACACAGGTAGAAGGGCTGGCAAGCAGCCGCTTACCATACCAATCAAGATCCAAGTCCTGATGAATATGGCCGCACAACAGGGTAGTCACGCGCGGATAACGGGTCAGTACTGCCGCCAGCATATGCGCATTGCGCAAACTGTGCTGATCAAGCCAGGTACAGCCCGATGGCATTGGGTGATGGTGTAATAATATCAGTGTGTAGCGCTCTGGATGTGCCATCAGGCAGCGCTCCATCCACTCCAGCTGATACTCGCTCAATTCACCATAAGGAACACCAAAAACCTGACTGTCCAATAGCAGAATTTGCCAGTTTTCTCCGACCAGAACCTGCTTTGAAGGTGCAATACCGGCAGCGGCCAAGGCATCCACCATCGCCGGTTGGAAGTCATGATTACCGGGTAGCCAGACACAAGGTGCTGGCAAACGGGAGATGCCGCTGGCAAAATTCTGATAAGCGGCAACCGAATGATCCTGAGCTAAATCACCGGTTGCAACAATAAGATCAAAGGGGTGCTGCTCAGCAATAATCGCATCCAGCACAGCGCGATAACTGCGAGAAGTATTTACACCCAGCAAGGTCTCATGTTCCCCCGCAAAGAGGTGGGTATCTGTTATTTGTAAAATTCTAACCCTGGCCCCACTCGCCATAGGCAGTTTAAACAGGCTTTCCAAATGGTGTCCTTGTTTTTGCACCCTTCCCAACCAGATTTATTACATACCTTCATATCTGTAGGTGAGGTTATAAGTCTGTCTAACAAACCGGAACTGCCACCGCTCCATGCGCCAAGCAATAGCGCAACCAGTCAGCAAGAAACTGGTTAATTTGATGCTTTTCGTCCCGCTGATGCAACTTTTTATTCGGATAATCATAACTTGCTTTGAAGCGGAAGATCTGCTGACTGGCACACACTTCCGCGACCATAGCATCATGATAAAGCCGTACCACCATAGAGGGTAGGCTCCAATATCTGACTGCGGGCTTTATTTGGACAATCTCAACAACAGAAGTGTAGCGTGTCGATTCAATAATTGTCAGTTGATAACTGGCGCCATTAACCTGATAAGCCACGCTTTCGCCCACTTCGTCGACTCGCGGTATCAAACGACGTAATTGGGCGAAGTTAGTTTCGCATACCCGCATCATCTCAGGAAAATCAGGTGTGTAGCGCTTATTCATTATTTTTCTCTTTATGACTGCCATTCTGCTCGTAGCGCTTGATGGTGCAACGCCAGCCATTGTAATGCAATGATTGAGGCTGCGTTATCAATGGCACCTTCGTCAACCCAGCGACAAGCCTGTTCACGGCTGACAACATGCACCCGGATATCTTCATTTTCATCGGCCAGCCCATGAATCCCACTCGCGGTTGTTGCATCGACTTCCCCGACCATAATGGACAAACGTTCACTGGTGCCACCCGGGCTGGCTAAGTAACTCAGTACCGGCTTACAGCGGCCAATATGAATTCCCGCTTCTTCCTCAGCCTCGCGCCGCGCTACTTCCTCAACGGTTTCGCCCTCTTCAATCATCCCTGCAACCATTTCTAATAACCAAGGTGATGGGCTGCTGTCAATGGCGGCAATGCGTAACTGTTCAACAAGTACCACTTCATCACGCACCGGATCGTAAGGTAATAGTACCGCGGCGTGACCGCGCTCAAAAATCTCGCGTTTAACTTCTCCACTCATTTCGCCATTAAACAAACGATGACGAAATCGGTATAAATTCAGTGAAAAAAAACCACTGTACAGTGTTTCACGTGCAATAATTTCCACATCCTTCTTGTCGAAGGTCACCGGTGAAGGTTGTTTTGACGTCATAAACTTCTTTCCTTACTTAAGTATCTAGCCTGAATAATGACTTTTTATGACACTTTAATTAATGCCAGTCAGGCTAATAGAGGTTAGCAACTTTATAAAGGTGGTTTTATAAAGATTGTTTGACAAAAATGGCGTGATACGGGTTAGTTGTCTGAATAGTCATTTAGCTTTGTGTTAGATTTAAGTAAATTAAGGCAGGATGGCACAATCAGCCACCTTATCCCATTGGCAGACTCTGATAGAATCGGCAACAATTCGTCTATCGACAGCTACCATAGTAATATTGCCGCACAACTGCTGCACAACAAGGACTGCAAATGAAGAAACTGCTCCCCCTTCTTATCGGGCTGAGTCTGGCTGGTTTCAGTAGCATGAGCCAGGCAGAGAACTTGCTGCAAGTTTATAAGCAAGCCAGGGATAGTAACCCGGATTTACGCAAATCAGCGGCTGACCGCGATGCTGCATATGAAAAAATTAATGAAGCTCGCAGCCCGCTGTTACCACAGTTAGGTTTAGGTGCGGGTTACACCCATACCAATGGCTTCCGTGATGCTTCTGATAACCCGGATAGCAATGCCACGTCAGGCTCACTGCAACTGACGCAAACCATTTTTGACATGTCCAAATGGCGTGCTCTGACCTTGCAAGAGAAAGCCGCAGGTATTCAGGACGTCACGTTTCAGACCAATGAACAAGCACTGATTCTCAATACAGCAACCGCCTACTTCAATGTCCTTAGAGCCATTGATAGCCTGTCTTATACCGAAGCGCAGAAACAATCCGTTTATCGCCAGTTAGACCAAACAACCCAGCGCTTTAATGTGGGTTTAGTGGCTATTACCGATGTGCAAAACGCCCGCGCTAGCTACGATACCGTGTTAGCAGACGAAGTTACGGCGCGTAATAATCTCGATAATGCGCTGGAAAACTTGCGCCAAATTACCGGTGTTTACTACCCAGAACTGGCATCACTCAATGTTTCTCGTTTGAAGACTGAACGCCCTCAAGCCGTCACTAACCTGCTGAAAGAAGCTGAAAAACGTAATCTTTCGTTGCTTTCTGCCCGTTTGAGCCAAGATTTGGCCCGTGAGCAAATTAAGTCAGCAGAAACTGGCTATATGCCAACCATCGATTTGACGGCATCAACTTCAGTCACCAATACTCGTTACAGCGGCGGCACACCAAGCACTCAGCAACTGAATAACGATGCGGGTCAGAACAAAATTGGCGTGCAATTGAGCTTACCGCTGTACAGCGGTGGTGCGACGAATTCTGCCGTGAAACAGGCGCAATACAATTTCGTCGGCGCCAGTGAGCAGTTGGAAAGCGCACACCGTAGTGTGGTGCAAACCGTACGTTCCTCATTTAATAATATCTCAGCCTCCATCAGCAGCATCAAGGCTTATGAGCAGGTGGTTATTTCTAACCAAAGCTCATTAGATGCAATGGAAGCGGGTTATCAGGTGGGTACTCGTACTATTCTGGATGTATTGACTGCAACAACTAACTTGTATCAATCTAAACAGCAACTCGCGGATGCGCGTTATAACTACCTGATCAATCAGTTAAATATCAAGTCTGCTCTGGGCACGTTGAATATGAACGACTTGATGGCACTGAACGGTGTACTGGATAAACCCGTCCCGACATCGGCCACCAGCCTGGCACCAGATAACGCTGACCAAAATGCGTATGCTGATGGTACCAGCACGCAGGCTGCACCGCGTGTCACCACGGTTAGCCAACCGACGACCGCAGCGCCAGCCGCTGCACGTAACGGCAACCCTTTCCGTAACTGATTTTTACGCGATTGGACTCACCGGGCATAGCATCAAGCCGTGCCCGGTTTATTTTTTTTATTCCCTCTTTTGGCTCCCCAGCATTTTTCGGCGATGAAAAAAGCGAACTTACTCGCAGCATTTCGTATAGCTTTGTAAAGTCTGCCGCTCATCAGCCCTCGCGCTTTAATTTCATACACATTTCCCCTATTCTTAGGACACTTACTGGGAAAGGGCATTGAACGCCCGGAAATGAGACAAATAAAGATGAAACGGACTCAAAACATCAATCAAGAGACTTTCCGTAAATCCTGGCGCAGCTATCGCCTGGCGCCAGTAGCTTTAGCTATCAGTGCCGTATTTATGCTGGCTGGCTGCGAAAAAACCGATGAAACCGTCTCTTTGTACCAAAATGCTGATGATTGCTCAGCGGCAAATCCGTCCAAGAGCGCAGAATGTACTACTGCTTACAACACGGCTTTGCAGGAAGCAGCTAAAACTGCGCCCAAGTATGCAACTCGTGAAGATTGCGTGGCTGAATTCGGTGAATCACAGTGTACTCAAGCTCCTGCACAAGCAGGTATGGTACCAACATCTTCGTCATCTTCTGAAACAACTGCCGCTGCACCACAGCAAAGCGGTAGCATGTGGATGCCACTGATGGCGGGTTATATGATGGGCCGAATGATGGGCGGCGGTGCAAGTCAGCCGTTGTTTACCTCTAAAGCACCGAATAGCCCGGCTAACGGCAAGTTTGTCGATGCAACTGGCAAAAACTTTGGTTCAGCCACTACTGGCCGTACTATGACAGTACCAAGAACGGCGATGGCTCCGAAGCCCGCTGTGACCAATACCATCACCCGTGGCGGTTTTGGTGAGTCAGTAGCTAAACAGTCTTCGATGCAACGCAGTGCGGCAACATCATCTAAAACCAGCACACGCAGCATGGGTGGCTAAGGTCTGATTAATGAAACGTTTAGCGATTAGCGAACGCCCGGACTGGCGCGAAAAAGCCACTGAATTTGGTTTCCGTTTCCACACCATGTATGGCGAACCATACTGGTGTGAAGATGCATATTACCAATTCACACTCGCACAAATCGAAGAGCTAGAAGATACCACCGCAGAGTTGCATCAGATGTGTCTGCAAGTGGTTGAGAAAGTAGTTAATAGCGATCAACTGATGGCAAAATTCCGTATTCCAAAACATTGCTGGGATTTTGTTCGTAGCTCATGGAAAACCAATCAGCCTTCACTCTATTCGCGTCTTGATCTGGCCTATGACGGTGTAAATCCAGCTAAATTGCTGGAAAACAATGCTGACACCCCAACTTCATTGTATGAGGCGGCTTTTTTCCAATGGCTGTGGTTGGAAGATCAGATCAATGCGGGCAATCTGGACTCAGAGTCTGATCAGTTCAACAGCATGCAAGAGAAACTGATTGAGCGTTTTGCTGATTTGCGTGATAACCACGGTTTTAGTTTGCTGCATCTGGCTTGCTGCCAGGGCAGCGAAGAAGATCGTGGGACTGTGCAGTATCTGCAAGATTGCGCATTAGAAGCTGGTTTGCCAACTGAATTCATGTTTATGGAAGAAATTGGCCTAGGGGAAAAAGGGCAATTTACCGATCTGGATAATCAGGTTATCAGTAATTTGTTCAAGCTCTATCCGTGGGAATTTATGTTCCGCGAAATGTTCTCCACCAAACTGGAAGATGCAGGTGTACGCTGGCTGGAACCGGCCTGGAAGAGCATTATCTCCAATAAAGCCTTGCTGCCACTGCTGTGGGAAATGTTCCCAAATCACCCTAATCTGTTGCCTGCGTATTTTGCTGAAGATGATCATCCAGCGATGGATCATTATGTCACCAAACCGTTATTCTCACGGGAAGGGGCCAATATTCAGATAGTCGAAAATGGTAAAGAAGTGGCGCGAGTTGATGGGCCATATGGTGAGGAGGGCATGATTGTTCAGCAATTTCATCCTTTACCTAAGTTTGGTGACAGCTACACGTTGATTGGTAGCTGGTTGGTTAACGATCAACCATGCGGTATTGGCTTGCGTGAAGACCGTGAATTGATCACCCAAGATCTGTCACGCTTTTACCCACATATCATTTTGGGTTAAGCCTGCGCAAGAATAGGTATAAAGGCTAATACCTTAAAATTATTGATAAAACTGAACCAAGGGGAAACACTCCGTTGGGGCTGTAGCGGCTTATGCCGCCGGAGTGCCCGTAGGAGTGGTCAACCCTTGGCTCACTGACTTTATCAGTTCAAGCGCTTTTTATAACACCTAACTATCCAATTCTTACCGACAACATACTAAGCGACCCCATCTCAATTCCATCGGTCGGAATCGAAATCGGCTCTTTACCATCCCAGCTCCCCAACACATACAGTAATGGCAGATAATGCTCTGGTGACGGATTAGACAACGCCGCCCCTTCATGTTGCATAAAGTTAACCAATGGGTGGTTATCACCTTGATAACTCAAATTATCCCGTACAAATTGGTTGAAAGATTCTGCCCACGGATACGGACTACTTTCCCCCTGCCATCTCACCATACGCAGGTTATGTACCACGTTGCCGCTAGCGACAATCATCACGCCCTGCTCACGTAGTGCAGCCAGCTTACGACCTAATTCATAGTGATACTCTGCCGGTTGGGTGCCATCGATACTCAATTGCACCACGGGAATATCAGCATCAGGGTACATCTTGATCAACACTCCCCAGCTGCCGTGGTCCAAACCCCATTCACTGGTATCAGCTTGCACCGCAATAGGTGCCAATAGTTGCTGAATCTGGGTTGCCAACTCTGGCGAACCAGGAGCCGGGTATTGCGTATCAAACAACGCCTGTGGGAAGCCACCAAAATCATGAATCGTCCGAGGTTTCTCCATCGCTGTCACCGCGGTGCCACGGGTATACCAGTGAGCGGAAATAGCCAAAATCGCCTTTGGACGCGGCAATGTCTCACCCAACGCACGCCATGCCTGAGTGTGACTGTTTTCTTCCAGCACGTTCATCGGGCTACCGTGGCCGAGAAACAGTGCAGGCATACGAGAGGTGTTCATAGAGAATCCTTACTGTTAAGAAAAAGTGTGGCGCTAAAATCATAAACAGTACATTACGCGCTTTTTTTTCATTACACAGCCGGATAACAGTGATGAAGATATTCAAGAAATTTGAAGAGGAAAAATCGTGGGGAAATATCAAAGATAGAGTGTGAAGGCACGAAATAACCGGACAGCGATCTATTCAATAGAATAATGGCAACCCGGTGTGTAAACCACGTTATCAATAGACAATATCAGTAGATATTGCCACAGACTGCTGACAAAGTTGATAAAAGGGGAAATGTGCCGAATGGGTCGTAACGGCGTGAGCCGTCGGAGCGCCCATCGGTGCAGTCGCCCCGTTAGTCTCAGTGCAGCAAAATAGGTTTGTCATTAACCTCAGGCAATATCAGTCGATATTGCCATCAGAAATCAGCTGGCTTTTTTCTCTTGAGACTGGCGGTACTCAGCCAAGTCATCAATAGTCACGACTGGCATATCATGCAATTTGGCAAACTCAATCACTTCTGGTGCATGCGCCATGCTGCCGTCATCATTGGTCAGTTCACACAAAACGCCCGCTGGTTTGTAGCCTGCCAGGGTAGCTAAATCGATAGAAGCTTCAGTATGACCACGGCGTGATAATACACCACCCGGCTGACCGCGCAGTGGGAATACATGGCCCGGGCGATTAAGGTCAGTAGGTTTCGCGTTATCAGCAATTGCCGCACGGATAGTGGTCAAACGGTCAGCCGCAGAAACCCCAGTTGTCACACCTTTAGCCGCTTCGATTGTTACGGTAAATGCAGTTTGGAACTGGCTGGAGTTATTGGCTACCATCATTGGTAAATCAAGCTGTTGGCGACGTTCATCAGTGATACACAGACACACAATGCCACTGCCGTGGCGGATAGTCAGTGCCATTTGCTCTACAGTCATTGCTTCAGCAGCAAAAACCATATCGCCTTCGTTTTCACGACTTTCGTCATCCAACACCATAACACCACGGCCATGACGCAGCGCGTCAATAGCACGTTCTACACGCTCAACAGGCGTGCCGAAATCTGATAGAAGGGTCTGATTCATGGTAAAAAACCTCATTGAAATTATGGATTACCAGAATCAGGGCGGTCTTGAGGAGTAAATGGCCATTTTAATATATCAATAACAGCATATATCAATAGAAATAGCCGAAATAACGCAAGCGAGCTATTTAATACCATAAATAAGCTCGGCAGATACCGTTACTCTCTCCCATCCGGACTATAACCGTCGGCCCCGGAATTACACCGGATCTGCTGACCTCTACCCTGCTCTCTTTGATAAGAGAAACAACGTGAGCGCTCGCGGGCTTTTGCACCACGACATGATATGCCGCAACACAATTTACCGCCGGTGGGGACTTGCACCCCGCCCTGAGAATAAGCCCTATGACTATAGCGCTATTGATTCGTCGGAGCAATTACCAAAATGGTGATTGAGGAGGTTTATACATTCGGCATCAAGCATTACACTAGTAGGAGTAACTTCACATCTAATTAGGGAAATACCATGATTGACCCGAAAAAAATTGAACAAATCGCCCGCCAGGTGCATGAGTCTATGCCGAAAGGTATTCGCGAATTCGGGGACGACGTCGAAAAGAAAATTCGGATGGTGCTGCAATCGCAGTTAACCCGTTTGGATTTGGTTAATCGTGAAGAGTTCGACGTGCAAACTCAAGTCCTGCTGCGTACCAGAGAAAAACTGGCATTGTTGGAGCAACGCATGGGCGAACTGGAAGCCAGGTTCAACAGTGCTCCGGCCGCCGTTGGAGCAACGGCCACTATTGATGATAAAACCGGCGAGTAATCTGAGCCGTTTATTACGATTGGGGTGCCATCTGGCGCCCTTTTTAGGGCTGTATTATGGCTCCACGCGACTTCGACATTAGCATCCACAACAGCGCAAACATCAGTAAAGCATATAAGCTCTTCCAACCAATCATCACCAGTAATACACAACACAGAATACTGCCAATCACCGACATCACCCGCGAGCGCCCACTTAATAAGCGAATACCCGCCAGCATGCACAGCAAATAAATTAGTACAAAAATACCGTTGGCGTACACAATCAGCAGATCTAAAGGCAGGGACAGCCAGTAAGTCAGCAAAGTAAACAGCAGGCAACTGCCGACCACTACCGTCAGTGCATTCACCGGTGTTTGCCCGACAGACAGCTGCGCTAACTTGCTTTGTGGGCGCGCCTGCGACCACACCATGCGAGCGAAACTCTGGGTATAGATATTCACACTGGCAAAACAAGCTAAATAACCAATAATGCAGGCAATCCATAGCGCATGCTCACCGAACAGTTGCACCACAATTCGCGGCAAAGAGGCAGCAGCAGCTTGCTGCTCACCATAGGCATGGAAATGCAGCACCGCCACGGTACATCCCCAATAGACCGCTCCCGCGACCAATAGTCCGACCATTAGGGCGCGCGGAAAATCACGTTTTGGGTGACGGAATTCGGTCGCCAGATGTGCGAAAGCTTCCAGCCCGACAAAGCACCAGAACATCACTGCCAGCGCACTGAACATATTCGACGGGATAATATCTTGTGGTGTAGGCCAAGGAATTTGTGATGGCTGAATGTCACCCTGCCACCAAATAGCTACCACCAGCGCGATGACCAACAAGGCAATCAATGTTTGCACATTGGCACTGGAGCCAGCACTGCGGGTTCCCAGCAACCAAATAACCAGCAAAGTTACCAGTTGTACCATCAATAATCCGCTATCACTCCAACCCAAAGTGGCTTGCCAGAAACCAGCAGCAATTTGGAGCGCGGCAGGTAAACCGACCGGAATGACGGACAAAAATAGCCAACCGGTGACTTTGCCAAGCTTCGGCCCGAATGCCATGGTGACAAAGTGGGCCGCACCACCGGCACTGGGAAAGTGGCGACCTAAAGCAGCAAAGGCGATAGCAATCGGGAAAACCAGCACAATCAATAGCGGCCAGGCCCATAAACTATCTTCACCGGCCAGCATTGCCGCCAGTGCGGGCACAGCAAAGACACCAGTTCCCAACAGTGAAGTGGACAATAACCCGACTCCCTGGGCCAGACTCAACTCCTGTTTTAGTCCACTCACACTTATCCCCTTCTTAATTGAAGCTGCAGCAGTGTTGGCTGCTCTCTCTCAACCGAATCACTGACTCAAGTCAGCTCATCGGGATTCATTCGTTTGCCGCCTACCTGCAACTCCAATTAATTTGGGTATAACACGACTAGACTAGAGCAGATTCACCCCAGGCCATTCTTGATGGACTGAATAATATTGGTGGTAGAAACACCATCCTCAAAATTCAGCACTTTCACTTCCCCACCAGCGGCCCATACTTCGGCACTACCGGCAATTTCATCAGGTTTATAATCCCCGCCCTTCACCAGTAAATCCGGCAAAATATCAGCAATTAAGCGCTGCGGAGTATCTTCTTCAAATGGCACCACCCAATCCACCGCTTCCAGCGCACCCAACACAATCATGCGCTGATCCAGTGGATTGACTGGGCGTTTTTCGCCTTTCAACCGTTTGGTGGAAGCATCACTGTTCACTGCCACAATCAGGCGATCACCCAGCTTGCGGGCATTGGCTAAGTAAGAGACATGACCGGCATGAAGGATGTCAAAGATACCGTTAGTCATGACGACTTTTTCACCACGCTGGCGGGCCTGAGCCACCGCTTTTTTCAGTTGCTGCTCGTCCATCACGCCGAAACCAGTTTCAGCACGACCACGAATCGCATTTTCCAGTTCAATCGGGGAAACAGTAGATGTCCCCAATTTACCGACCACCACACCGGCTGCGGCATTAGCCAAGAAACATGACTCTTCAAGCGAATTTCCAGCTGCTAATGCAGCCGCCAGCACACCAATGACCGTGTCACCGGCACCGGTCACATCAAACACTTCTTGTGCCTGAGTCGCTAAATGTAGTGGAGGTTTGCCCGGCTGTAGCAAGGTCATCCCTTGCTCAGAGCGGGTTACCAGTAAAGCGGAAAGTTCAAAGTCAGCTACCAGCTTCATGCCACGGCTCACCAACTCTTCTTCGTTTTTGCAATGCCCCACCACCGCTTCAAACTCGGATAGATTTGGTGTCAGTAGCGTTGCGCCACGATATCGCTCGAAATCGCTGCCTTTGGGATCGATAAGCACCGGAACTTTTGCTTTTCGCGCCAATTGGATCATCGTCTGCACACTGTTCAATGCACCTTTGGCATAGTCGGACAGCACCAGAGCACCAATCTGTGGCAGCGCTTGTTGAATGCGCTCAAAGATAGGTTGAGGGTCAACACCATCAAAACCTTCTTCGAAATCCAGACGGATGAGCTGCTGGTTACGAGAAAGTACCCGCAACTTGGTGATGGTTGGGTGAGTCGGCACCGAGACAAAATCACAACGCACCTGCACTTCGTTTAGCTTGCTGGTCAGTGCGCGTGCGGCATCATCAATACCCGTCAACCCGACTAACCGGGAGATTGCGCCAAGGGAGGCGATGTTCATCGCGACGTTCGCGGCACCACCGGGGCGTTCTTCGATGGTATCGACTTTGACAACCGGCACCGGTGCTTCTGGTGAAATGCGGCTGGTTGGGCCATACCAATAACGGTCTAACATGACATCACCAACGACTAATACACCGGCGCGGCGAAAATCAGGCAGCGTGACTTTCATACGTTAGCCCCCAAAGTGAGCTGTTATTAACCCCGAAAACACACATCCCTTCGCTCCAATTTTGTGTTTATTATGCTCTAAATAATTCGAGTTGCAGGAAGGCGGCAAACGAGTAAATCCCGACGAGCTTACTGTAGTAAGTGATTCGGGTGATTGAGCGCGGCCAACACACATGCAGCTTGAAGTATGACGAGTATATATTGTGCCAGATAATATCACAGACACCTTGTATACCATTAATAACTGGAATCTATACGTCCGAAGGCGCTGCAACCAACCATTTATGCCAACTGGCGGCTACTTGTTCTCTTTCTGCGGCAAAACAATCAGCAGAAACCTTGCTTGATTGTTCCTGCAATGCCAGATGATGAATCTCATCACGCATGGTGACATAAGCGCGAGTCAATGCCGCCGCTTCCGCCTCCGGCATAATGTCGTAATTAGCCATTAGCTCGAAAATTCGCACATTATCAGACCAACGGGTCAAGCGCGGTTCGGTGGCGGCATAGCGCAGCACCAAATATTGAGCGATAAACTCAATATCGGTGATTCCCCCCTCATCGGCTTTGATATCAAAGATATCACGCTGTTTACTGCCTAAATGATTGCGCATCTTCTCGCGCATTTCGCGAACTTCCTGCTGTAATTGCGAGCCTTCGCGCGGGCGACAAAGAATTTGCTGGCGAATAGCGTCAAACTTTTGCTGCAATTCAGGGCAACCATAGACAATACGCGCGCGCACCAGCGCCTGATGCTCCCACGTCCAGGCTTCATTTTGCTGATAGTCAGCAAAGGCCTCGATGGTACTCACCAACATACCTGCTTCACCGGATGGTCTTAGCCGCGCATCTACTTCATACAAAATACCTGACGAGGTGCGAGTGCTGAATAAATGCATCACGCGTTGCGCCAAACGCAAATAGAACTGGCGGCCATCAATACTACGCTCACCGTCTGTCATCACGTCCAGCGGGCAATCAAGCAGGAACACCAAGTCCAAATCTGAGCTGTAACCCAGTTCCCAGCCCCCCAACTTGCCATAACCAATCACAGCAAAACCACGACCTTCGCGCTGTTGCAAATGACTTGGCTGACCATAACGGGCCACCATTTGATTCCATGCTTGTTGGATAACTGCATCAATCATAGCTTCTGCCAGATAAGTTAAGTGATCACTCACTTTCATTACCGGCAGCGCCTCGGTGATATCTCCAGCGGCAATACGCAATTGTTGAGCCTGCTTAAACTGACGTAACGCCTCCAGTTGTTGCTCCTCATCATCGGGTGGCACCCGTAACAAGTATTGACGCAATTCATCACGGTAGGCGCTGGGTTCCAAAGGTTGATAGAGCGATTGCGGATCAAGCAATTCGTCCAATAACAGTGGGTAACGGGCGAGCTGGCTGGCGACCATCGGGGAGGCAGAACATAAGCGAATAACATGTTTCAGTGCCGCGTGGTATTCCACCAACAATTCCAGATAGGTGGTACGAGTCACAATACTTAACAACAGTTGAATCAGTCGGCTAA
Organism: Yersinia enterocolitica subsp. enterocolitica; assembly: GCF_901472495.1. Lineage (NCBI taxonomy): Bacteria > Pseudomonadati > Pseudomonadota > Gammaproteobacteria > Enterobacterales > Yersiniaceae > Yersinia > Yersinia enterocolitica. The sequence goes on from NZ_LR590469.1 coordinate 2,676,441, forward strand.
GAGCAACATTAGCATCTGGGCGTGGGCAGACTTCAGCGAACAGGCGTGGCATCAGTTGATCCAGCACCTCGCGGCCACGCGGGCCAATGGTGCGTTTATCCACATCATGACGAAAATGATTAATTGTGACCAATAATTGGCTGCGCGCAGCTTCATCTAAATGTGGTGTCAGTGGCGCTAAATCACTCTCTTCCAATACATCTTGCCACAAACTTTTATACAAACCGTGGCTGGGATCTTCGCCAATATCGGGGGCATCGTCACCAATCAGATGATCAAATACCAAACGCACCGCTTGCATATGCTGCTCTAGCGCAGCATTCATCGCCGCCCAGTCCACATAGCCCATACCACAAGCTAACCGGGCTTGGTTCAAGCTATCACTGGGCAAAGTCTGAGTTTGCTCGTCGGCAATGGCTTGCAGTAAATTTTCCAAACGGCGCAAAAATAGATAGCTACCACTGAGATCCGCCACCTGTTGTTCCGGCAATAACCCCAACTCGGCCACGGCCTGTAAGGTCGGCAGCAAAGCACGCTCTTGTAGACGCGGTTCACGGCCCCCCCGAATCAACTGAAATACCTGGGTAATGAACTCGATTTCACGAATTCCACCCGCGCCCAGTTTGATATTGTCTTTCAAGCCGCGCCGGCGAACTTCACGGGCGATCATCCCTTTCATATTACGCAGCGACTGAATCACACTGAAATCAATATAACGGCGGAAAACAAAGGGGCGTAAAGTTTGGCGCAGTTCCTTGCTGTAATGGTCTTCCGCTCCCCCCATCAAGCGAGCTTTCACCATAGCGTAGCGCTCCCAGTCGCGCCCTTGCTCTTGGTAATAATCTTCCAGTGCAGCGAAGCTCAACACCAGTGGGCCACTATCGCCAAACGGGCGCAGGCGCATATCTACCCGATAGACAAAGCCGTCTATCGTTTGCTGGTCTAATGCCTTAATCAGCCGTTGCCCCAGACGAGTAAAGAACTGGGCATTATCCAACTGACGCCGCCCTCCCTGAGTCTGGCCGTTTTCTGGATAAGCAAAGATCAAGTCGATATCCGACGAAAAATTCAGCTCGCCGCCACCTAATTTCCCCATACCTAAAATGAGCAAAGGCTGCGGCACGCCTTCACTGTTACAGGGTGTACCGAATTCACGACAGCACGCCTGATATAACCAGTCGCGTGCGGCAATAATCAAGCTTTCGGCCAACCAACTTAGCTGTTGCAGGGTATCTGTCGTGCTGCTGGTTTCCAGTGCCTGCGACCAGGCGATACGCACCATAATTCGGCGGCGAAATAGTCGCAATGCTGCTAGCAACGCGGCTTCATCTTGCACCTCGGCCAGTGCCTGACTGAGCCATTGTTGATAAAATTGCCACTCCTGCGGTTGTGGCGGCTGCTGATGCAGCTCATCCAGCCAATCAGGGTGAATCAGTAACATGTCACTGACAAAATCACTCAATACCAATACTGCGATATCTTCTTCACGTAAGCTCAGTGGCGCTGGTAACTCATAAAAGCGCTGCTGTATATTCTGCGCCTGAATCTGTAATTCTGAAGGGAGTGGCAACATATCATTCCTTATATACCCTCCGTATTTGAAGCCGCAACGGTGTTGCCCGCACTCACGCGCCCGAATCACTTACCCATGTAAGCCATCGGGACTTATTCGCTTGCCGCCGACCTGCGACTTCAACGACTTTGGGTATAAATTCTATTAACGCACAGCCCCATTCAACCAGAACGCGGGCTGAGACAGCGCTTCTTTACGGGCGGTATCACGCCAGTGACCCTGCCGCTCCATAATGGCCTGTTGTAAACCAAACCAGCCATCAATGTATGGATGCCATTCACTTTGTGGATAGAAACCGGAGAGCAACTGGAAAGACATAATCTGCCGGTTTAAACGCGGCAATTGTGCCAGATAACCATCATCATCCAGGTTGTGACCAAAGGCCTCTTTTAGGTCAGCAGCACTGCGGCTCAGCATGATGTCGCAGAAGCGTTTGAACGAACCCTCAAACTTGGCTCGCGCTTTGTCATCCATAAACGGCCGCCAGCCGGCAGTCACCAGCCACGATGTGAGCGCCAACTTACATTTCAGATAATCAGCGCTATAACAAATGAGCTCGGCCTTGGCATTTTTCGGCTCTAACTGGGGTTCCAGCGCAATTAATGCCGCACGTAACTCAGTGCTGGCTTTGCGTGGCACCAACCCACCAAAAATAGCCAATGTCTGGCGAATCATCCCTAAAGCCTCGATAATCATTGGCTTGGCCGCAGCCTCACCGCGCAACCATAATTCCTCATGATACTGCCAGTGGTCCAACGCCATTTCCAGCCCGGCAACCATACCTTGCTCGACGGTAGATTTCGGCGCAGGTTGTAACACTAACAACGGGCGCAATTCACGTGGTGGCTGACCTTGAGACAAATGACTACCTTGTGCTAAATGATAGCCGCGCGCCGCTTTACTCAAGTTCCCCTGCCGTAAACCACCTATTTGTGCCAGTTCAGTCGCCAGTGCCAGTAAATCGGTCTGATTGCCTTTCTTGAGTTCCAATTCAATTTCACTTAATGGCTCTGATAACTCACCCGCACTAATAGCACCCAGGTCAAGAGCAAGCTCTATCTCACTTTCACCGTAAGTAATTACCCACTTCTCACGGGTAAAATCGGTACGAAATAATGGTTGTAACTCGGTTTGTAGCGCATCAACCACCCACCCTTCCGGCCAGATATCAGCGGGGAAACGTGCCAGATCTAATTTGTCGTTATCAATATCAACGTTGTATTCAGCCCGTTGATGCAAACCGCCGACCACTTTACCGCCGGTCTTAACCGTCATTTCATAGCGGCCATCATAACCACGAATACGTAAGCCAATATCATGTTGGCGCAGACGGTTATCCGCCGTTTCAAAATAGATATTCGTCAGCGTTTGCGGCGCAGAATGCTGGCTTTGCCAAGAGGTGATTCGCTCTGGCAAAGCGGCAATGGCCGCAGGTGTAGCAATAAATTTTAATTCTATTTCAACGGTCATAATTTCATTCACACCGGTATGTTGTGAGATTATGGGCATTATGCCTTTTTCGCGGTGATTTGCCTGTTTTACACAAACTTCTCTGCTTTAAAACAAAAAACACGCACGCGGCAGCCCTGAGACAAACTCTATTTTAACCTGTTTTCACCGGTCTACCCTAAAGCTTCATAAGACAAATTTTCACCGTCGTTAAAATAAGCAACCAAAGGGCTAAAGCCGCGCTGGCTATGAGAGTAAGATAGTTCTCATTCCGGTTTATGCGTTGCGTCGGCAAACTGAACACACTACTATCGTCCCATAAATTCACTCATAAATGACTCTCTAATGCAGAAATTACGCCTAATTTGCCTCATAGTGCTAAGTCTCACTCTTTCCTTGAGCGCTTACGCTGAAGAAAAACGTTACATCTCTGATGAGCTGGATACCTACGTTCATAGCGGCCCCGGTAACCAATACCGTATTGTGGGCACGCTAAAAGGTGGGGATGAAGTTACCCTGATAAGCGTTAATGACGGCACAAATTACGGCCAAATCCGCGACAGTAAAGGGAAAACCACCTGGATTCCGCTGGATCAATTGAGCGAAACACCCAGCTTACGCGTTCGGGTTCCCGACCTTGAACAACAGGTCAAAACACTCACCGATAAACTGGCTAATATTGATAATAGCTGGAATCAACGCACCGCTGAAATGCAACAAAAAGTGGCCGCCAGCGACAGCGTCATTTCCGAATTACAAAAAGAAAATGAGTCATTGAAAAACCAGTTAGTGGTGGCTCAGAAGAAGGTCAACGCGGTAAATCTGCAATTGGATGACAAGCAGCGCACTATTATTCTGCAATGGTTTATGTACGGCGGCGGTGTTGCGGGGATCGGCTTATTACTGGGCCTGATTCTGCCTCATCTGATCCCCAGCCGTAAAAAGAATAACCGCTGGATGAACTAATAGCAGTTCAATAAAACTGCAACGTCAAGAACGAAGAGCCTATCCAAAGTTGTTGGCGTTCCAGCCAGGCAGCAAGCGAATGAATCCCGATGAGCTTACATAAGTAAGTGATTCGGGTGAGTGAGAGCCGCTAACAACGCTGCAACGTCAAGAACGAAGGATTTATATGAAAACCTATTTGGTCGGCGGTGCCGTACGCGACAGCTTATTAAACCTACCCGTGACCGAGCAGGACTGGGTGGTGGTAGGTGCTACACCAGAACAGCTACTCGCGCAAGGTTACCAACAGGTCGGTAAAGATTTCCCGGTATTTCTTCACCCGGTCACCCATGAAGAATACGCGTTGGCCCGTACCGAACGTAAATCAGGCCAGGGTTATACCGGTTTTACTTGCTACGCCGCCCCGGATGTCACTCTGGAAGACGATTTACTGCGCCGCGATTTGACCATCAACGCCATTGCGCGTAGCAGCGAAGGTGAGCTATTTGATCCCTACAATGGCCAACAAGATATAGAGAAACGTGTATTACGCCATGTCTCAGATGCATTTGGCGAGGATCCACTGCGGGTTCTGCGGGTGGCTCGTTTCGCTGCCCGTTTTGCGCATTTGGGCTTTACCGTCGCCTCAGAAACTCAATCATTGATGGCAGCAATGGCTAAAAGTGGCGAACTTTCTGCTTTGACACCAGAACGCGTATGGAAAGAGACCGAAAAAGCACTCAAAACGCAAAGCCCGCAAATCTATTTTCAGGTATTACGCGATTGCGGCGCACTGGCGGTGCTGTTCCCAGAGATTGAGCGTTTATTTGGTGTCCCTGCGCCGGAAAAATGGCATCCGGAAATTGATACTGGCATTCATACTCTGATGACGCTGGCTATGGCCGCGCAACTCAGTCCAGAGGTTGATGTGCGCTTTGCCGCACTCTGCCATGATTTAGGCAAAGGTCTGACACCTAAAGAGTTCTGGCCCCATCATCATGGGCATGGCCCTGCGGGCGTGAAATTGGTCGAACAGCTATGCCAGCGTTTACGGGTGCCAAATCCAGTGCGAGATTTAGCAAAACTGGTCGCTGAATACCATGATCTAATCCATACGGTGAATAAGCTCCGACCTGAAACCCTGCTTAAACTGTTCGATGCTATTGATGTATGGCGTAAACCAGAACGCCTTGAGCAAATGATAATGACCAGCGAAGCTGATGCCCGAGGCCGTACTGGATTTGAAGAAAACCCATACCCGCAGGGCGACTATTTACGTACTGCGTTCCGTATTGCTAACGGAGTCTCAGTGCAGGAAGTCGTTGCCAGTGGGCTACAGGGTTTGGCTATTCGTGATGAACTGAAACGCCGCCGCCAGCAAGCATTGGCTGAATGGAAGCTGACTCAAGAAGTGATTTCCCCCCTAAATTAACCCTCAGGCGATAAAACAAAAAAGCCCTGATTGTTCGGGCTTTTTATATTCTGCTGCACTTTTTATACCCTAAATAATTCGAGTTGCAGGAAGGCGGCAAGCGAGAGAACCCGATGAGCTTACATGAGTAAGTGATTCGGGCTATTGAACGTAGCCAACGCACATGCAGCTTGAAGTATAACGGGTATATTACATAAAGACCCAGTAGACCGCTGCCGCTACAATAAAGCGATAAATCGCAAAAGGCACGAAAGAGATACGTTTAATCAATGACAGGAAGGTTTTGATAGCAATTAGCGCGACAACAAATGCGGTGATAAACCCGACGGCAAACATCGGTAAATCGCCCCAGCTCAGGAAATGTAGACTCTTATACAGATCTAATCCACTGGCCCCGAGCATCATCGGTACTGCCAAAATAAAGGAAAATTCAGAGGCTGCGTAGCGATTTACACCGACCAGCATCCCACCTGAAATGGTGGCACCCGAGCGGGAAAAACCCGGCCATAACGCCAAACACTGGAAACAACCAATGGCAAAAGCCTGCCGATAGGTAATATCATCCAGCCCGGTAGCCTTAGGATTTTTAGGTTTAAACCACTCCGCAGCCAGCAAGAGCAAACCGCCAGCGACTAATGCATACATGACACTTTGCGGGTTAAATAACGACTTAATGACATCATGGAAAGCCAATCCCAAGCCAACAGCGGGGATCATCGCCAGCAAAATATGGCCCAATGTCAGGTGGCCGTTGGTTTTCCCTTCATGAGGCACTTTACCAAAATGGATACCGATCAGGCCAAATAAGCGCCGCCAGAACACCACCACCACGGCCAGAATCGACCCTAATTGAATAATGACTTCAAAGGTTTTTGCTTTATCGCCGGTAAAGCCCAATAGCTCACCGACAATAATCATATGCCCAGTAGATGAAACCGGCAGGAACTCAGTAAGCCCTTCAACCACGCCCAAAACAAAAGCCACAAACAGCGAATACATATCCGTCATCTACGATACCCAATGCCCTGTAATAGAAGTCAAAAAAAAACGGCAATGTGAGAAACAGTGCCGTTCAATTTCTGTATGTAAAAAATATCACGTTAATCAATAACTCGGACCACATTATCAATATAGGGTTGCATTTTTATGTCGTGGTGCAGCAAAAATCACCCAATCCGTTGACCGCGTTCAATAACCACACCGACATTACGCGCCTGAGCAACCGCCCCCGGCTTGCTCACCTTAATCCGCACCCAAGGCGAATTAAATCGTTGCAGCAATAGATCGGCAATCTCTTCAGCAACTCGCTCAACCAGTGCAAAACGCTGCATTTCCACGTGCTTGATGACGGCATCGCTGATATCTGCATAGCTTAGGCAATCATTGACATCATCGCTGGCAGCGGCTTTGCGGTTATCCCAACCCATTTCGATATCGAACACTAGTTTTTGCTGAATGGTCTGTTCCCAGTCATAAACACCGATGGTGGTTATGACACTGAGTTTCTCAATAAATACGATGTCCATCACGTCATTCTCTGTTTTTGTGCCTGCCGGATACCACTTCCAGCCGAATATGCGTATTATCCACAGATGTTGCGATTAAAACGATCATTATTCAACAGGGCGGTGTTATGAGTGCTATCGCGCTTGGCATGATTATCTTCGCGTATTTGTGTGGCTCAATTTCCAGTGCTGTTCTGGTATGTCGAGTTGCCAAGCTACCAGATCCGCGTGAACATGGCTCCGGTAATCCCGGGGCAACCAACGTACTACGTATCGGTGGCCGCACCGCCGCTGCAACCGTACTGATTTTTGATGTGCTGAAAGGTATGTTACCGGTTTGGATAGCTTACCTGCTGCATGTTTCGCCACTGTATCTTGGACTTACTGCTATTGCTGCCTGTCTGGGCCATATTTATCCGGTATTTTTCCACTTTAAAGGTGGCAAAGGCGTCGCCACTGCCTTTGGTGCCATCGCACCGATTGGCTGGGATCTGACTGGCCTGATGACGGGCACTTGGCTACTGACGGTTTTATTAAGCGGCTATTCATCTTTGGGCGCAATTATCAGCGCGCTGATCGCACCATTTTACGTCTGGTGGTTCAAACCACAATTCACCTTCCCTGTGGCTATGCTCTCCTGCCTGATCCTGATGCGTCATCACGACAATATCCAGCGTTTATGGCGCGGCAAAGAAAGTAAAATCTGGGACAAACTCAGAAAGAAAAAGCAAAAAACTCCCGCTGAAGAAGCCGCAGAGTTGGAAGAGAAAGAAGAAGATTAATTTTACCCAATTACCGCGCCATCCCACCGAGTCCAGAATGACTGAGCGGGAGCGAGGCAAGGCGCCAGGAATTGAGAGAGCGGAGCATACATCAGTATGTGAGCATCACGAGATGACACAGCAACACAGCCACAGCCCCACTCAGACTTTCTGATCAGACTTTCGGCAACTCAGCCAACGGCCAGCGCGGCCTGACCGACACACTCAACTCGCTATTCACACCACTTTTCAGCCTGATCAACCCAGCATAGGCGATCATCGCGCCATTATCGGTACAAAACTCTGGCCGGGCGTAGAACACTTCGCCACCACGTTTTTGCATCATTTCAGCCAATTTACTGCGCAATGTGCGATTAGCACTCACGCCGCCAGCAATCACTAAACGTTTAAAACCGGTTTGCTCCAGTGCGCGTTTTGATTTGATTGCCAGTGTATCGACCACCGCATCTTCGAATGCTCGCGCAATATCAGCACGAGTCTGATCATCAGTGCCGTTGGCACGAATAGTATTTGCCGCGAAAGTTTTCAGGCCAGAAAAACTGAAATCCAGGCCGGGACGATCAGTCATTGGGCGCGGGAAAGTGAACCGTCCAGCCGTTCCAAGCTGTGCCATACGTGACAACATTGGCCCGCCGGGGTAATCCAGACCTAGCAATTTCGCTGTTTTATCAAAAGCTTCACCTGCCGCATCATCGACAGATTCGCCCAGCAACAGATATTCGCCAATGCCAGTCACACTGATTAATTGCGTATGGCCACCGGAAACCAACAAGGCGACAAACGGAAACTCGGGTGCATTTTCTTCCAACATCGGAGCCAATAAGTGGCCTTCCATATGATGAACGGGCACGGCGGGAACCCCCCAGGCAAAAGCTAATGCACGCCCTACAGTGGCACCGACCAGCAATGCGCCAACCAAGCCGGGGCCTGCGGTATACGCCACGCCATCAATATCTTTGGCGCTCAAATTAGCTTCTTTCAGTGCAGCCTGAATCAATGGCACTGTTTTGCGCACATGATCACGGGAAGCCAGCTCAGGTACAACGCCGCCATAATCAGCATGCAATTTAACCTGACTGTACAATTGGTTAGCTAACAGACCGGTTTCATCGTCATACACTGCAATTCCGGTTTCATCGCAGGATGTTTCTATACCCAAAACTCGCATTACATTTCCCATCATTCACGTGCGGCCGATAGTTTAGCATAACCGTGTCGCTCGTCATGATTTCTGATACCAAATTGAACGGAAAAACGGCATTTTGGCTATCCAACAGGATGAATGTTGTTGATAGTTGTCACATTTGAAAATAATGTTGATAAATTCGATCAATGGCCCTGTTTAGTATATAATCAGCGGCCGTCGCACTCCTGGCACCAACTTTCTTGTAAAGAACGAGGGCGACATCACAGGGGCGTGCCTGTTTCAATTTGCTGTGGTGCTTTACAAAGCAGCATCCATTGAAGTAAAATTCCGCACCATTTTGAGAAGGCTGGCGATTGGCCAGCAGCAAACCGATTTCTATTGAGGTGAGAGGCACATGCCGGTAATTAAAGTACGTGAAAACGAGCCATTCGACGTAGCTCTTCGTCGTTTCAAACGCTCTTGCGAAAAAGCAGGTGTATTAGCTGAAGTTCGTCGTCGTGAGTTCTATGAAAAACCGACTACCGAACGTAAACGCGCTAAAGCTTCTGCTGTAAAACGTCACGCGAAGAAATTGGCTCGCGAAAACGCACGCCGCACTCGTCTGTATTAATTCTTCGGGGGTAACCCCACCGCGTAGTTTTTTATGTTCTAAGAACGCGCAGATCGAGTAGTTGCATACGAAGGCCGTGCTTTCCGAAAGGAATGCGCGGCTTGTTCTCGTTTATGGACTGACCGAATAGGGGCTTATGGCTGGACGAATTCCACGCGTATTTATCAATGACTTGCTGGCTCGCACCGACATCGTCGACCTTATCGATGCTCGGGTAAAGCTGAAGAAGCAAGGCAAAAATTACCATGCGTGCTGTCCGTTCCATCATGAGAAAACCCCCTCATTCACCGTTAACGGCGAAAAACAGTTTTACCACTGTTTTGGCTGTGGTGCGCATGGCAATGCTGTTGATTTCTTGATGAATTACGACAGGCTTGAGTTTGTCGAAAGTATCGAAGAATTAGCCACCATGCACGGGCTGGAAGTGCCTTACGAGGCAGGAACCGGTACCACTCAGTTAGAACGCCATCAACGACAAAGTCTTTATCAACTGATGGAAAGCCTAAGTGCATTCTATCAACAATCACTCAAAGGCCAGAACGCCAATCAGGCACGCGAATATCTTAAACATCGCGGTTTGAGTGAAGAAATCATCCAACATTTTGCTATCGGTTTTGCCCCCCCAGGTTGGGACAACGCCTTAAAACGTTTTGGTCGCGATGGTGAAAGCCGTACCGCGCTGAACGATGCCGGGATGCTGGTGACTAATGATACAGGGCGAGTTTACGATCGTTTTCGTGAGCGCGTTATGTTCCCTATCCGCGATAAACGCGGGCGGGTTATCGCTTTTGGTGGGCGAATTCTGGGTGACGGAGTGCCGAAGTACCTCAACTCCCCAGAAACAGAAATATTTCATAAGGGCCGCCAGTTATACGGCTTGTATGAAGCGCAAGTGAGCCACCCTAACCCAACACGGCTACTGGTGGTGGAAGGTTATATGGATGTGGTCGCACTGGCGCAATTTGGTATTGATTATGCCGTTGCCTCACTGGGTACAGCGACAACTGCTGAACATATCCAATTATTATTCCGCGCAACGGATAACGTAATTTGTTGTTATGACGGCGATCGTGCCGGTAGAGATGCAGCCTGGCGTGCATTAGAGACAGCATTGCCCTATCTAAATGATGGGCGTCAGCTACGCTTTATGTTTTTGCCTGATGGCGAAGATCCAGACACTCTGGTACGTAAAGAAGGGAAAGAGGCATTCGAACAGCGGATGGAGGAGGCGCAGCCACTCTCAACCTTCTTGTTCGAAACATTGATGCCACAAGTGGATTTGAGCAGCCCAGATGGGCGAGCCAAGTTAAGCACGCTGGCACTCCCTTTAATCAGTCAGGTGCCCGGTGAAACCTTACGGCTTTACTTGCGCCAGCAACTCGGTAATAAGTTGGGTCTGCTCGATGACAGCCAGCTCGATAAGCTAATGCCAAAGCAGGCTGAAAATGCAAATACCTACCAGCCGCCCCAGCTAAAACGCACAACCATGCGTATACTTATAGGGCTATTGGTACAAAATCCACAACTGGCGACACTCATCCCCTCACTAAAGGGTGTCGAGCAAGCCAAGTTGGCCGGTTTACCGTTATTTATTGAGTTGGTTGAGACGTGTTTGGCCCAACCGGGGCTGACAACCGGGCAGTTATTAGAACTGTATCGTGATAATAAATTCAGCCAACAACTTGAAACTCTCGCAACATGGAACCACATGATTGTTGAGGATATGGTCGAACAGACTTTTGTCGATACGCTAACCAGCCTGTATGACTCCATATTGGAGCAACGTCAGGAAACACTTATAGCGCGTGATCGTACTCATGGATTAAACGCCGAAGAACGTAAAGAGCTTTGGTCTTTGAATCTGGCGTTAGCCAGAAAAAAATGAAACACCCAACGGCTTAATTGCCGATAAATGTGGGGGCAAATCCCCACAATATGCCGTCATGGCGGGCAGCGGCGACAAAAAAAAGCCCCAAATGCTATTGTTGGCGGTTTCGCCGACCGACACCAACCCAAATACTCTGAAGTGTGGATACCGTCTTATGGAGCAAAACCCGCAGTCACAGCTGAAGCTACTTGTCACCCGTGGTAAGGAGCAAGGCTATCTGACCTATGCTGAGGTCAATGACCATCTGCCGGAAGATATCGTCGATTCCGATCAGATCGAAGACATCATCCAGATGATTAATGACATGGGCATACAGGTGCTGGAAGAAGCCCCTGATGCCGATGATTTAATGCTGGCCGAGAACACCACTGATACCGACGATGACGCGGCTGAAGCTGCTGCACAGGTGTTGTCCAGTGTTGAATCCGAAATCGGGCGTACAACCGACCCGGTGCGTATGTACATGCGTGAAATGGGTACCGTTGAGCTATTGACGCGTGAAGGCGAGATTGATATTGCCAAACGTATCGAAGACGGTATCAATCAGGTCCAGTGCTCAGTGGCTGAATACCCTGAAGCGATTACTTACCTATTGGAGCAATATGATCGCGTTGAGGCGGGCGAAGCTCGTCTATCTGACCTGATCACCGGCTTTGTTGATCCAAACGCCGAAGAAGATATTGCGCCGACTGCAACTCACGTTGGTTCTGAATTATCCACTGAAGAAATGGATGATGACGACGACGAAGATGAAGACGACGAAGAAGAAGAAGACGACAACAGCATCGATCCAGAGCTGGCACGCCAGAAATTCAGCGAATTGCGTGAGCAGTACGAAAACGCACGTTTGGAAATCAAGAAGAATGGTCGTAGCCACGCCAACGCTGCTGCTGAGATTCTGAAGCTTTCTGAAGTGTTCAAACAGTTCCGCCTGGTACCGAAGCAGTTCGACTATCTGGTCAATAACATGCGTGCCATGATGGACCGCGTTCGTACTCAAGAACGTATCATCATGAAACTGTGTGTTGAACAGTGCAAAATGCCGAAGAAGAACTTCGTTACCCTGTTTACCAGCAATGAAACCAGCGATACCTGGTTTGCAGCTGCAATTGCTATGGGTAAGCCATGGTCTGAAAAACTGAAAGATGTTTCGGACGATGTGCAACGTAGCTTGCAAAAACTACGTCAGATCGAAGAAGAAACCGGCCTGACCATTGAGCAAGTGAAAGACATCAACCGCCGTATGTCTATCGGTGAAGCGAAAGCGCGTCGCGCCAAGAAAGAAATGGTTGAGGCTAACCTGCGTCTGGTTATCTCTATTGCGAAAAAATACACCAACCGTGGTTTGCAGTTCCTTGATTTAATTCAGGAAGGCAATATCGGTTTGATGAAAGCAGTAGATAAATTCGAATACCGCCGTGGTTATAAGTTCTCAACCTATGCAACTTGGTGGATTCGTCAGGCTATCACCCGCTCTATCGCGGACCAGGCACGTACTATCCGTATTCCGGTGCATATGATTGAGACCATTAACAAACTCAACCGTATTTCGCGCCAGATGCTGCAAGAGATGGGCCGCGAGCCAACGCCGGAAGAGTTGGCTGAACGCATGCTGATGCCGGAAGACAAAATCCGTAAAGTATTGAAGATTGCGAAAGAGCCAATCTCAATGGAAACCCCAATCGGTGATGATGAAGATTCACATCTGGGCGATTTCATTGAAGATACCACTCTGGAGCTGCCGCTGGACTCTGCCACCTCTGAGAGCCTGCGTTCTGCCACTCACGACGTGTTAGCTGGCCTGACCGCGCGTGAAGCGAAAGTTCTGCGTATGCGTTTCGGTATCGATATGAACACTGACCACACTCTGGAAGAAGTGGGCAAACAGTTCGATGTCACCCGTGAGCGTATCCGTCAGATCGAAGCTAAGGCACTGCGTAAACTGCGTCACCCAAGCCGCTCTGAAGTGCTGCGCAGCTTCCTTGACGATTAATCGTCGGTTGCCGTGACAAGCACACAAAAACCCCGGCATGCCGGGGTTTTTCTTTTTGGCCATTCAGGCCCTTCTTAAGGCCAATATTCATGCGCCGTTAGCTGCTATGTCCGTAAAAAACCTTAATTTTGCGCAGAAAACACCCATCTGATTTATCAGCTCTAGACCGCAGGATAGAAACTACCGTATAATCAGCGTCCAAGTTTGGCCCCTTAGCTCAGTTGGTTAGAGCACGCGACTCATAATCGCTTGGTCACTGGTTCAAGTCCAGTAGGGGCCACCAAATAAAACAAGGAGTTAGATGAGAAATCGTCTGACTCCTTTTTATTTGGTTTAAATGCGTGATTATGCTACCCAAGACAGTAATCGCAAAAAAGGGGGGTAGTTCTCACCAACACCCCAAACGTCAAAGAAAAAAATAAGATTTAAGGATAAATTTTATATTTCTCGCGTAACTTCAGATAATTATCAAGATCGGGCTGCCAGTTAGACTCCAGATAATTCACGGTCTCATCGACAGTTAATTTCTTCTTATCTGCTTCTTCCATTAATTTAACCAGATTGCGCGTACCTGTTAATTTAGCCAACCAAGTAGGTCGTATTAGAAAATACTCTTCCTGATGTTCCAGATAATTGGCCTCCCTCTGTGGGGAAAGGACCATAGAATAACTCGCATCTTTAAATTTAAACCACCATTCAACAAAATAACGTATCGTCGGCTTAATATCGGCTATATTGGCGGCAGTAAATTTTTCGCCACACACTTCTTTGCCCGCTTGCGGCCAACCAGTTCTCTGCTGGTTAATATCTACGTGATAGCAGGTGTTAATATAAAACTTCCTGGATGGGAAACCCAACTGCTCAAAGGGATAGTCTGAACCTCGACCCATATTAACACTGGTTGCTTCAAATAATCCCAAAGAAGGGTAAAGCTGAATAGCCAAATCACTGCGTAAATTTGGCGAAGGTCTTACTGGCAATAAATAAGGCGAATTATGTGTGTAATTGCCCATGGCGATAACAGTCAAATCTTCTGGGGGAAACTGGTAAGCTTTAATACCAAATGCCTGCCAATTTGAATCATTGAAATGTGTTAACCACCCCTCATTTATTATCATACGAGCAAACTCCCCAGACGTCAGTCCGTGCACCATAGGGACAGGATGCATACCAATACCTGAAATGTTCTTCTCTTCAAGAATTGGCCCATAAACATGGTTTCCGAGTGGGTTCGGCCGATCAAATACCATAAATTGTTTATGATACTTTTGCAGGCTTTCCAACATATGATGCATGGAAATAGTGTAGGTAAAATAACGAACACCAACATCCTGTAAATCATAAATAACGATATCAACATCAGATAACTGCGCTTCAGTGGGATGTGCCCTCATTCGCCCATCTTTATCTCTTCCATATAAAGAAATAATAGGAAGACCGCTCTGTTTATCGATGTGATTATCATCCCCTAATCCGGCATCTGCATTCCCACGGATACCGTGCTCAACAGAGAATAGTTTTGTCACTGTAAAATGGAATTTATTCTGCTCGGATAACAATTTGTCGATGGTATGACGTCCTTCCTTGTTAATCGAGCTTTGGTTGACCATTAAGCCAATACGTTTATTTTTAAGTAATGGCCCATAAACATTTTCCTGATCAACGCCTAAAATAATTTCTTGGGTAACGCTGGCATAGCCAGCAGTTATAATAAATAGCCCATACAGACATAATAATATTCGCAGGAAATACCCCATCCCTAGTCTCTCACTATTAATAAATTGATGTTCTGATATCTCTTATTAAGTATCAGAAATTATGTCTCAACTCTACAGCCCAAAACCAAAAATTATTGCTGGTTTTGTGGCTGTTAGTCCAGGTTTGCTCCGGGCGGTAATAGGTATCAGCAAAAATTGAAGTCTGCTTCGTTAACGGATAGAGCACCTGCAAACCATAGCGGCTGCGATTTTTTTCTTTATGTACAATTTCATGATTATTCGAGTCACGAAAACTCTGCGATCCTTTAACCAGAGCCAGACGCGTATAAGGCATAAACAGAAGACCATTATCAAATTTATGGCGGTAAATTCCCCATAAGAAATGCTCTTTGTTATAAAGCGTATTGACCAATTGCTCATCAATGTACAAATAGTTTAACCAAAGTGAATTCTTCTGATTAAAGGTGATATTGGCACCAGCGAAATGCTCATTTATTTGGCTCCAATCTCGTTTGTATACACCATAATTCCCTTTAGCACGAGCATAGTCCAACTTACGATCAATCAGGCGAAATGAGAAACTGGCGTTAAAACTTAGATTCTCAGAATATTGATAATACGCCTGTGGACGGATCCAGATTTCATGCCGCTCTTCACCTTTACGAACATCCCCCTTGTACTCAGGGTCAGCCAATGCTGGATTACTAATTGAAGGATAATGCCAGTTATCATTACGATAACCTAAGCGTAATTTTGTATTACCACTCTTACCATCATGGGTGAAAGGAAAAGTTCTGGTGACCCCAGCCTGCCAACGTGTACGATCATACTCTGGATTATTATCCAGATATGTCTTTAAAAACTGAACGTCATATAGCCACAGTGAGTCATTCTGATAAATATAAGCACCAACATAAGGCGAGGTTGCCATACTACCTTTAATAAACTTCCAGCTTTCATCACTGTCTATCTCTTGTTCTGCACCTATATAAGTTTCGAAGCTCCAGGCTTTTTTCCTTAACTTATCCTGTACTTCTTTTTTTTCTTTTTCTATTTGCTGAATTCTCTTATTTAATTTGTAAATTTCCTGATCATAGTCAGTTTCAAATTCATCTGCTAATACGGGCGTACACATTGTTAGTGTGCTGAAAACCACAATTCCTTTTAAGATATTCATTTTCACCTTCCGTAATTTTATAACGTCGTTAATCCATAACCACGTGGATAGAGTATCTGGCTATTATCAGGAGTTCTAATATCCACTGGTAACTTCCCATGTGGCTCGGCCAATACATCTAATTTACCTTTTGGTCCCTGAAATAGCGTTCTTAGCCCACTGCGGATATTAGTTTCTAAACTGCTTCGTACATTATTGGTCACATCGAACCCGGTAATACCATAAATAGCAATATTCGCCTTTACGCCGGATAGATAAGCAATATCATAAGGGTTACGACTTGATATAACGACTAAAGGGATATTAGCCTTATTGGCTTCATCAATGATCCGCTGCGCATTAATTGGTTCGAGTTTAAGATTATAGGTAGCAAGAATAATAAGATCTTGGCCTTTAATCTGTTTGGCGATATCTTCAGGATTTGCATCGCTTTTATCCAGTTTTATTACTTTATTTTTAACGATAAAGTCAACGTTAAATTTATTAGCAATATCATCAAGATGTTTAGTAATGAGTTCGTTGCGAGGTCTCTCGTCAGAGAATACTATTATCTTATTTTGTGGTTTTACTTGATAAGGGAAAACATTATCATTTTTGATTAGTGTGATAGCCTGCTCAGAAATGAAATTTTCAATATTCTTATGATTTTTTGATGCGACAACTTTTTCCGCGATAGCAATATCATGCGGTTCAGGAGAAATACGCTTATTCAGTTTGGTGTAAATGACTCGCTGTGCTGAATCCTCAATACGTTGTTTAAGCTCAGGATCTTTTGTGGCTTCGGTTTTTAAATAATCATAAAGTGCATCGAGTTGTTCAATACTGGCGCGGTTCTTAATTTCCATTGGCATTAAGACAATATCATTGCCTGCCATAATGGCCTGCTTGATAGACCAATTACGCTCAAAGTTACTGGTAATCGCGCCCATATCCATAGCATCTGTCAGGATCAAGCCATCAAACTTGAGCTGATTACGTAAGATATCAGTCAGGATGGGCTTTGATAATGTGGCTGGAGTGCCCACTTTTTCGCCCTTAATATTTGTTAACATTGAATTATCCAGAGCTGGCACAACCACATGGGCAGTCATAATTGCATCAGTCACTGGCATGACTTCAACAAAGGGTTTCAGTTCGACTTGCTGCCATGCATCTTTATCAATATTGACTGCCGGCAAGGAAAAATGTGTATCCGAGGTGACATTTCCATGACCTGGAAAATGTTTGAGTGAGGTGAGTACATTGTATTTGTGAATGCCAATAATATAACTACGGGCTAACTCCGCCACCAACACCGGATCATTGGAATAAGAACGCACGCCAATGACAGGGTTATTCTGATTATTATTGACATCAACGACAGGGCCAAAGTTAAAGTTAAAACCCAAGCTAGATAATTCATAACCGTGGATACTTCCGGCCTGCTGAGCAAACTTGGATGATCCGGTTGCCCCTAATGCCATATTTCCTGGCATTTCAGTACCTACTCGTAGACGAGTAACATATCCTCCTTCCTGATCGGTGCTAATAAACAGAGGGAGATTGCTGCGCGCATTTTGAAGATTATTAATTAACGTAACTGTTTGTGGAATATCAATAAGATTTTCACGGAAAAGAATAATAGAACCTAAATGATAATCGCGAATCATCTTACTGACAACCTCATTAATCTCAATGAATGCTGTTTTGTCGCTGTTATCGGTATGACTCCATGAGCGAATATCAATCATTAATATTTGCCCCAATTTTTCTTCAAAACTCATTTTTGAGATGACTTTTTCAGCAGATATCTTTGGCGACAACCACATATCTTTAAGTTGTGCATCTGGAATAATATCTGCATAAGAACAGGTGCTAAATAAGAGAATCGCAGCTATTAATTTTTTCATTAACTCCTCCGTTAGTTATGTTAGTCGGGCGATTTTACTTTTTAGCTCACACAATAAAGTGATAATTATCACAGTTGATTGATTCGCCTTTTTACTCAAATAAGGAATAATAACACTTATTTTTTGTGGCTTCATTTCCGTAAACCCACTATACAAGGCGGCAAAGCCAAGAATAACTTATTACCATCAGGAATACTTATTATTAAATTAATCTAAATATAATCACCTAATAGCCACTAGAGTTTGTAGGTAATTTCTGATAAAAATAAAACACTAAAAGTAGCATAGGGCAATGAGATAATTAAAATATATTACCTTCATTGCCTTAAGATTTATGAATCAATATGCAAGCACATCAGTCATCCAGATTGTTTATTGTCATACTGGCATTCAGAATCAAGGGTTTAGCCATTTCTTTCCGTTGCTGCATCAATGCCAGGAATATCAGATCGGTTAGGGTATTTTGAGCCGTTCGGGAAGAAATTGAAGAACTTCGCCACTCATTTTCATCCGAAATACTTTCAAGGACATAATCTGCGATCTTAGCCAACGGCGAGACTTTACTGCCAGTAATCGCGATGACAGTTGCCCCTTGTGCTTTAGCGACTGTTGCTGCAATTCTCATGTCTTTTCTTCTGCCAGTGAAGGAAAGAACAATTTGTACATCTTTGGGTGTGAGGGTGAGTGCTGCCGCAATCTGCACATGGAGGTCCGCTTCAACCAGGGTCATTATGCCTATTTTTTGTAATTTATAGCTCAGGTCTTTTGCAGTAAGTCCTGATCCCCAAATACCCACTATTTGTACGCGCTGCGCAGTATTAATGAGCGAGATCACTTGCTGAAAAACAGAAAAATTAATCTTCCGCGTTGTTTCCATAATTGACGCCATCTTCTCATGCGCAAGCTTTTGCGCCATCACCATCAATGAGTCTTCGGGTGAAATAGAATTATGTAGCGCTTTATGTGGATAGGATTTAAATAAGTTATTTCTGCTTAATTCTTCACTGATAGCGATTTTTAGTGCTGGAAAGCCTTTCATACCAATCTTCTGACTAAATTTTACAATCGCCGATTGGCTGACGCCTGCATCCTCTGCAAACTGAGAGGAAGATATACTGAGGATAGATTCAGGATTATCAAGAATACATTTCGCTATTTTTTTCTGGTTTTCAGCCAGTTCAGGTAGTAACCAGGTTATTTCATTCAAAATCGACATCAAAGGTTTCCCGTTAAAGACAATAGATTATTCCAGCCAAATACCTTTTATGACTAAGATGTAACTGCATAAATGTAATGAAGATAATTTATTTATTTGTTCTATTTTATCTGTACTTATTCCTCATAACCCCAGTGATTAGAATAGATTTTACCGTGATATACATCACGTTTAATAAATAATTAATTACTTAACATCGCCGATAATTTAAATAAAGGGAAGTCCCCATGACGATTAATCTAAGCTCAATGGTTACGGAAAGCCGAAACCCCGCCAGTTCTCAAATTGATACTCTTTCAGCACTGGAGATACTCAAGGTGATCAATCATGAGGATAAAAAAGTGCCCTTTGCGGTTGAGGAAAAGCTGCCCGAGATTGCCCAAGCCGTTTCACTTATCGCCGAGGCTTTCACACGCGGCGGTAGATTAATTTACTGTGGGGCCGGTACTTCCGGACGACTGGGGATTCTGGATGCTAGTGAGTGCCCACCAACATATGGAACGCCACGAGAAATGGTTGTCGGCCTTATCGCTGGCGGCAACACAGCTATTTTGCAAGCGGTTGAGAATGCAGAAGATAGCCGAGAAATGGGTGAGCAAGACCTGCGTGACCTACATTTCAATGCACGAGATGTGCTGGTCGGAATTGCAGCCAGTGGCCGCACACCTTATGTGCTGGGGGCGATGGCCTATGCCCATAGTGTTGGGGCTAGTGTAGTGGCGATTTCTTGTAATCAGAATAGCGAAATGAGTAAAGCGGCAGATATCGCTATTGAGGCGCTGGTTGGCCCTGAGGTTGTCACGGGGTCATCACGGATGAAAGCAGGAACTGCACAGAAGTTAATTCTGAATATGCTGACAACCGGCGCAATGATTCGCAGTGGAAAAGTGTATAGCAATCTGATGGTAGATGTTGAAGCGACAAACGCCAAGCTGGTGCAACGTCAGGTAGATATTGTTGTTCAAGCGACGGAGTGCTCCCCCAAGGAGGCACAAGCTGCACTTGATGAATGTAACCGTCACTGCAAAACAGCCATTATGATGATTCTGAGTGGTATGTCTGCAGAAGAAGCTGCCGATATCCTTATAAAAAATAAAGGATTCATCCGTAAAGCGCTCAAGGAGATTAAAGTATAAACATGGCGAAAATAACCAGCACTACGATAGACCAGATCTTATTCTTGATTGGCGGGAGTAAGAATATCATCGTCTGTGGAAACTGCATGACGAGGCTGCGCCTGACCTTAAAAGATCGTCAACTAATACAGCATGAAAACTTAAAAAAGATACCCGGAGTGATGGGGATCGTTAACGGCGATGATCAGTTACAAATCATTCTCGGGCCGGGCAAAGCTCAAACTGCCAGTGAGATGATGAATAAGGTGCTGAGTTCTGAACCGCAGCCGCAACATGAAAGTACTCAGGATGCAGATTTGCATGTACTGGCCAGCCAGACAAAACAGCAAATGAAAGCGAAACAACAAAGTGCTGTTCACAATTTTCTGACCAAATTCGCCACCATATTTACCCCACTGATTCCCGGATTCATTGCCGCAGGATTACTGTTGGGGATCGCAACATTGCTCCAGCAAACACTGGCATTGGAGGGTGTGATTCAATCCCCGTGGTTGGCGGCACTGATTGCTTACATGAAAGTATTCAGCATCGGTTTATTCACCTTCCTCAGCATTTTGATTGGTTTTAATACACAGAAAGCCTTTGGCGGAACAGGGGTCAACGGCGCAATTATCGCTTCGTTGTTTATTTTACGCTATGTGCCGGAAGGCACTGTTGGCTACTACGGTGGGATGGAAAGCTTCTTTGGGCTGGCGATTGACCCACGCGGCAACATCATCGGCGTTTTGTTGGCCTGTATGTTAGGTGCCTGGATTGAGCGGCAAGTACGTCGTTGTATTCCCGATAATTTGGATATGATCCTGACATCGGCGATCACGTTATTGATTACAGGTGCAATCACTTTCGTTGCCATCATGCCAGTCGGGGGCGAGCTATTTAAGGGCATGTCATGGCTGTTTATGCATTTAAATGGTAACCCGTTCGGCACCGCGATTCTGGCTGGCTTATTCCTGATTGCCGTAGTGTTCGGTATTCACCAAGGTTTTGTTCCGGTCTATTTTGCCTTAATGGACGCGCAAGGTTTCAACTCATTATTCCCGATTCTGGCGATGGCAGGAGCGGGTCAGGTGGGTGCAGCACTGGCACTATATGCCCGTTCGCCAAAAGGTTCCGTCCTGCGTACACAGATTAAAGGGGCCATTTTCCCTGGATTATTAGGGATTGGTGAGCCACTTATTTATGGTGTGACATTACCGCGCCTAAAACCTTTTATTACGGCCTGTTTAGGTGGTGCTGTCGGCGGCTTCTTTATCGGTCTGGTTGCCTGGTTGGGGCTGCCGGTTGGCTTGAATACGGTGTTTGGCCCATCGGGATTGGTGTCTATTCCACTCATGACATCAGCCCAGGGGATTTTCGCCGGAATGATGGTTTACGTGGTTGGCCTTCTCATCTCATATGCTGCGGGTTTTATTCTGACGTGGTTTTTCGGCCATAAAGATATTGATTTAAGCTAATTGCGATGATTAATTTGGCCCTGCTACATCGCAGGGCCGCTACCCGAGATTAAAGCGAACCTTTATATAGGTTATATCCCAACTGTTGCGCCACTGATGCCACCATTTTTTGGCCGCGTACACTATTGCCTACCGGGTCAAGGGGCGGCGAAAATGCCGCAATCCCCATGACACCGGGCACTACCGCCAGGATCCCACCACCGACACCACTTTTACCCGGTAAACCCACGGTATATGCCCAATCTCCAGAGCTGCCATACATCCCTTCCATGGTCATTTCAGCCAAAATAAATGGCGTATTGCTGGCCGTCAGCACCTGCTTTTTAGTCACAGGGTTGACTCCCGCCGCCGCAAAGGTTGCCCCCATGGTGGCCAGTTCAATAGTATTGAGCAATGTTGAACACTGACGTGTGTATACGTCACAAGCCTCCATCGGGTCGCAATACATGGCCTGAGCCGAATAAAGCAGCCATGCAATGGCGCGATTGTGAAAATTGGTGGTTTGTTCTGAATGGTTAACTTCATCCGAAAGTGCAATCGGGGCACCAACCAGTTGCTGTTGCATGTCCAGAATCCGTGCCCAGCGCTCTTCTCTATTACTGGCCTTAATCGCACTTACTGTCGACATCGCTCCTGCATTTACCAATGGCGACAATGGCTTACCATTGTGCAGCTCCAACGCAATGACCGAGTTAAAAGGTAAACCGGTAGGATCTGCGCCTATCTTGTCTTGCACAGCTTGCGGGCCAATATCTTCTAGCGCTAAGGCAAGAGAGCACACTTTCGAAATAGATTCCAAGGCAAAACGAAAATCGGTATCACCTTGCGAAATAATATCGCCATCAATCGTGACAATGGCCAACCCAGCAAGCTGACTGGGAACACTGGCCAGATAAGGAATGTAGCTGGCATTCGCCCCTCCGGCGAGGGTGGAATATTGTGAATAACTATCCTTAACAACGTGATTCAAGCGAGCTAGGTCAATAGTCATAACACTGACTCCAACACTAAATATTATTGAGCAGGGGGCCGAAGCCGCCCTGTATGAAGAGGAAGGGCGTTAGCTTTTCGGTGCTTTTGCAGCCGCCGCAGTGACGTCATTGGTATGTGTCGCCGAAGTGCTCGGAATACCTGGATGACTATTTTCTGCTTGCCAAGTAAATGGGGCGAAATCGCTATTTTCATCACGCCAGTGAGGTTTACGAACGATATAAATCAAGAATGGCAAAATGACAAAGAACAGTGTGGAAGCGATCAGAATACCGACATATTCTGTTGGGCTACCTACCGTAATTTGGCTGGGTGGAATAAAGCTGAATACGAAAGCCAGAATTGAGCCAATAAGCCCCGCTCCACCAATAATCCACATGCCGATTGCTCCTCCGGGAATATGATATGGGCGTGGACGATTTGGTTGACTGTAACGCAGATAAATTGCAGAGCTGAACATCAGCATATACATGATGAGATATAAGATAACGGTCATTTGACTCATTATTTGATACGCCGCCTGCACCGAAGGTAATACCACAAACAGTATTGCCAACAAGGAAACCAGCAGAGCCTGTAACAGCAGAATATGGGTCGCCATGCCATTCTTATTGGTATGTTGCCACCAGCGTGGCAAATAACCCGCTTTCGCCACTACCAACAAACCTGAAGATGGGCCAGCAACCCAGGTCACCACCCCCGCCAGCACGCCAATAGCCAAAGCAAAAGCAACCACTGGCCCCAACCATTCCAAATGCGCCCACTTGAACATATCGTCATAGGCCACCAATAGACTTTGCGTTAGGCTGATATCAGACTGTGGAATAACAAAAGCGATTGCCAGAGTTCCTAATACGAAAATAAGTACCGTCCCCACGGCCGATAACATAATAGCAATGGGATAGTTTCTATTCGGGTTATCCACATCTTTAACATGGATGGCATTCATCTCCATACCGGCATAGAACAAGAAAATACTGGCGGCCAGCACCACATTATCAAAGTTGGTAAAGTCGGGAACCACCTGCTCCCAAGATAATTCTATTTGTGGAGTCCCACCGCCAATTAAGTAAGAAAAACCCAGCACAATCAAAATCACCGCAGGAATAATCGTACCGATAATACCGCCCCATTTTGAAACTTTGGCGAATGTATCGACGCCTTTAAAGGCAATAAAGGTGGCGAGCCAATAAATAAATAGCACTATTCCCAAGACAAAGAATTTATTGGCAGACAGGGCCTCGTCCCATCTTTGCT
This sequence comes from Yersinia enterocolitica subsp. enterocolitica, assembly GCF_901472495.1. NCBI lineage: Bacteria > Pseudomonadati > Pseudomonadota > Gammaproteobacteria > Enterobacterales > Yersiniaceae > Yersinia > Yersinia enterocolitica. Next base: position 2,700,602 of record NZ_LR590469.1, read on the forward strand.
CTGGGCCGATAAAGGCCAGTGATACCGCGGCAAATGTCAGTGCGGTGGGGAACCAGACGGTCACCTCAACCCACAGCATAAACATGGCAAGAAAAGCTAAACGCGGGCCAAATGCTTCGCCAACCCAGCGAAATACCCCACCTTTTTCAGGCCAGCCTGTGGCTAATTCCGCCGCCACCAGTGAGACCGGAATTAAGAAAAATACCGCAGCAAACAGATAATAGAAAATTGAACTCAGGCCATATTCGGCTTCAGCGGGTAATCCCCTGAGGCTAACCACAGCCACGATATTCATGATCGCCAGTGTAGCGATACTCAGCTTTTTAACTGGAACAGCGGATTTACCTGTCCCGGAGCTATTATTCGACATAATTTATCCACCTTATTTGCGGGCATGACGCCATCTTGGAGCTTAATAATCAGAATAAAGACCACCATCCGGTTTATGTATGGCTAAAACTATTCTGACTTGCCTCGCCTCCAAGGGATGGATGTTCACTCAGATATTTCAGTGAGGATTTAAAATCATCCAAGAGCAGCCCTGCGAAATCCATCTCGAACCCGCGGCGGCACATGATGCGCATAACCACCACATCTGACATCTTGCCACTAAGGGTAAATGCCGGAACCTGCCAGCCACGCAATCGTAAACGCTCGGAGAGGTCATATAGGGTATACCCCGCCTTGGCTCCTTTTTTGATGCGGAAACAAATCGCTGGAATGCCCTCGTATGGGCCACCGCTGCAATAGAATTCATAAGGCCCAAGCGGGGCTATTTCTTTGGCGAGGAATTCAGCTACCTGATAGCAGGCGCTTTGCACTTTGGTATAACCTTCACGTCCTAAGCGTATAAATTCATAATATTGGGAAATAACTTGCCCCGCCGGACGCGAAAAGTTGATAGCAAATGTGCCGACCTGCCCGCCAAGATAATCGACATTAAATATCAGCTCTTCAGGTAAAGCGGCAGCATCACGCCAAATAACCCAACCACATCCCAAAGGAGCCAGTCCGAATTTATGCCCGGAAGTGCTGATTGATTTAACCCGTGGCAAGCGGAAGTCCCACTCAATATCCGGCGCAACAAAGGGAGCTAAAAAGCCACCACTCGCCGCATCAATATGCATATCAATATCAAGGCCAGTATCTTTTTGCAGTTTATCCAGCGCATCATGCAAGGGTTTGGGTAGTTCATAATTACCGGTGTAAGTCACACCGAAAGTCGGCACTACACCAATAGTATTTTCGTCACAGGCCTCTATCATTCGCTGCGGATCCATAAATAATTGCCCTGGAATCATAGGAATTTCTCGAATTTCCACCTCCCAATAACGGGCAAATTTATGCCAACAAACTTGTACTGGCCCACAGACAAAATTAGGTTTATTGGTGGGTTTGCCTGCCGCTTCCATTTTTTTGCGCCAGCGCCACTTCATCGCCATGCCACCCAGCATGCAAGCTTCTGACGAACCAATGGTATTGGTCCCTACCCCTTGCGCGCCCTTTGGTGTAGGGGCATTCCACAAATCAGCCATCATATTCACACAGCGCATATCTATTGCCGCTGATTGCGGATATTCCTCTTTATCAATCCAGTTTTTATTTATCGAAAGATCCATCAGTTTGTGGACATTATCGTCATCCCACGTCTGACAGAATGTGGCGAGGTTTTGTCGCGCATTACCATCAAGAAATAGCTCATCACTGATGATTTGAAACGCAATATCCTCGCGCATCTCCTCTTTAGGGAACACCTTATTTTCTGAAATATTACGAATCGCTTTAGAGCCAAAGCGAGAGTCTAATAAATCTGAGCGATAATCATCCAGAGATTTTCTAGTCATTTCCTACCCCTATCCTAATTGATATAAGCATTCAATTAAAAATCAGTGAAATCAAATAACTATAGAAATTAAATTATTATTGAGCACAGAAAATATATCGACAGAGCACTATTATGATTTCACATGCTAATAAACGTTAGCACTGGAAAAAAAATGTGCCACTGCAAATACGAATATGTTTGCTTTAGGGATGGATGATTATTGTATTATTTTCATGCTAGTTTCTATTTATTAAGAAATTTGATGCACAGTCTTTTCGAAAATATATTTCTCCTTTTTTATCATTCAGGTTCAGTGAGTAAAACTATTTCTATAGTGAATGATTTAACGTTTAATCACTTTTTCCCGATGACAATCACGGGCATCCAGAACCTGACCTTGCTGGGAAGATACTGCCAATTTACTGATAGGTTGCCCACTCAGATTATCAACTAAAATAGAATGTTTCTCGCCCGCTGAAAATAGATGCTCTTCACCCCATTGGCGTAAGCTGACAATAATCGGGAATAATTGATGGCCCTTCTCAGTCAGCACATATTCATGGTAAGCGCTACCATCAGAGGCAGGAACCACCCGCAAAATTCCGTGTTCTACTAAATTGCGCAAGCGCCCCGCCAAGATATTTTTCGCCAATCCAAGATTGTGACGAAACTCGCCAAAGCGGCGGATCCCATCAAAAGCATCACGAATAATCATCAACGACCAACGATCCCCCAGGATCTCAAGTGTTCTGGCAACTGGACACTCTTCTGCGTCGGCCTGGTCTTCACTCATTTTAGACATTCTTCGACTCCGGTCTGGCGTGGAAAACTAGTTGCATATTAAAACCACCTCTGTTAAAAATCAATTAAGTGGTTTCAATTCGAAACCAGATTAAGTGTCAGGCATATTATGTCAACTGTAAAAGAACCGGCAAAAAACCGCATCCAGCTATTACCTAAACCGGCTTTTACGCCGCACCTCAGCTCAATCATGGTGCTGTTCTTTGCGATGGTATCTGCCATGGCTGTTGCCAATGTCTATTTTGCTCAGCCCCTACTGGACATTATGGCGGGGGAGCTGAACGTTAGCCCATCGACGATTGGTTTGGCGGTAACTCTGACACAAGCAGGTTATGCCCTGGGATTGATATTCATAGTACCGCTGGGTGATCTTTGGGATCGCCGAAAATTAATTATTGGGCAGCTATTGCTGTCTGCTGCGGCATTGATCTTGGCTAGCTTTGCCCCCACTTTTTCACTGCTACTGATGGCAATGCTGATTATCGGGCTGATGGCCGTTGTGGTGCAGGTGGTGGTAGCCTTTGCCGCAACCCTGGCTCCAGAGCAACAAAGAGGAAAAGTGGTGGGTAAAGTCACCAGCGGAATTGTTTTGGGGATCCTGTTGGCGCGCTTTATCTCTGGTGCAATGGCCGATTTTACCGGTTGGCGTTCGGTCTATTTTTGTTCTGCTGCAATGATGTTATTGATGGCGATAGTGCTCTATTTCGTGATGCCGCCCGCAGCTAAATCAGCTCCGTCATCCTATCGGCAACTGCTGCTTTCGCTGTGCGAGTTGTTCATCAATGAGCGTGAGCTTCGCATACGAGCCACCCTCGCATTGTTGATATTTATGGCGTTTAGTGTGCTATGGACCGCGATGGTGTTACCACTGAGCAGCCCATACTATGCTTTGTCTCATAGCCAGGTGGGATTATTTGGGTTGGCGGGTGTCGCGGGGGCATTAGCCGCAAGCCACGCTGGGCAACGTGCCGATCGGGGGCTGGGGGCGAAAACAACACAGATTGCCTTGGCGCTGCTGCTGCTTTCCTGGCTTCCTATCGCATTTTTGCCCCACTCACTGTGGTGGTTAGTTCTCGGCGTAGTGATATTGGATTTTGCCGTACAAGCGGTGCATGTCACCAATCAGAGCATCATATTTGCACTACGACCTGACGCCCAAAGCCGTTTGGTCGCGGGTTATATGCTGTTCTACTCGATTGGCAGTGCCATCGGGGCTATCGCCACAACTTGGGTATTTGCCCATGCTGGATGGTCAGGTGTTTGTATGCTTGGTGCGACAATAAGTGCCGTTGCAATCCTGTTTTTACATCTGACGTACAGGAAAGATTCCACATGTGTAATCAATTGAATATCATAAATTTTATTTATGCATCTATTGTTCGACCTATACTCATGTTAGTTATCTATAACTGAGTTCAGACCATACAGGAGTAATCGTTATGCTGAATATAGATCGGAAATACCTTCTGAGTATTGATGAAGGAACCTTAAAGAAACAACGGCTTATCATGCGAGTCATTGCCATATTACTGCTGCTCGGTGGGATTTTTTGTCTGATTAACCCATTAGCTTCCGGAGCTGCCCTGAGTATGATTATCGGTATTCTGCTGTTGCTCAGCGGGATCGCGATGATAGTTGGGATGATAGCCAATCGCACTAATAACCTTTGGCCAATGGTCACCGGTATATTGCTGGGAGTGGCATATATCGTAATGGGTTATGTATTCATTACCAACCCTGCGGTGGGAATGATAAGTCTGGCGATAGTGCTGGCGGTGCTGTTTGCCTTCGGTGGGGTCATGCGGCTGATAACCGGCTACAGAACATGGGGATTACCGGGCGCATGGCTGCATATTTTACTGGGGATATTGGACCTGGTTATTACCTATTTGCTGGTCAGTGCCGGGCCATTGATGTCAATCACCATGGTCACCACCTTGGTGGGGATTGAGATGCTGTTCAGCTCATTTAGCTGTTTTATGGTCGCGGGTTTATATAAACGCCAATCTTAATTCTTCTCCCTGAGCGGTATCGTGGGCTGCGATACCGCTGTCCTGTAAATATTTTCATGTTCTCGAACAATTATTGATACTCGCCGTGGGAACTGCCACAGTGATATCCGTCTACTCAAATTAATTAACCCCAACAAATATAGGCAGGTTGTGTGAAACTCACTGATTTTTTAATAGCTCTATTGATCACTGTCATCTGGGGCGTAAACTTTTCTATTATCAAACTTGGTCTAATTACCGCTGACCCGCTTATTTTAGCGGGTATTCGCTTCACTCTTTGCGCGTTACCAGCAGTCTTTTTTATTAAGAAACCAGATACTTCATGGCGTTATATAATAGGTTACGGACTCTTATTTGGCATCGGCCTGTGGGGCATTGTCAATCTGGGTATCAAAGCCGGCGTATCTGCTGGAATCGCCTCTTTAGTGCTGCAATTCGGTGCTTTTTTTACTCTGGTTCTTGGCGCATTCTTATTTCACGAGAATCTATCGAAATATCAATATATAGGTATTATCGTCGCGCTATTAGGGCTAACCAGCATCATATTTATCAGTGACGGTTCCGTGACATTTATTGGCCTGGCTTTGGTATTATGCGGTGCGGTAGTTTGGGGGTTAGTCAGCATTATTATTAAAAAATCCGATACTAAGCAGGTATTTTCATTTTTGGTGTGGTCGAGTTTATTCTCCCCTGTTCCACTATTCATACTGAGTTATCTCTTTAATGGGCCAAGTGGTTTTACTGAATTAGCTATTCATTTTAATACAACCACACTATTTTCTATTTTGTTTCAGGTTTATCCGAATACATTATTTGCCTATTGGGTGTGGAATTCATTACTCACCAAATACCCTGTTTCAGTGGTCGCGCCGTTATCCCTGTTAGTGCCGATTTTCGGTATGCTAGGCTCAGTGATGATTTTCAATGAAAGGATTCCATCCGGGAAAGTTATTGCGATGATATTCATTATTAGTGGACTAATTATCGGCTTATACGGCAAACGGCTGATGGGCCTACTAAAGAGAAAATCTTCAGTGGCCCTCATTGAATAAAACGAAGTCATATTCATGACGGCTATCACAATCAGCACATTGTGATTTCCCAAGCTGCGTTGCACCGTCTAAATTTGAATAAAAAATCTCATCCGACCACTTGCCGAAAGCAGTTGTAACGGAGAGGAATAACAATAATGGAGACTGCAATGTTAGCTTACCCTCACCTGCTCGCCCCCTTAGACCTTGGTTTCACCACCCTGAAAAATCGCGTTTTAATGGGCTCGATGCATACCGGGCTGGAAGAGTTGCCCGATGGCCCACAGCGCCTGGCCGCGTTCTATGCTGAGCGCGCTGCGGGCGGCGTCGGCTTGATTGTCACTGGCGGCATTGCTCCCAATAAAAAGGGCGTGGTGTATCAGGGCGCATCGGTGCTAAATGATGCCGCACAAGTGCCACACCATCAAATCGTGACTGATGCGGTGCATCGTGCAGGCGGTAAAATCGCGCTACAGATTTTGCATGCTGGCCGTTATAGCTATCAAAAACAGCCAGTTGCCCCCTCAGCATTACAAGCTCCGATAAACCCGTTTACCCCTCAGGAATTGAGTCACAACGAAGTGCTGCAAACTATTGCCGACTTCGCCCACTGCGCGCAGTTAGCCAGACAAGCGGGTTATGACGGCGTCGAGGTGATGGGGTCTGAAGGGTATTTGATTAATCAATTTCTGACTGCCAGAACTAATCATCGCAATGATGAATGGGGCGGTGACTTTACTCGTCGCATGCGTTTTGCCGTTGAAATCGTACGCGCCGTTCGAGCGGCAGCTGGCCCTGATTTTATCTTGATTTACCGCCTTTCTATGCTCGATTTAGTGGAGGATGGCTCCAGTTGGGATGAAATTGAACTGTTGGCGCGAGCAGTCGAACAAGCCGGTGCTACCTTGATTAACACTGGTATCGGCTGGCATGAAGCCAGAATTCCTACTATCGCCACCATGGTGCCACGCGCGGGATTCAGTTGGGTGACCCGCAAATTGATGGGGAAAGTGAATATACCGCTGATTACCACCAACCGGATCAATGACCCCGCAGTGGCAGAGCAAGTTCTGACCGACGGCTGTGCCGATATGGTGTCGATGGCACGCCCCTTCCTCGCCGATGCAGCTTTTGTGCAAAAAGCAGCTCAGGACAGGGCTGATGAAATTAACACCTGTATCGGCTGCAATCAGGCCTGTCTGGATCAGATTTTTGACGGCAAGCTGACTTCGTGCTTGGTCAACCCTCGCGCCTGCCGAGAAACCGAAATGCCCATATTACCGACAGAAGCGCCAAAACGGCTTGCCGTCGTCGGTTCTGGCCCAGCCGGATTAGCTTTTGCCGTCACCGCCGCCAGCCGTGGCCATCAAGTCACACTCTTTGATACAGCAACCGATATTGGCGGCCAGTTTAATATTGCCAAACAGATCCCCGGCAAAGAGGAGTTTTACGAAACACTGAGATATTTTCGCCGTCAATTAGTGCTTCATGGTGTTATTCAACAGTTGAATACCCCAGTTCAGCCGGAGCAACTGGCTGATTTTGATGAAGTGATCCTTGCTTGCGGTATTCAACCACGTTTACCTGCTATCAAAGGTATTGAGCATCCGAAAGTGCTAACCTATCTGGATGTTTTGCGTGATAAAAAGCCGGTGGGCGAGCGAGTGGCTATTATTGGTGCCGGTGGGATTGGGTTTGATACTGCCGAATATCTTTGCCAGTCGGGTGATTCCAGTAGCCTCGATAGCCGCGTATTCAGCCATGAATGGGGTATTGATCAAGATTTGGCCCATCGCGGCGGTTTATCTCCGGCCGGGGGCAAAGTCCATCCCTCACCACGGCAGATTTTTCTGTTACAGCGAAAAAGCAGTAAAGTGGGTGAAGGATTAGGAAAAACAACCGGTTGGATACATCGTACCAGTCTGGCGATGCGCGGAGTGAAAATGCTCAACAGTGTCAGCTACGAACGTATTGATGATGAGGGCTTGCATATCATTCGAGCAGAACAAGCCAGTTGCCTGCCGGTTGATACCATTATTATTTGCGCCGGTCAGGAGCCGCGGCGGGAGTTGCATCAACCCTTACTGGATATGGGAAAAACGGTGCATTTAATTGGTGGTGCTGATATCGCCGCCGAACTGGATGCCCGTCGGGCAATAGATCAAGGAACACGGCTAGCGCTGGCGATATAAGCATGAGCAAAAAGCGGGAAGTGGTAAATACCACAGCCGCAGCTTTAGACCCAAAAGAGATACCTACAGTCATGGGAATCGCAGGTAGCAACCCCGTAGCGCCCAGGACAATCGCCTCGGGGTTAATTTTTAGCAAAGGATTATCCAAAGTCATGGAGTCACAGGTAGGCAGCAAGCAAATCCCGATGAGCTGGCTCAAGTCAGTGATTCGGGTAAGTGCGCGCCGCTAACCCCCTGTGGCTTCAAGGACAAAGGATAATTAAAAATCGCTGTACGACATATCCAGACTACCACTACCACCGCCCTCAGAGCGCGATGAGGCCGTCTTCACTGCCTTAAGCACCATAAACTTCTGATTGGAATCCAACGTCTCGCAGTTACCGAATAACCGTTTCAGTTTATGGAAATAATCCAAATGACGGTTACCAACAATCATCAGCTCGCCCCCCACTTTCAGACAACGTTTGGCATCACAGAACATCTGCCAGGCCACATGATCACTGACCGCGTGTTGTTGATGGAATGGCGGGTTACATAACACCAGCTGTAAGCTCTCGCGCTCAACGCCAGCCAAACCATGACTCACCATAAATTCACAGCGCGACAAATCTTGCGGACGGTTATAGGTGACATTCAGCTCACTGGAGGCCACCGCCATGTACGATTCATCGACGAATAACATTTCTGCCAGCGGATTTTGCTCCAACGCGATTAAACCTACGACCCCATTTCCGCAACCCAGATCGGCTATTTTACCCTCAACATCATAGGGCAAGATTTCCATAAAGAAGCGCGCGCCGATATCCAAATTATTCCGAGAGAAAACGTTCGCATGATTATGAATAACATATTCAGTGTTTGCCAGCGGCCAATCGATCGTTTCCGGTGCCTCCTCAGCCAGAGGAATATCGGCCACCTCACAGTGAATCAGACGCGCTTTTTTCCATGCCAGCGTGGTTTTGGTCGGCCCGAGAATTTTTTCAAATAATTGCAGGGTTGAGTTATGCACATCACGCGACTTCGCCCCCGCAATAATCACGGTATCCGGCGCAACAACACGACGCAAAGCATGCAATTGATGCTCCAACAGCGCTAAAGCTTTAGGGATCTTAATCACCACCAGTTTAGGCGCTTGCGGCAAGGCATCCATACTGCTCAGCAATGTGACCGCATCTTCATCCAGATGGTTTAAACGTAAATTATGCGCAGTGGCCAGTTGGCTCATATAAGAGTCACTGACACTAAACGGACGATAAGCATGTAAAGCACAGGTCAGCGTACCGAACTGATCGTTAAACACCAGCACCGGGCGGCCATCAATTTGGTTTAAGTCAATGTTTTGTAGCAGATATTCATCTGCTGCTTCCCATGCCTGTAAGGTATTGGAATTTTCTTGTGGCGGGAAACGTTCAAGCTCAAAGCTTTGTGTCCCCAGTAAGACTTGGCTCATCACCGCTCCTGGCTTCTATTAGAAATAACAAATTTGGGCTGTTTATCCCCTAAAACGGGCGCTCAGTAAAATGTTTTTTTACTTAAATGCCGTTTTATACCCTAAATAATTCGAATTGCAGGAAGGCGGCAAGCGAGAGAGTCCCGATGAGCTTACATAAGTCAGTGATTCGGGTGACAAATCGGTCGGGAACTGATTTGAACGCTGTTTGCAGCGGCCTCGCAGAGGCGAAGCCATGGACGGGCCAAGTAACGAGCGTAGCCAACGCACATGCTGCTTGAAGTATGACGGATATAGCTGCAGGCCTGTCGCCTTCGATAACCGCCCTGGAGGAAGATTTTACTCTTTTGAGCTAAAAATATCCCGCTGAAGAATCATCATTAATAACCAGAGGAAATGAATTTTTATTATTAATAGACAACAATAGTAAACAAAAAGAAAATTAAGCATTATTAATAAATATTCCTTGCTTACAAGAATAAAAAGTCACAAATACTAAATCATATTGTCATATAATCCACAACCACAAGGTTTACTGTTTTATTCATTATACCATTGAATTAATCGTTACTCCCCATAACAATCAGTTATGGGGGGGGTAATTATTTATAAGGACTAGTGACATTAAATTATGGAAAATACAAATAACCCAAGAAGAAACATATTAAAACCCTCTACATCTAAACCAACCCACTCTGTTTTGAAAAAAACTGTTTTTAAAAAAAGCCCCATCGCTAAATTAGTCCTATTCGCATTGTTTATATGCGGGAGTTCTTCCGCTATCTCAGATGCAAAAAAAATCGCTCCCACCCACTCTGGGGTAGTTGATAAAGATGTCACTCTGAAATTAAAACAAGTAGCGAAAGATTCTATAATTAACGGAACTGGCAAATTAAAACTGACGGGAAATTCCCGAGCCTATAGTACCCAGGTTAATACCGGCGATATGCTTCCATTTCAGTTAGAAGACCAGAGTATCGCCATAGGCAATAAAATCTCTCATGGGTCTATTGAGGTAACCGATGATGCCAAAGCGCTAGGTACTGAAATTGGTTTGGTCAATGCAAAGCATGAAGTTAGAATCATAAACAATATTACTAAAAAATTTGAAGAACTTGTAACAATGCTTATACCCCCGCAGGGGCATGTTTTTGATAAAAAACTTGGAAGAATGGATATATCCCAGCAGGGGAAATCCAATCAGACAACTATTGGGATGCATGGCAGTTTATACCTTGGTGGTACTGGAATTGCGGAAAACACCCATATTCAGGAAGGGGGTGAACTGGTTGTTCAGAACTTACTAGATACCCCAACACTGAAAGATACGACGGTCTCAGGGGTATTAACAATCATGCATGGGAGTGATGTTTTACTGCAAGGTAAAACAGAGTTTTTACCTACGGCAAAATGGAATATAAAAAATAACGATATTATAAATGAGGGTCAACTTATATTCAGAAATGGGGGGGTGTTTTACGCTCGTATTGATGGAACAGGTTCATTAATCAAAGAAGATGCTAATACTTTAACTTTGCAAGGTAATGGGGATTCTAATATTCCAGATTATGTCTATTCTGGTGAGACATATATTAATAACGGTGATCTTTTGTTATCAAGTGCAATATTAATCGGCAGCCCAGTGATTGGCAAGAAAAATACAATGCTTATTCTAGCAAATGGTAGTCAACTCATCACTACAGTGCAAGGTGGTAATGTTTTTATCGGCAACAATAGCTTATGGGAAATGAGGGGAAACTCTAGCATAAATGACCTTACTATATCAGATACTGGAGTACTTAATTTTAACGATAAGAAGGTCGGTGATAAATTAATTATCGAAAGTAACTATGTTGGTCAGGGCGGCACCCTAATTTTCTATAGCAAGCTAGAGAGAGATGACTCCGAAACTGACCGTATGTTGGTCGAAGGTAATACATATGGCCATACCAAGGTTATAATTAATAATTTAGGCGGTGAAGGCGCACAAACTGATGTAGGCATTCTATTAATCGAGGTTAAAGGTGAATCTAAGGGTGAATTTGAACAAGATGGTCGTAATGTCGCCGGTGCATATGAATATTTTCTCAGACGTGGCAGTGAGGATGATCGTAAAAAAAACTGGTATATGATCAGTGATGCTGCAATTTTTGATAAGAAATCTATGGCAGGGGAAAAGATAGAGGAGGCTATACCAGAGTCAGAAGAAAATAAGACAAAGGTAAATCCACAGCTACCAGAGTTAGCGGAAAATGATGATTCAGATAAATTAGGCGATAGTTCGTATAAAGGTTCTGAGGGGCAAGAAAATCCGCCAACAAAAAGCATTGCAGCAACAGCACCACTAAACAAAGCCAAAGCTGTGAACAATAGCATTTCCCAAAAAATCTATCGGCCTGAAAATGGCAGCTATATTGCCAATCTCTCAATGGCGAGAAATCTATTCACCTCTGATTTAGACAATCGCTCTGGGAACTATAAATATAAAGATGCCGTTACCGGAGAATGGCGCACCTCCAGTATGTGGATACAGACTCAGGGCGGAATAAAGCAGTTTGGTAAAACCGTTGACCAACTGAATATCAAAGGAAAATACTACTCGATTCAGCTTGGCGGCGATGTTGCTCAGTGGGATATTGGCACGCAAGGCAACGGGCGAATCGGTATGTTGGCCGGAATGGGTAAAGCAACTAATCACAGCAAATCTAACATTACCGGTTATTACTCTAACGGTTCCGTTAATGGCTATAACCTTGGGGTGTATGCAACCTGGCTAACCGATCAACAAAATAAGACTGGGCTCTACATTGATACCTTGGCGCAATATAGCTGGTTTAACAATGCCGTTAACGGTCAAAAACTGGCAGAGGAAAAATATAAATCTTCCGGTTTCACCAGCTCAATAGAAAGCGGTTATACCTTTAATATTGGTAGTACTGAGCAATTGAGTTACTTCATCCAGCCTAATGCAAAAATTACTTGGGTAGGAATAAATGCTCAAACTCATACTGCAGCCAATAAAGACATCATCAATTATACGAATAGAGGCCAATTGATAACGCGTATTGGTGCCAAAACATACCTGCAAACCACCAATAATTCAGATCAACAATTCATGCCATTTATTGCTGTTAACTGGCTTCACCAAAATCACAATACCGGTGCACAACTTTCAGGGAAAAGTGTTGAGAACAGCAGCAAAAATAGCGCTGAATTCAAAATTGGCGTAGAAAGTAAAATTGACCAACGGTTGCATGCTTGGGCAAATATCAATCATCAGATTGGAAATTATAATACCAACGATACTAATGCTTTGGTTGGCATAAAATACGCTTTCTAATAACAACAAAAGATACCTGTAAATTTATTGCAGGTATCTTTCCTTCAGCAAGAATTCACCGGCTTTGTCTAACCCATCAGAAAACGTTATTATCACCATCAAGATACACAAAACCATTGGCAGCCAGAGCATATATATGCAGGAACTAACCTATCTGCAAGGTTATCCAGAACACTTACAGTCCCAGGTACAACAACTGATCAGCGAACAACGGTTGGGAGGTGTATTACGGCAACGTTACCCGCAACCTCATGATTACAATACAGATAAAATGCTGTATCAATATACGGTTGATTTAAAGAATCAATATCTGCGTAATGCTCAACCACTCAGTAAAGTAGCCTATGACAGTAAAATCCAGGTGATGAAACATGCGCTAGGGCTGCACACCGCTATCTCCAGAGTGCAAGGTGGTAAATTGAAAGCCAAAGCAGAAATCCGGGTCGCTACGGTATTTAAAAATGCCCCTGAAGCTTTTCTGAAAATGATTGTGGTGCATGAATTAGCACATTTGAAAGAGAAAGATCACAACAAAGCGTTCTATAGTTTGTGCTGCCATATGGAACCGCAATATCATCAATTAGAGTTTGATACGCGCCTTTATCTGACACACTTGGATCTGTTTGGCGCGATTTACTAGCCTTTAATAAACCAATCCGTTGCTTACGGGGCGGTTCTATGTGTTTTTCTTCTGTAGGAATGGAGTTCACTATGATTCGCTTCGCTGTTATTGGTACCAATTGGATCACCGCGCGCTTTGTTGATGCCGCCCACGAAAGTGGCAAAATGAAACTGGCCGCTGTTTACTCGCGTAAAGTGGAGCAAGCTAAAGAGTTTGGTGATAATTATAACGTTACTGAATGCTTTGATAATCTTGAAGCCATGGCGGCAAGCGATCAGATTGATGCGGTATATATCGCCAGCCCAAACGCCTTGCATTACTCTCAAGCCAAATTGTTCCTCAGCCATAAAAAACACGTTATTTGTGAAAAGTCATTAGCCTCTAATTTTGCAGAAGTTGAAGCTCTGGTTGCCTGTGCTCGCGAGCATCAAGTGGTATTATTCGAAGCATTTAAAACAGCCTATCTGCCCAATTTTACTCAGCTAAAACAGTCTCTGCCGCGTGTGGGGAAATTGCGTAAAGCTTTTATCAATTACTGCCAATATTCCTCACGTTACCAGCGCTATCTAAATGGCGAAAATCCTAATACCTTTAATCCAGCATTTTCAAATGGCTCTATCATGGATATCGGTTACTACTGCCTGGCAAGTGCTTTGGCATTATGGGGAGAGCCTAAATCCGTGCTGGCAAGCGCGAGTTTATTACCAAGTGGTGTTGATGCGCATGGTACGGTTTGCTTAAATTATGGTGATTTTGATGTGGTGATTATCCATTCAAAAGTGAGCCAATCCGATATTCCCAGTGAAATTCAGGGCGAAGATGGGTCATTGGTAATAGAAAGCATCTCTGAATGCCTATCTGTGGCCTTTACCCCCCGAGGCAGCCATTCACAAGATCTGACGCAGCCCCAGCATATTAATACTATGCTGTATGAAGCTGAGGTTTTTGCCAATTTGGTTGAAACCCATCAGGTGGAACACGAGGGTTTACAGTTGTCATTGCTGACGTCAAGAATTCAGACGGAGATCCGCCGCCAGACTGGTGTTATCTTCCCGGCGGATTCCCAACCACCGGCAGTAAGCTAATTTGCTTTCAGTGATTGACCTGCGAACCGTTTTCCATTATTTTTGCGCGGCAAAGGGGAGTAACTTCATTGCCGGTCTGCCGTCATTACGGTGCGAAAGCACCCGGTTACCGGGCAACCTCATTAATGTTGCGGCATCTGTTTAGATGCTTCTATACCCAAAATAATTCGAGTTCAGGATGATGGGTATGCATTAATAGAGTTGTAAGTGAGACCTTGCCGGAAGGCGAGGTTTGCTTGCAGCTCAGACATAGCGGCTGGCGTCTTCCGACGTTGGCCGTTTTTGTTTTTATGAGGTTCCTTAATGATGAATACCGTGGGTACTCCCTTATTGTGGGGTTGTTTTGCCGTTGTTGTGACAATTATGCTTGCCATCGACTTATTGTTGCAGGGGCGTCGTGGCTCACAAACCATGACTCTACGCCAGGCTGCCTGTTGGTCACTGGTGTGGGTGAGTTTGTCTTTGCTGTTTAACGCCGGTTTCTGGTGGTATCTGACCGAAACTATGGGCCGGGAAATCGCCGACAAACAAGCGCTGGCATTCCTGACCGGCTATCTGATTGAAAAAGCACTTGCTGTCGATAACGTCTTCGTCTGGCTGATGCTATTTAGCTATTTTGCTGTTCCTGCCAATTTGCAGCGCCGAGTACTGATTTACGGTGTATTAGGTGCGATCGTGCTGCGAACTATCATGATCTTCGCCGGAAGCTGGTTGGTATCGCAATTCAGTTGGATTTTGTACCTGTTTGGTGCCTTCCTCCTGTTTACCGGTATCAAAATGGCATTGGCAAAGGAAGACAATACACCGATCGGCGAGAAGGCACTGGTACGCTGGATTCGTAATCACCTGCGCATGACTGACGAGCTACATGGCGACCGCTTTACTGTGCGCAAAAATGGCCTGCTCTATGCCACGCCATTAGTATTGGTATTAATTCTGGTTGAACTGAGTGATGTGATTTTTGCCGTTGACAGTATCCCGGCTATCTTCGCTGTTACCACCGATCCCTTTATTGTTTTGACCTCTAACCTGTTTGCGATTTTAGGCCTGCGCGCTATGTACTTCTTGTTAGCAAACGTGGCTGAGCGTTTCTCCATGTTGAAATACGGTTTGTCCGTAATTTTGGTCTTTATCGGTGTCAAAATGATGATTATCGATCTGTTCCATATCCCTATTGGCATTTCATTAGGTGTGGTGGCAGGTATTCTTGCCCTCACATTGTTAATTAATATGTGGGCAAATCATCGTGCAGATAAGCGTTTAGCAGCAGATAATACTACCGATAAATAGTTAGCATTACGATACAATATATTATGTGGGGCGGTTACTGCCCCGCATTTATCTCGCTTATTTCGCCAGCAACCAAATGTTATTGCCATCACACAAATGTAAACAAAATGTTATGCAAATTTGATCTGCATTGGATTTTGCTGATTGTTTCTTTCCTGCTCAATAGATTCCCTTATACTGTCAAAGCAAACACACCCAGTTACAAATAATACAAAGTTACAGGTGTGAAAACTAAACACTAAGCCCCGTTCCGGCTGAGTGTTAAATAGGCAAAAAATAAAACAAGTTTAACTTGGGAAGAGGTATCACTGGAAACTATGGAAAATACACAGTCTGGCTTTATCGGATTTATTATCCGCGGCAGTTTGGTTAAGCAAATTCTGGTCGGTTTGATTGCCGGGATTATTTTAGCTTTGGTATCAACTCAGGCCGCACTGGCAGTGGGTTTGCTGGGTACATTGTTCGTCGGCGCACTAAAAGCGGTCGCCCCTGTTTTGGTGTTGATGCTGGTCATGGCCTCCATTGCCAACCATAAGCAAGGCCAAAAAACCAGTATCCGCCCTATTCTGTTTTTATATTTGTTGGGCACATTCTCTGCAGCCCTGATTGCGGTTGCTGTTAGCTTTATGTTCCCATCCACCTTGGTGTTAGCCACTCAGAATTCGGATATCGCCGCTCCGGGTGGAATTGTAGAAGTACTAAAAGGCTTGTTAAACAGTGTGATAGCCAACCCAATCCATGCGCTGCTGAATGCCAATTATATCGGTATTCTGGCCTGGGCTGTTGGTCTGGGTATTGCTTTACGTCACGCGGCAGATACGACCAAGGCATTGATTAATGATATGTCTAATGCCGTCACTGTGGTGGTACGGGTGGTTATCCGCTTCGCACCACTGGGTATTTTTGGTCTGGTAGCATCCACTATGGCCGAAACCGGCTTTGGTGTGTTGCTGGGCTATGCGCATCTGCTGGTGGTATTGATTGGCTGCATGTTATTAGTCGCATTAGTGGTTAACCCACTGATTGTTTACTGGAAAATCCGCCGTAATCCTTACCCACTGGTCTTCGCCTGCCTGCGCGAAAGTGGCGTCACTGCTTTCTTTACCCGTAGCTCAGCCGCGAATATTCCGGTGAATATGGAAATGTGTAAGAAGATGAACCTGAATGAAGATACCTATTCTGTCTCCATTCCATTAGGTGCCACCATCAATATGGCGGGTGCTGCTATCACTATTACCGTGTTAACACTGGCGGCGGTTCATACCTTAGGTATCGCAGTGGATTTACCAACCGCGCTGTTATTAAGTGTGGTGGCTGCTATCTGCACCTGTGGGGCATCCGGTGTTGCCGGTGGCTCATTGCTGTTGATCCCGCTGGCTTGCGGTATGTTTGGGATTCCTAATGAGATCGCTATGCAAGTGGTGGCGGTTGGTTTCATTATCGGCGTATTGCAGGATTCAGCTGAAACTGCGCTGAACTCGTCAACTGACGTCATTTTTACTGCTGCCGCCTGTCAGGCAGATGATGCCAGACTAGCCAATCCAGATCCGCTGGCGAGCCGTAAATCAGTCTGAAGCACATTATCGAGATAACTATCGGGGGCAATATGGCCCCCGTTTCTTATTATTTTGTGGCTTTATTTTCGACCAGAAAAGGGTCTATCCCTTGCCGTTGCAGACGATAAAAACGGATAATATTAAAGCCGTTAAGCAGCAAGAAACTGCCCTCAATCAATGACCCTCCGATCGACCCCAACCAGACGTTATGAATAACCCAACACACGGTGGATACCCACATCACACAGCGGGTTGTCAGGCCAGTGGTACGAAATATCGCCCAGGTGCTGATAACGGTGCCGAAAATTGGCAATATCTCGACTGCATGCTGCATACGCCAGAGACCAAAAGCCAATGTCAGAACAATAAATACCAGCATGGCAATACTGCTGCGGGTTTTAGCCGCGACCAAATTTCGCAGCGCATTAAGCATCGCACTGCTACCGGCAGCACTGGCCCCCATCAGGAAGAAATGGCAGCCAATAATGGCGCTGTAAGCAGAAAGTTGCAGCCTGAAACGCTGCTCGTCGCGGTTGAAAAACATGGTTATACCGACAAAAAATGCCAGTACACCAACGGCTTGAGCAAACCAATAGAAAGTCATGAGGGGATAATCCTGGTGTACGGTGACCGTACAAATTAATAAGCAAACGGCACTCCCCTTCGAGCTTGAAGCCGCAGGAACTCGCGGCCTGCGACTTCAATACCTCGGGTAGAGTGTCTTATTCATAAAAAATAAAACACCGTTTCACATTAATCAAAAGACACAATATTTACAAGGTTACACCGCTTTTAAAGATTGCCAGTTCACGGAAGTCATTCACTTCATTGCGCGCTGGTTTGCCGTTGGCAATGTCGACAATCAAATCAACAAACTCTGTCAGCAAATCATCCATTGACGTGCCGTGAATCAGTTTACCGGCATCGAAATCAATCCAGTGGGGTTTTTTAGCGGCCAATTCGCTATTAGTTGCCAGCTTAACTGTCGGTACAAAGCCGCCATAAGGTGTACCACGTCCGGTACTGAACAACACCATATGACAACCGGCGCCCGCTAATGCACTGGTTGCTACTGCATCATTACCCGGCGCACTGAGTAAATTCAGCCCAGGGTGCTGTAAACGCTCACCATACTTCAACACATCAACCACTTTACTCTGGCCCGCTTTTTGGGTGCAACCCAGTGATTTCTCTTCCAGCGTAGTGATACCGCCTGCTTTATTGCCCGGAGATGGGTTTTCATAAATCGGCTGGTTGTGCGCAATAAAGTACTGTTTGAAGTCATTCACCATACTGACAGTCTTTTCAAACGTCGCTTCATCACGGCAGCGGCTCATCAGAATCCGCTCAGCGCCGAACATTTCCGGCACTTCGGTCAGAACAGAGGTTCCGCCATTGGCAATCACATAGTCGGAGAAGCGGCCCAGTAATGGGTTAGCGGTGATACCAGATAACCCATCAGAACCCCCGCATTCCAGACCAAACTTGAGTTCACTCAACTTACCCGCAACCCGTTGGTCATGGCGCATGACCTGATACAAAGCATGCAGATGCTCAAGACCGGCTTCAACTTCGTCATCCTGCTGCTGACAGACCATAAAGTGCACGCGATCTTCATCAACCGGCCCCAAAGTGGTTTGGAAAACGTCTACCTGGTTGTTTTCACAGCCCAAACCAATGACCAGCACCGCACCAGCATTGGGGTGGCGCACCATGTTTTGCAGCATGGTGCGGGTATTTTCGTGATCCTGACCCAATTGTGAACAACCAAATGGATGGCTGAACAGATAGACCCCATCAATACCTTCCGCGTCTTGTGTTTCTTTCAGAAAACGTTGTTGGATCTGACGGGCGATCCCATTCACGCAACCTACCGTTGGAATAATCCACAGTTCGTTGCGCACCGCCACATCACCATTGGCCCGGCGATAGATCTGCACTTCGCGATCTGCCATTTGTGGCGGTAACTCGCTGAATTCTGGCTGATACTGATACTCATCCAGATCGCTGAGGTTAGTTTTAGCATTTTGCGAATGAATATGTTCGCCGGGCTGGATCAGGGTTAATGCATGGCCGATCGGCAAACCATACTTAACGATCATTTGCCCCGGTGCAATGGCCGTTAAAGCAAATTTATGACCACGCGCTACTGGTTGAGCCAATTTAACACTGAATTCTCCAATTTCGAGAACATCATCAGCAGCTAAATCTTGCAGTGCGACAGCCACATTATCCAACGGATGAATTTTTATAATACTTTGCATAGTTAAACCTTTAGCTGTATGCCGCGACCGCAGCTCTCATTCCGCTGTCAATGATGGTTTGTAGTTGTTCTGTCACTTGATTTGCCAGTTGTGGTACCGCCGTCAGATCCTGCCCCCAATGGGCGGTATCAGACAGTACCGTGTTAACCAATTCAGCCAGCTTGATATCGCCGTGCTTTACACCATTCCACAAGGTGGAATAGCGCTCCAGCCAGTGAGCATCATCCTGTAACGGGTAAGTTTGACCATCACGTTCACCACGATAAAAGGCAATCAGAGCGGCCAGTGCAAAAGTCAGGCGTGGCGGCAACTTGCCTTGCTGCTGCTGATAAGTTAGCAATTGCGGCAAAATGCGGGTGCGGAATTTGGTCATACCATTCAAGGCAATAGACAACAACTGATGCTGAATGAACGGGTTACGGAAACGGCTCAATACCGCCTGAGAGAATGACAACAACTCGTCTTCCGGTAAATCCAATACCGGCACAATCTCTTCAGTAATGGTTTTCTCAACGAAGCTGCTGATTTGCACGTCATCCATCGTCTGACCAACAGTGTCCAGCCCAGACAGATAAGCCACTGGCACCAGAGCAGTGTGCGCACCGTTCAGAATCGCAACTTTGCGTTCTTTATAAGGTTTGATGTCATCGACGATACGGACATTCAGATCTAACTTATCGAGGCGAAGCTCTTGTGCTAATTCTTTTGGCCCTTGGATAACAAATAGATAGAAGTATTCGGCGGTATCCAGGAAGCTGTCTTGATAGCCTAATTCGGCTTGCAGTGCTGCCACTTCATCACGTGGGTAACCCGTCACAATGCGGTCAACCAATGTGGAGCAGAAGGTGTTGTTCTCAGTCAACCACTGGGTAAATGCCGCAGGCAGTTGCCAATGGCTGGCATAGCGCAGAACTAACTCACGCAGCGCTTCACCATTATAATCAATCAGTTCGCAAGGCAGCAGCACCCAACCTTTATCCGCCGCACCGGAGAAATGCTCAAAACGCTCGAACAGTAAACGAGTCAATTTCGCTGGGAAAGAACTTGGCGGTGCATCGCTGAATTGATCCGCTTCGTTCCAGGCAATACCGGCTTCGGTGGTGTTCGAAAACATAAAGCGAATATTAGGATCACGGGCCAGCGCCAGATATTCATCAAACTGGCGGTAAATATTAATTTCACGGTTAACCGAGCGGATCAGGCGGGATTCACGCACCGCTTCGCCTTGTTCGTTCAGACCGCGGATCACCGCAGTATACAGGCCATCCTGAGTGCTGAGTGACGGTGGAAAATCGGTGTCAATCGGGCGGATCACCACAATCCCGGCATTTAGATCGGTATGCTCATTCAGTAAATCGATCTGCCAGTCAACAAAGGCTCGCAGGAAGTTACCTTCACCGAATTGAATGATTTTGTCAGGATGGCTACGGCCAGGAAAGTCACGACGGTTCAAAGTTTGCATCAGGATTCACCTCATAACGCATACAGCCGGGCGTTAAATAATCAATATGTTAATGTTATAAGGGGCTGATATTCAGCCCCGAGATTGTTATTAGCTATTCATCACAGAAGCAGTTCGACGATTACAATTCGATGGCGAAATATTGCTTGGCGTTATCAAAGCAAATGTTTTTCACCATAGAACCCAGCAGCTCAATATCTGCCGGAGCCTCGCCATCCTCGACCCAACGGCCAATCATTTGGCACAGGATGCGACGGAAGTATTCATGGCGGGTATAAGACAAGAAGCTGCGGCTATCAGTCAGCATGCCGACAAAACGGCTCAGTAAGCCAAGCTGTGCCAGTTGGGTCATTTGACGTTGCATGCCATCTTTTTGGTCATTGAACCACCAGCCAGAACCAAACTGCATTTTCCCGGCAGCGCCTTCGCCCTGGAAGTTGCCCACCATAGTGCCGATCACTTCGTTATCACGTGGATTCAGGCAGTAAAGGATGGTTTTTGGCAGTGCATTACGCAGGCCTTGCGCATCCAATAAGCGAGATAAAGGTTGAGCCAATGGCTGGTCATTGATGGAGTCAAAGCCGATATCCGGCCCGACCAGATTGAACATGCGGCTGTTATTGTTGCGCAGTGCACCGATGTGATATTGCTGCACCCATTCACGGCGGTGATATTCGCCAGACAGGAAGAGCAACACGGCTGTTTTGAACTGCGCGGTTTCTTCAGTACTTGGCTGATTACCCGCCAGACGGCGAGCAAGGATACCGTCCAGAGTCGCTTCATCTGCTTCACCGTAAACCACCACATCCAACGCATGATCAGACACTTTGCAACCGTGAGCGGCAAAGTGATCCATACGTTTATTCAGCGCGGTACACAAATCGGCGAAGCGACTAATTGACGTGTCAGCGGCAGCTTCCAGACGCTGCATATAGTCATTGAAACCTGCGGCTTCAATATTGAAAGCTTTATCTGGCCGCCAGCTTGGCAAGACTTTGATATTGAAACTGCCGTCAGCAGCAATCGCTTTATGGTGGCGTAAGTCATCAATCGGGTCATCAGTAGTACCAACCATTTTGACATTCATCTTCTGCATGATACCGCGGGCAGAGAAGCTATCCTGAGCCAGCAGTTCGTTTCCGCGCTGCCAGATTTCGTCAGCGGTGGCTGGGGACAATAACTTACCTGTAATACCAAACGGACGGCGTAATTCGAGATGCGTCCAGTGGTAGAGCGGGTTACCAATAGTATGAGGAACCGTTGCCGCCCAAGCATCAAACTTCTCGCGGTCACTGGCATCACCGGTACAGAAACGCTCAGCCACACCATTAGTGCGCATCGCACGCCATTTATAGTGGTCACCTTTCAACCAGATGTCATACAGATTCTTAAAACGAGTGTTTTCTGCAATCTGTTCTGGGGGTAAATGGCAGTGATAATCATAGATCGGCTGATCTTTTGCATAGTCATGATAGAGACGACGGGCAAATTCGGTGTCGAGCAAAAAGTCTTCGGTCAAAAACTGCGCCATATTAGGTTCCTCACTTGAGTACATCTAGAGTACTGCTTTCTGTTATCGCGAAGTTATCACACCAATTTCATCTATCGTCCAGTATTTTTTGTAGATAGAGATCGCAAAAATCTAACAAAAAGAACAAATACCCAACATTTATAGTCCATTTAGTCCCTTGCGGCACTAAGTCTGCTGGGTTCTATTATTCCCTAATTGAAAAGTGGTTTTTGTGATATCACTCAACTTTTAAATCTGTATGACAAGTTATTGTTGCGTCGCCATCAGTCATCTCATTCGTCATGTTCATCAAACGCACTGATTTGACCTCAATGGAAATACCGAAGAGTGAGCGCCGTACCAGCACTACGGCCTCAAACAAGAGAAGGGATAGCCAAAGAGTTGAAGTTGGCACAGCACGGCCAGCCTCAATTTAATAAGAAGAGCCAGGTACCACCGCGATGTCGGATTGGACCAAATTGCGCCATGAAACGTCACGACAGGCGGCGTTTCATGGCAGTAATCTAAGACTGGGAGAAGTTATAAATGATGCGTAAAATTAAAGGCTTACGCTGGTACATGATCGCTTTGGTCACCGTTGGCACCATATTAGGTTACCTAACACGTAACGCTATTGCCGTTGCCGCACCAACGTTGCAAGAGCAGTTACATATCACCACTCAGCAATATTCTTATATTATCGCCGCTTATTCAGCCGCTTACACCCTAATGCAACCGGTAGCCGGTTATATTCTGGATGTGATGGGGACGAAAGTCGGTTATGCCATGTTTGCCGTTATGTGGGCCATATTCTGTATGAGTACCGCATTAGCCAGCAGCTGGGGGGGTTTAGCGATCGCTCGTGGTGCTGTGGGTGCAGCAGAGGCAGCGATGATCCCTGCGGGTCTGAAAGCAACCAGTGAATGGTTCCCGGCAAAAGAGCGTTCTATTGCTGTAGGTTATTTCAACGTAGGTTCTTCTATCGGCGGCATGATTGCACCACCATTAGTGGTGTGGGCTATCGTGATGCACAGCTGGCAGATGGCATTTATCATCACCGGTGTCCTCAGCCTGATTTGGGCCATTGCCTGGCTAATCCTGTACAAGCACCCGAAAGATCAGAAAAAACTGTCTGATGAAGAACGCGAGTACATCCTGAGTGGTCAGGAAGCGCAACACTCTACAGCAAACTCCAAAAAGATGTCTGCACTACAGATTATCCGTAACCGCCAGTTCTGGGGTATTGCGATCCCACGTTTCCTGGCAGAACCAGCTTGGGGGACATTCAACGCGTGGATCCCACTGTTCATGTTTAAAGCTTATGGCTTTAACCTGAAAGAAATTGCCATGTTTGCCTGGATGCCAATGCTGTTTGCCGATCTGGGCTGCATTCTCGGTGGTTACCTGCCACCTCTGTTCCAGAAATACCTGAAAGTTAACCTGATTGTGTCACGTAAGTTAGTGGTAACAATGGGCGGCTTGTTGATGATTGGGCCAGGGACTATTGGCCTGTTTACCAGCCCTTATGCTGCTATCGCCTTATTGTGTGTTGGGGGCTTTGCTCACCAATCACTGTCTGGCGCACTAATCACACTGTCTTCTGACGTTTTTGGTCGCAACGAAGTGGCCACCGCCAACGGCTTGACGGGAATGGCGGCCTGGACTGCCAGTACCATGTTCGCTCTGGTGGTAGGTGCTTTGGCAGATACTATGGGCTTCAGCCCACTGTTTGCCGCACTGGCAGTGTTTGACGTGTTGGCAGTAGTGGTTATCTGGACGGTACTGCAAAACCGCCCGGCAGCCGAACCGGCTATCGATCCGGTACAACAAACACCAGCCGGACAGAATTAATCCATACCATGATTTGAAGTTGTAGACATCACCAGCCCGGTAAAATCTGCCGGGCTTTTTTATACCCGCCCTCCCCCTTTTACCGCACATTTTCCATCATAACTGTGATAGCAATAACTAGAACCCAATTGGGATAAGTGGTATAACAAGTCCCATTGTATCTCCTACGGGATATCATGCCTTCCAGACAAAATGAGCCGCAAAATTTGCTGCCTCAATTGATCCCAAGAGCCTTAATCATGGAATTCACAGAAACCAGACGGTTGTACCAACAGTTAGCCGCAGAGTTAAAGCAGCGCATCGAAGCCGGTGTTTATCCGGTGGGCGATAAATTGCCCGCAGAACGCTACATTTCCGAAGAAATGAATGTCAGCCGCACCGTGGTCCGTGAAGCGATTATCATGCTGGAAGTGGAAGGCTATGTAGAAGTGCGCAAAGGCTCCGGCATCCATGTGATGTCGAATAAACAAAAGCACTTGGTCATGCCTAACCACGGCATTGAATTCGCCACGGCGGGGCCTTTTGAGCTGTTACAAGCGCGCCAATTGATCGAAAGTAACATTGCCGAATTTGCGGCCACGCAAGTGACGCGACAAGATATCGTGCAATTAATCGAGATCCAAAAACATGCGCGGCAAGAAGATCGTTTTCGCGACTCGCAATGGGATTTGAAATTCCATGTACAGGTAGCGCTGGCGACGCAAAATACCGCTATGGCAACGATCGTCGAAAAAATGTGGAGCCAGCGGGTACATAACCCTTACTGGATCAAGCTGCATGAACATATTGATGATAAGTCGATCGAGAGTTGGTGCGAAGATCACGACAGGATCCTCGAAGCCTTGATGCGTAAAGATCCTTACGCCAGCAAGTTGGCCATGTGGCAACATCTGGAAAATACCAAGCAGATGCTGTTTCGCGCAACCACCGATGATTTTGAGTTTAATGTGGACCGCTATTTATTCACTGAGAACCCGGTTGTTCATCTCGATATACCCAGTGTCGCCAATAGCGTTGCTACTAGCAAGAACTGACTTCTATTCTATAAAGAGATAATCCGCGGGGAGAGAAACGGACTCTATTCTTTCTCTTCCCGGTAAGATTATGCCGCTTTGAGGTCAGTAAATGTCGAGTTCTGTCAGCAAACGTCAGTGTTATACCTGTTTTTCAACTATTGCTTAAAAAACACTCAATTAGCATCTATATTTCCCTGTTTCATATCCCGCTATTTTGCTAAAGTGACAACACTTTTTTATTCGGATGTTTTGGGAGCGAAACGCAAATATATGCGCTGGTTGTTTGCTCTGTTTATTGCAGTGTCTGGCTGGGCCGGTTCGGCTTCCGGCAACCTGCTATCGCCCACGCATCCCACATCAGGTATCGCCTTACCTGCGCTTGACTGTCACTCTGTCAGCAGTACTTCATCATCGGTAAATATATCTTCGTCAGATCTGCGTCTGCAAAAGAAAGCCTTTTATTCTCAATTACGCCTAATGGGCATGCCCGCCAAAAAAACCGCCATAAAAAACCGGTTGGGTACGCTTAAATTTGCCAGTCCAGTTAATCCTTCGCTCGCCAACAACATCTGGCATGGCACATATCTGGCGATGTCCCGCAGTCATCGTGCGGATGAAATCTACAAACAGCCACGGCAATCACAGCCACTGCTGAACTATTCCAATTGGATATTCCATGCATCAACACAGCAAAATCGTGTGGGTGGTTGGAAAGAGAGTAATACTCAATATAGCGGGATGCTTACCTATCACATTATGGCGTGATGCTTTTCTATTGTCGTAATACGTGGGCATCGCAACAAGAAGTAAATTTACCTCAAGATATCAGCGAATTGGTTTGCTCTGGTTCATTTATCATAACCATCGCTAAAACACGAAAAACCATCAGATATTTTTGTGATCGTGTTTATATCCATAACGATGCATACAACAAACAATGACGTTTTAGGAATACCAGATGGATATCATTAAAGAACTCTTACATGCTTTATGGGCACAAGACTACGAGACGCTCGCGAACCCGTCGTTAGTATGGGCCATCTACATCCTGCTATTTGTGATACTTTTTCTGGAAAATGGCTTGCTCCCGGCAGCCTTTCTACCTGGCGATAGCCTGTTAATTCTGGTGGGGGTACTGATTGCGAAAGGTGCCATGAGTTTCCCAGTAACACTGGTGGTATTAACCACCGCAGCCAGTCTGGGTTGCTGGGTCAGTTATATTCAGGGGCGATGGCTAGGGAATACAAAAGTGGTACAAGGGTGGCTATCCCATCTACCCGCCCACTACCACCAACGCGCACATAACTTGTTCCACCGTCATGGGTTATCCGCACTGTTAGTCGGGCGTTTCCTGGCATTTGTGCGCACCTTGCTGCCAACAATTGCCGGTCTTTCCGGCTTGAACAATGCGCGTTTTCAATTCTTTAACTGGATGAGTGGCTTCCTGTGGGTGTTGATCTTAACCACTATGGGCTTCGCTTTTGGTAAAACGCCGGTATTCCTGAAATACGAAGATGAAGTGATGTTTTTCTTGATGTTACTGCCTCTGGCGCTACTAGTGATCGGCTTGTTTGGTTCTTTATATGTGCTTTGGCGCAAGAAAAATACCACGCCCGTGAATGATAGCAATGACAAAGGTAAGCCAGAGTGATTAACTTTCGTGGCCGTTTTGGCCGCCCAGTTTGGCACTATCTTATCCTGCCAGTGACAGTTTTATTGCTGGCAGCGCTGCTGTTTACGCCCATTATTATGCGCACGGAAAGCGCGCTAAAAATTCGGCCTAATCAGCAGGGGCTGTCATTACCTGATGGGTTTTCTCTGTACCAGCATCTTGATCAGCGGGGGATTCGCATCAAAAGCATCACTCCAGAAAATGACAGTTTGGTAGTGAGTCTTGAGTCTCCAGAGCAACAGCAAGAAGCCATTACAGCTTTACAAGATATCCTGCCAAACGGTTATGTCATTGTCTCCAGTGAGTCAAAGAAACGTCAGCGTTTATTGCCCGCCTTCAGAAACAACCTACAAAATGTAGGGTAATCTGCATCATGGGGAGTTATCTCCCCGTCATTTGATCTTCGTTATGACCAATATATCCTGCTGATATATGATTAATCTATAAAAAATCCTGTAGTAAACTTGGGTATCATATAATTCAGCGCTATGCTTAGTCATTCACAGTAGCCTATTTCACCCCGATTCTTGTTGTAAAAGGAAGCAATACCATGTTGTTACGTGCCGTTTTTCCCCTACGGGCCTTTCTCCTGCTGGTATTACCGATGATTGCGTTTGGCAGTGTCGCCCAGGCAAATGAGTGCGATACCAAAGCCAAAGAGATCCAACAGCAGATTGATTATGCCAAACAGCATGGCAATACCCGTCGCGCCGCAGGTCTGGAAACGGCCTTGAAACAAGTTAAGAATAATTGCACGGTTGAAAGTCTGGCAGCCGACCGCCAGAGCAAAATTAAAGAAAAGCAGCACAAAGTCACTGAGCGTAAGGAAGAACTAAAAGAGGCTCAACAAAAAGGTGATGCTGATAAAATTACCAAACAACAGAAGAAGTTAACGGAGGCGCAAGCTGAGTTAAAGCAAGCTCAGGCACAGAAGTAGCGACTCCGGGTTTAAATACAGACACAGTGAGTCATTTGGATATTATTAGGATAATTAACCTATCAACTTCCAAAGAAATTCACTAGATTAGGTATTCACCTCAGTTATGTTAAGGAGCTATTACATGCCACAAGATAAAACCTCTGAACATTTGCG
The DNA here is from genome assembly GCF_901472495.1 of Yersinia enterocolitica subsp. enterocolitica. NCBI lineage: Bacteria > Pseudomonadati > Pseudomonadota > Gammaproteobacteria > Enterobacterales > Yersiniaceae > Yersinia > Yersinia enterocolitica. The sequence goes on from NZ_LR590469.1 coordinate 2,728,674, forward strand.
CGCTGAACTTAAGTCACTTGCGGATACTTTGGAAGAAGTGCTGCAATCTTCGACCGATAAGCCGAAAGCTGAGTTAGATAAGCTGCGGGCTAAAGCGGAAAGTGCCTTGAAAGATACGCGTGAACGCCTGAGCGAAACGGGTGATAGAATCGCCGCCCAAACCAAAGAAATTGCTGATAAAGCTGACAACTATGTCCATGACAACCCTTGGGCTGGCGTAGGCATCGGTGCTGCTGTTGGCGTGGTGTTAGGCGTTCTGTTGTCTCGCCGCTGATTATGGCTGAACTTCCTCAAACTCAGGGCCCCGGTAAAGGGGTCCTCGATACTGTCCACCGCATCGCCACCATCGTGGTTGGCATGGTCGAAACCCGTGTTCGGCTAGCAGCTATTGAACTGGAAGAAGAAAAAGCAACACTGATTCAGTTGCTGATGATGGCGGGGATCACTCTGCTGTTTACCGCTTTCGGTTTGATGAGTCTGCTGGTGTTGGTGATATGGGCGATTGATCCTGCTTATCGTTTAGTTGCATTGGGGTCGACAACAGCAGTGCTCTTAGCACTGGCGATAATAGGTGTTATCTGGACACTCACCAAAGCGCGCCGTTCCACCCTGCTGGGGTCAACCCGCAAGCAACTGGAAACGGATCGCGAGTTATTGGAGAAAGAGCGTTGAGTCGCCGTCAATTAGCACAGGAAAAGGCCGCATTGTTACGGGAGATCCAGCAACAACGTCTGGATCTCGCTAACAGCGCCGCACATTGGATTGAAGTCACCGCACCTTATGACAGGGGCTGGGCGAAAATCGTCAGTATGCGAAAATATCTGATGGTAGGTTCAAGCCTGGTGGCGTTATATGGCATTCGCCATCCCAGTAAGTTAATCCGCTGGTCGCGCAGAGCGGTCAGTGCATGGGGTGCTATCCGATTGTTTCGCAGTACTTTTTTATTACGTTGATCCCCCATTCCACTGCACTGTACTGACACGCAGCCATTATCTTATGTTTGATAAAACCAGCATATAATTCAGCCTACTAGCAGCATCTTTCCCCATAAGCAGGCTTTTATATTCTGTCACTTCAATTTTTTTGATAAAAAACGACAGTTTTACTTGCTAACAACTTATCAACTTCTCGACTAACATTCTCTCATCAAGTCAGGGCGTTTGCAGAAATACACCAGCAAACAATCATATATATACCCTAAATAATTCAAGTTGCAGGAAGGCGGCAACTGAGTGAATCCCGATGAGCTTGCTCAGGTAAGTGATTCGGGTGAACGAAAGCAGCCAACACACATGCAGCTTGGAGTATGACGGGTATAAAAATTAACGCCAGCAGATGCCAGGCATTAATACAAAACACTTTTTGGAGAAGTCGTCGATGAACAAATTACAAGATACTGGCCTGTTGGTAGCACGCATTCTGATGCCAATTCTGTTTATTGTTGCCGGTTACGGCAAAATGGGTGATGCCTATGCCGGGACCCAACAATATATGCAAGCGATGGGCGTCCCTGGTTTCTTCCTGCCACTGACTATCCTGTTGGAATTTGGTGGTGGTTTGGCCATTCTGTTTGGTTTCCTGACTCGCACCACCGCGCTGTTCACTGCCGGTTTCACCATTCTGACCGCACTGATTTTCCACACTAACTTTGCGGAAGGTGTTAACCAACTGATGTTCATGAAAAACCTGACCATCGCTGGCGGTTATATTGTCTTAGCGGTTGCTGGCCCTGGTGGTTTCAGTATCGACCGCCTGCTGGGTAAGAAGTGGTAAGCCCGCGACAAAAATGAACATGCGATTTTAATGAATAGCGCCCTATCATTAGATGGGGCGTATTTTTTATAGAGGAACATAAAATGGGGCAGCTCGTAGACGGTATCTGGCACGATATTTGGTATGACACCAAATCTACCGGTGGTCATTTTAAACGCAGTACCTCACAGTTTCGCCATTGGGTCACGGCTGATGGCCAGGCTGGGCCGCAGGGCAAAGCCGGTTTTAAAGCCGAAGCAGACCGCTACCATTTGTATGTTTCTCTTGCCTGCCCGTGGGCGCATCGCACTTTGCTGATGCGCACCTTGAAAGGGCTGGAATCACTGATTTCCGTCTCTGTGGTGCATCCGCTGATGAAAGAGCATGGCTGGACATTCGGCGATGATTTTCCCGCCGCCACTGGCGACTCTCTTTATCACCTCGATTATCTTTATCAGCTCTATCTGCGTGCTGACCCCTATTATAGCGGGCGTGTCACCGTCCCGGTGTTATGGGACAAACACCAGCAAACTGTTGTTAGCAATGAGTCAGCCGATATCATTCACATGTTCAATAGTTCGTTTGATGGCGTGGGCGCCAGAGCCGGGGATTATTATCCACCCGCATTACGCCGCAATATTGATGACATCAATGGATGGGTCTACGATCAGGTCAACAATGGCGTGTATAAAGCGGGCTTTGCTACCACGCAAGAAGCCTATGACGAAGCCGTCAGCACCTTATTTGATGCACTGGAGAAGCTAGAGCAACTTCTGGGGAAACAGCGTTATCTGACCGGTGATCAACTTACCGAAGCGGATTTGCGTTTATGGACCACATTGGTACGTTTTGATCCCGTGTATGTCACGCATTTTAAATGTGATAAGCACCGGATCAGCGATTATCTAAATTTGTATGGTTTCCTGCGTGATATTTATCAAATGCCAGGCATTGCCGAGACGGTAGATTTTGCTCATATTCGCCATCACTATTACCGCAGCCACGGCACTATTAATCCTTATGGCATTATCTCCATCGGCCCACAGCAAGATCTGCTGGAGCCACATGGCCGAGATACCCGTTTCACTTTATTAACAGATTAACGCGCAGTAGCCATAACAGCTTAAGGCGTAGCGAGCTAAGTCAGTCTGAGTGCGTACAGCGCGGAAAAACCGGAGCGTACAACTAGTACTAGTACGTGAGGATTGTGAGCACTGCACAATCTCAGTATGACGACGTGCAGTAGCCGTTTACTTATTAGCGAACAATTTAGGAATCTCGCGCAGACACCACGACTTAGCTTCACCCATACTGTCGCGTCGCCAGGCCATAATGATATCGGCCTCACGGCTGTATTCTGGGCCGACAACCCGTAAGCGCCCCGCTTCAATATCTTTCTCAACCATTTCATACGGCATGGTCGCCACCCCCAAACCGGCCAACAATGCCCGCCGCTTATCTTCGATGGTACTCACCGTTAACCGCTGCTGTTTATCCAGCAATTGCACGGTCAAAACCGGCCGTTCACGAGCGGTATCGGCTACGGCAACACCACGGTATTTCACCCGCGTTAGCTCTGACAGCGGCTCTGGCTCCAGATGGATTGGATGGTCAGGGCTGGCCACATAGACACTGGTGACTTTGTACAGTTTGCGGCTGTTAATCTCCGAAGATGCGCGAAAATGCATATCTGGCGCAATCACAATATCCGCCCGCCCCTGCTCCAACCGCTCCCAGGCACCCGCCAATACTTCAGTAAAAATAGAGACTTGCGTATTCGCTTTCAGCGCCAGTCGGTCAACCAGCGGGAACAGTTTCCATGCCGGAGACAAGGCTTCACTGACGATAGTGATATGGGTTTCCCAACCACGCGCCAATGCCTCAGCATCCGTGGTCAGCTTATCGGCAGCTTCCAGCAGCACCCGCCCGCGATCCAACAGCATACGACCCACATTGGTAAACTTGGTGCGATGCCCGGAACGGTCGAACAGCACCACATCCAGCTCTTCTTCGAGTTTTTGCATGGTGTAGCTCAATGCCGAAGGTACACGCCCCAATTCATCGGCAGCCGCAGCAAAACTGCCACGGCGGTCAATGGCATCCATCACTCTCAACGCTTCTAACGTTAGCGCCCGATCTTTGCCCATCGTTTTCTCAATCAGGAAATTTGAATATAGTGACCAGATTAACTGGCTAACAATCTGGCGTCCAGACGCTTACCATTTGTTTATCGATTAATATCAGGAAAGAGCGATCATTGTCATGATTACATGCAGAACAGCAAAACAGTGCGGGCAAGCTGACTTTGGTTGGCTCCAGGCGCGCTATACCTTTTCATTCGGCCACTATTTTGATCCAAAATTATTAGGCTATGCTTCACTGCGCGTGCTGAATCAGGAAGTTCTCGCGCCGAGCGCGTCATTCCAGCCGCGAACTTACCCACGGGTTGATATTCTGAATATCATCCTACAAGGTGAGGCAGAATATCGGGATAGCTTAGGTAACCATGTGCGCGGTAAAACTGGCGATGTCCTGCTATTTTCTACCCAGCCGGGTGTGAGCTATAGCGAGCATAACCTTAGTTCAGACAAACCATTAACGCGAATTCAGTTATGGCTCAATGCTTGTCCCGAGCAAGAAAGTCAATCGGCTCAGCAGCTATCACTGTGTACCCAGCCATTAAGGCTATTGGCTTCCCCTGACGGCGAAAAAGGCAGCCTGAAATTGCGCCAGCAAGTATGGATTCATCATTTGGATTTGGCGGCGGGTGAGCAATATACGATTGATTTGCACGGCCCGAGGGCTTATCTGCAATCTATTCACGGAACCGTGGAAGTGGCAGGCCCGCAAGTGAGCGACGCTCAGCGTTTGAGCTGTGGTGACGGCGCTTTTGTGCAAGAGGAACAGCATTTAGTGATTAAAGCGCAAACTCCCCTGCGAGCATTGCTGATTGATTTACCAGAATGACCGGGTATTCGCCCGGTCAGTTTTAAATGCCGCAGTAGTATTTATATCTATCAGTGATGAGCGGCTTACGCTTTCAATGACGCCATATCAATAACAAAACGGTATTTCACATCACTTTTCAGCATACGTTCGTAGGCATGATTAATGTCCTGAATATTAATCATTTCTATATCTGAAGCAATGCCGTGCTGCGCGCAGAAATCCAACATTTCCTGTGTCTCCGTAATACCGCCGATGCATGAACCCGCCACCGAGCGTCGTCCCAAAATCATCGGTAAAGTGCTCACCATTGGGCTGATATCCCCGAGGAAACCGACAAATACCAATGTGCCATTAACATTCAGCGTCGGCATATAAGGGTTGATATCATGCACATAAGGCACAGTATCAATAATCAAATCAAACTACCCTTTGGCCGCAGCCATTTGTGCATCATCGGTAGATAAAACAACATGATGAGCGCCCAAACGACGAGCATCAGCCTCTTTGTTAGGTGAGCGGGTAAAGAGTGTCACTTCAGCGCCCAGCGCATTCGCCAGTTTCAAGGCCATATGACCCAAGCCCCCTAGCCCCACCACCGCCACTTTACTGCCTTTACCGACCTTCCAGTGGCGCAATGGTGACCAGGTGGTGATACCCGCACACAGCAGTGGTGCGGCCGCTTTCAGATCCAGGCCAGCAGGCATCTTCAACACGAAATCTTGTGATGCAACAATAGCTTGTGAATAGCCACCATAGGTTGGGGTATGGTCATGACGGTCAATACCATTGTAGGTCTGTACATTCCCTTCTTCGCAATACTGCTCTAATCCCTGTTGACAGGGTTGGCAGTGTCGACAGGAATCCACCATACAGCCAATGCCGGCAAAGTCGCCGACCTTGAACTTGGTAACATCTTTACCGACGGCCGTGACGCGCCCAACCACTTCATGACCGGGAACAATAGGATAGGTACTGAATCCCCAATCATTACGCGCCTGATGTAGGTCAGAATGGCAAACGCCGCAGTAGAGCACCTCCATCACCACATCATCTGGGCGAGGAGCACGACGAGTAAACTCAAAGGGTGCCAGAGGAACTTTTGCTGACGTGGCAGCATAACCGAGTACTTTCATTGTCATGGTGTATCTCCGGTATCATAAACACTGTGATTTGCAGCTCGATAAACCTTAAAAAAGGTCAAGGTAAACTGTATAACTGTAGACGCTACGAGCCATTTCACCGTGATTCCTGAGGGTGTTCAGGTGACAGATCAAAGTCCGGTCAGTTTTTCCAGTGCTTCAGGGTAGCGCTCCCCAGTTAATGTTACTTTTGCCGCAACGCTGTCAATTTGCTGAAGATCTGTAGCGGTCAACTCAAGGTTGGCGGCAGCGATATTTTCTTCCAGCCGATCGAGCTTGCGTGTCCCTGGGATCGGCACGATCCACGGTTTTTTCGCCAGCAACCAAGCCAAGGCGATTTGTGCCGGTGTGGCACCTTTTTGCTGTGCCACATCCTGAATCAAGGCTATCAGCCCCTGATTTGCTTTTAATGCCTCCGGTGTGAAACGCGGCAGTGTGCGACGGAAATCATCACTGGCAAACTCGGTGGTTTCCGTCATCTTGCCAGTCAAATAGCCTTTACCCAGCGGGCTGTAAGGCACCAGACCAATAC